>JAAFKL010000013.1 GCA_021399405.1 Candidatus Heimdallarchaeota archaeon | reverse complement strand
CAATCCTTTGTAGGTGGAACTGCCTCAATACCTATATTTCTTGTTTTAGACATAATTTTCCCCTCGATCAATCGTAATGTTCTTTATGATATAACCATGAAAACCTCATTTTGATAGTTAATAAGGGGATATTAACCAGTTGAAGCCTGAAACTTCAGAGTGGCTTTCGTGAATGTCCGAAGACTTTCAGGAGATAGAAGCATTACGATGTCCTACGAATTTCTTTTTGTTATTTAACATTTAAACAAAGTGGTACAAATCAGTTAGCGAAACCAAAGAAAGAGTTGCTGTTGAATTGTTCGAATCCTCTTTCTCCAATATCAATTAAAATGCTCCCAACCACGATTGTCAATTTTTTTGCCCATATATGTTACCACTTCTCCCGATACAACTTTGCCGATTCTACGAAAATTTTTTGTTGAATCAAAATTACTAGCTGAGGTGAATATTATTCCTAGTTCCTCACCACCATGAAATATTAGATCTAATAGGTCAATTTTATTATCTTTGGCAACTGAATTTACCCAAGCATTACAATCAATCGAATCAATCTCGATACCCACATTAGACATCTCACAAATAAAATACAAGCTTTTGGCAAGACCATCGCTGCAATCAATCGCACTTGATGCTTTTGTCCCTATGAAATCAAGAAACATGACCGGTCTACCATATATCCTAAGTGCCATACTTTTATCCCCTTTCCAACTGTTAACTAATATCCCAAGCGCAGCACTTGTTTCTCCGAAGTCGGGTCCAAGCCAATATACATTATCACCAATACATGCCCCATCCCGTCGTATTGGATTCGATTTAGTAAATCCCCAGATCGTTACATCAATAACAATATCAGTTGCAGAATTCATATCCCCACCCAAATAATGAAGGTTATAATCATCACACGCTTTTACAATTCCACTAATGATCTCCTTAACTTCATTTTTGGTATCATCTGGAATTGACAAGGAGACAACTGCATATTCGGGTTTAGACCCTTTCGCAATCACGTCAGATGCTGAATTTACTAACGCTCGATAGCCACAATCAAAGTAAGATAGATCATCTGGTTTATCTGTTGATCCCACCCAGCTATCGGTATTTAACACTAGAAAACCATTTTCTAGTTTGACTGCGACAGCATCCTCATTCCATCCTAATACATTTTGATTGTCTTTATCGACAATATCTTTCAAGGAATTAATAATTGAGGACTCAGTTTGGTTAGTCTGTACCATGTTCTGATTGAAAAACTTACTGGGTATTTAAATTAGGTATTTTTTGTCCATAAAGAAAATTGAAAAAATTCTTTGGAATTAGGAATTCGTTGAGTGTTCTACGTTTTCAGCTATGACAAATTAATAAATATCTCTGCTCATTATCTTAAGTCTTATATGCTCTTATACGATTGGAATTGTGAGTTAAACTTATGTCATCTAGACGCCAAACACACTACAGAGGCAAAACTCTCAAGGAATTACAATCCTTAAATTTGGATGAACTTGTTGAGTTGCTACCCTCACGTGCAAGAAGGTCCTTAACCCGCGCTCAATATTGGAACCATGAAAGGTCAAAATTGCTCGGAAAACTCAGAAGTGCCAATGAAGCAAAAAATCACGGAAGGGAAGTCATTGTAAAAACTCATGTGCGTGACTTTGTTATACTACCTGAATTTGTTGGACTCACAGTCGAAGTCTATAATGGCAAAGAATATTTCCCCGTCGAATTAACATTTGAAAAAGTAGGTGACTACTTTGCACAATATGCGTTCGCAAGGAAATTAGTTCGTCATTCCGCACCAGGTATTGGTGCAACCCGATCATCAATGTATGTTCCCCTCAAATAAATCTATCGAGTTATTATTTTTAGAAATGAAAAACGTGTATTGTTGAAATATTGATTATTGCTTGAATTCATCAACTACGTATCGGGGATATGTTGATTTTGCCTTTTTGGATAAATTTATGTCTATCTTAATGGTCACATATGGTGTTTCACGACTCGTCTGGGCAAGCAATTTCCCTTCAGGATCTGACAGCCATCCAACCCCTCCTAGCTCATCTCGGCTGATTGGCGCATGTCCTACATGATTTGACGACAAAGAATATGCTCCTGAAATTACCGACGCCGTCTGACCACCTGCAAGCCACTTTGAAGTAGTTGTCGCTGGAGTTGCTCGAGGATTGAGTAGAATATCAATACCCATTTTTGAGTAGGTGCGAGCATGCTGCATAAACCAAAGCTCTGTACAGATCAAAAAGCCTATGTTGAAGCCATTCTGGTGAAATGCCGTAAACTCCACCGGACCTGGGTCATACCAGTTTGCTTCCCAATAACCTGGTTCATTAGGAAGATACACCTTTTTATGCACCTCTTGAAGAAGATTAATTTTGTCCCAAATGAAGGCAACATTGAACCGTTTGCCATTCTCAGTGAGGGGTCTTGTACCCGCAATTATTGAGACTCCTAGCTCTCCCAATCTCTCTAAGTATCGGTTATGAGATTCTTCTGATTCTGTCCATTTTGATTGATTAAAATCTGGATAATCACAGATCCAATCATAGAAAGGCATCTCAGGTAATAGGAGGAAATCCGTAGGTTGATTGGATAAATATGTTTTGAGTGAGAACCAACTTTCTTCCAAATTATTCTTATTACTATCAAATTGAGTGATAGTAACACGCATAAGACTCATTTACTCCACAGAGTATTGAAGTTTTTTGATGTTGACCGATCTTAGCTACTTTAAGATATAATAAACGATTAATTGAAATTGCGATTAACAAAGAATGAAAAATTTCAATTTTTTAACCGATATTCAATGATCAATAAGCGCGAGATATCTGAACTCTTTAAATATAGTAAATGAAAATCAGTTTTGAAGATACAGTGTCAAGATTCAAGTACTCAACTGTAGGATTGGATATCGACCCAGATAAAACTGCATTTGCAAGTGGAAGGGAAATGAATATTTCCGCCAAACATGCAAGAGAGAT
>JAAFKL010000105.1 GCA_021399405.1 Candidatus Heimdallarchaeota archaeon | reverse complement strand
GTTAAAGACATGGATTGGGATTCTGCAGGTGGTAGACCTTCTGATAACATAACACCCGAGCCAGTCTGGGTCATGAAATAAATATAAATTATTAACTTCTCAACACATTGAAACAAAATATGTGCTTTAAATCTATATTTTGTATTTTTTTTCCTTGGTAATCGCAATTATTTATCTAAGGTTGTCTACAAATGATGATAATGAACACTCGAGGACTATCAGGCATTATAGCTCGAGTGAGGAGTATATTTCGAGCGAAACAAGATTTACCAAAAGAACCACGCAAAAAAGTTCAATTACAAATGAAACTTATATCTCAAAAATTCAAAACTCAGCTTGAGGCTTTGGATCTGGCATTAGATGATCCAAATTTATATCCCTCAACTAAAAAATTGGGACAGAGTTTGTTTCAAAACGCAATGCGCTTTGAGGAATTGCAGTTAGAAAAGATAAATTATGCTAGATTACAAGCTCTCCCAAGCTCCTTAATCGAAGTTAGTGATTTTTCTTTATGGGTAAAACACGAAATGACTAATCTTACTGAAGAGATTTTTCATTTTCTATCAACAATCGAATAGGTGGTTTATATGGTTGAACGTGCATTGATTACAGTAAAATCCATTGATCCCGATGGAGAATCTCTAGAAGAAAAAGATCCAGGATTTGATTGTTCTTGGTTTACTTCTCATCCAGGTGATGAGATTGAAGCAAAAATTGTTCTCGAGATGAGAAAACAACAGGAGGAGGTCACTGGTGATTATTCCTTCTTCACTAGTGTAAATGGATCTATTGTTTTCATTCGTTGGTATGCAAAATTAAATACTGCTGTGTCTGTTGTATTGCATATTTTCGGAGAAAATAGTGCTATTGTACCTGTTACTACATGGGCTGAATATGTTCTGAAGTATCATATTAGCAATCCCACTGATAGTCAAGAATTGCAAAATCTATATAGAGATCCTAAAGTAGATACAAAGAGTGAAACCAAACCTAGTCGTGTCTCTATAGAATATGTTCAATATTCTCTCGAAGGGAAAGAGGTAGTTATTAAGGAAAATACCTCTAAAGAGGCGATGATGCAATTTGTTGCTATCATTGAATCTATGCCTTGGACCGTTTATTTGCTAGATTTTGCTAGGTTCTCAGGTAATAAAATGAATATTAATTTTAAGGGAGGAAAAATAGCCAAAACTTTCTCTTATGAACCATTATACATAATCATAACTGGTGGTACAAACAACAAATTCTGGGACCTTACATATAAATTATTATCGGGTTTGACTGATATTCCAGAGGATGACTGGTTTACCACTATTAGAGAAAAAATTCATCTGATTCAACAAATCACTGAATCAAACCAAGATACTAAGATTATTTTTGAATTAATAATGGATTCTGTTGATGATATACTAGATTTAGATTTTGAATATGGCGAAAATTTCATTACCCAATGTTTTTCAGATCTTGCCATTAAATATCCAGATTATAATACATCTAAAAATCTACTTGACCTAGCCTCGTACCTTGCAAAATCAAATTTCACTGATCTTATTAAAATCGCTGAAGGAACTGCACTTCAAATTGCGTTCATGTTAGAGGAAGCTAACAAGCGTGAGGAAGTTTTCCTCATGGTAACTGAAAGATCCAAAATTTGGGGTAGCGAACATTTGGTTGGTTACATTCAGAGTGTAACCGGTATTTTATCAGAAACTGAAGAAAATCGACGTATTCTTGCTAAAATAATCGAGGCTTCTGAATCAATATTGAACCAGTCATGGGATGGAGCATTGTGTCTTGTTGAGACAAACGTCGTAGCTGGTGAATTCAAAAGAGCCTTGGAATTACGATTACAATCGGTAAATCTGCTAACTGATAAATTTATGAGAGCAGAAGATGCTATTAATGCTGTTAGATGGGCTGTAAAAATTGATGGATTGAATGAAAATGATTTGGTTACACTTGCTCTACCTAGAATCGGAGATGCATTTTTAGATATCCCAATTGGCGATATGTTTCTTTCCAATGTAAATTCACTATTAGATGATGTCATTTATTATGATAAATCTAAGCTTCTATCAGCAATTATAACCTGGTTTAGTACCAATTTAGATAAAATCGGAATGAGTGACCGATTAGTCCTCTTACAATCCCTAAATAACAGATTCTCTTTAAACAAAAAATATTCTCAATTACTTGTTCAGATCAGATTAACTCTTTTTAATCACTATGTAGAAAGTCCACAGGAATTTGGATATGAGGTTGCTGAAGATCTATTAAGATTAATTTACAACAATGTGGACCCTAACAAGAAAAGCTCAAAAGATTTGATAACTACAATTACAAGATGGATTGTACTTGCAGCAACAAAATTTAATCGACCCGAACTTATTGAAGAAGCAAAAACAAGATATGAATTGCTTTTGACTGACAAAGATTACGCTAGGCGATCATTGATTCAAATCTATGCGAGGGCAGCGAAAAATAGAATAACCCTTCCCAAATCAAAATTAAGGAAAGATGGAATTGGAGCTATACTATTGGAGCAAATTCATTCTAATGCCCACCCAATAAATGATAGTCAACTTCTCATGGAAATTATTCCAGACGCCAAAGGTTTGCTATTAAAGAAACACGCTTACATGCTCTATGCAGATTATACTCTTCTTGAGATTGAGTTAAATCTTAATTCTGGAGAGAAATGGTTAGAAATTGCAATTGAATCAACTAGAAAATTGGTAGAGAATGGAGAGATTGAAGCTACTAATATTATTTTTCAGCGAATTTTAGACATGAATCTTACTCCTGAGCAGGAGATTACTATTTTGTCCGCTCAGTTGGATTATGTTGAAATTGAACCTGATTTAATTAACGCAGATATGATATTTGTTAAGCGACAAAAACTGATTGAATTACAGGGTGCCAGTGTAGATGATGTTAGTGAGGACATTCTCCTTGAACATTATAGACATGGAATTTCTGAATTAATGTCAAAGGGAGATGTAACGCACCTTAATGAATTCCTGTTGCAAGCAATTATTTTCTGTGATAAGAAAAATCTTTCTGCGATTGATGAATTCTCAAATATTCTGATGGATAGTTTTCAAACTAATTTAGATTTCTATCGACAAACTAAATCTACAGATATCTATACACAACTGATCAGAATGTTTAGGCAGATAAACTCCACTTTTAAAAATCGAAACCAAACATTACCGATAAAGTTTGCCAATTTATTGATTCAAGCCAACCTTGAACTGTTCAATAAACTAGAAAATATTATTTTTCTAAAACGATCACAATTAATTTCCAAAGAGATTGGCTTTGTTTTGCGGGAGGCTAATATGAAAACTGTTGGGTACAGTGAGGAAGAGAAACAGTTACTTATTATTAACGTAAAAAAAGTGTTAATTGAGTTGGTTAATAAGAATCCAGTTTTTGGATCAGTAGATGCAGCATTACTTGCTTCTGAATTTTTCTACTCGATAAACGAGAGCGATCAATTATTCCAATATGTGGATCAATCCTTATCTTTGTTAAAAAAAGGTTATGTGTATGCTAAATTGGGAAATTCCAATATTATTATTGGTTTGTTAATCCTCAGTGAGATATATCTGTTGATAGATGGTGAGATAATCAAAGAACTAAATAGTTTACTTCAAGAAAGAGCTATTAAATTAATTGATGTTGGGATTTCAGCTAATGGGGGTACTGAGATGCAAAAACAGCTTAAAATTTTCAAAAATAAGATGATAACATCACCTCAGGAAGCTTTTCAAGAATTTCCGTTTGAGATTGAGAATTATTTAGTTATGTCAGGGTTTAGCAATTAAGTAATCTCAATTGCGCTCTCCCAGTTTTCATTTCTTCCAGTAACAATAATTGACCATTCTCCTTTTGAAATTAGAATGATCTCGACACTAGTTTCAAAAGAAGTTACCTGCTGAAGCGCGACACCTGCTCGTCGCAATCCAAGATATGATATCACAACTTTCTTTTCATTTTCCAATATTTGTATTGATGTATCAATATGTTCCCATGATGGGGTGGGCCAATCAGCTTTGATCAAAATTTGAATTGGAGTCCTTGATTTTTCTGAGAAAATATGTTCTACATTTCTAATAAAAGCAGGTTTACCCTCAGTCAACAAGCTGATAATTAACATGAGGTTTAAGAAAAATGCGTTGGGCAAGTGTGAGTAATTGAATTTCTATTACTAAAATTACCTAAATCTATAGATTAAACTAATTTACAATATTGATTTAATGAGGGATATTACCTTAATCATCTAGATCTATATCTGAGAGATCTAAAACATCTTCTCTTGTTGCTGAGATCGAATTATCTTGCTCTATTGCTTTTTGATTTGAACTACTAATTTTTTCTTCTTCAGTCACTCTAGTTGATTCTGTTATTTTTTCCTCATTGGGTTTCGATTTATTTGAGACAGAAGGTTTCTGTTTCTTGTGTTTCATTTTTTTACTATATTTAGAAGATCCAGATTTATAATTTGGTTTGTTAGAAACGGTTTTAACAAACCATGGAGGAGCAATACCTCTACTCCATGCTTGTACTCTGGATATAAAAGATAATAAATCATCTTTTTCAATAGTTAACCGATAGGCACCTTTACTACCACCAGAATTCTCTGTTTTTGCCAGTTGGCCTAGAACTTCGAGATCTAGTTTATGGATATAGGAGTTTCTAACAGTTACGGCATATGCATCCTTGTGATTCACGGATTGTGTAATGAGAATGATAGCCGCACCCCATTCTCCTGCTAATCTACCTGCAACAGTACCCCTAGCTTTTCCAAAATCAGTTCTATCAAGCACCGATACACAAAGTATTCTTGGGGTTTCTGATATCTGAATTATTTCTCCTTTTCGGTGTACGTGACGTAGAAGATTATCTCGATGATTATTCGCTTTTATTGAATATTCTAAGATATCTTTATCACTTTGCAGATCTATATCTGGGTGCCTTATCAAACGACGAGTAATTTTTTCTAAAAACTCTGGATTTTTGTAAGCACCCCATGCCACAGCAGCTTGCAATGCGCGAAGTCCTGTTTTCTCAGATTTATAACGGTTGGTTAACTGTAATTCTCTATCACTTAATGCACCCAATAACCTTAATCTATTGGTTTCATTTGTACCAAGAAAATCTTGAACAATACTCGCAGCAGCAACTCCAATTTTGCCATTGAATACATGAGCATTCGCCTTCACAAGATGTAGAAGGAGATTTTTACCCTTATATCTATTTGAATGACTATCGAAGTAAAGTATCCTGACTCCTAATTTAGAAATCTCACTGGCCGATTTTCCTATAGAGTTAATATTGGCTTGATTTATTCCAACATCCACTATAAATAAGTCGATCTCTTTGTGATCACTCTGTTTTTTCAGTTCATTTAGTTGAACGTTTAGAGCTATACCTAGGTTTCTAGCGTTTACAAATGTAAATTTACATGCCTCATTGTCGTAACGCCGACCGACAATAGCTGCACTCGTGATTCCGTCAACATCTTCGTCCGCGATAATATACGCTTTGGGACGAGGAGCCCAATCACTCTTTTTCAGCGTTTGATTCATTTTAATCCCACAAATAGGATTTTACTCACTAAACTAGTCTCACACTAGATACTTGAAAATATAACGTTAGTCGAAATCTATTTTGAGAAATTCTATTACAATTTAACAATCATTGCTATAATTGAATAGGAAAAACCTGATTCTTTGATGTAAATTATTATTTAACTAAGTAATCCAAATACCTGCTTCAACTAGTGCACGAATCAATTGTTTGGGATGCTTGACTGTCCAACCAATATCTGTATACCCAAATAATTTTTTGTGTTGCTTGAATACTTCCTTGTCAATCCAATCTATGAGGGTATATACCTTCCGATCAAGCTTTTCTGAGAATACTGTTTTGTATTTCTGTTCTATTAATCGTTCTATATCTTCATCTGATAGTGTGTGATTGTCATTGGTGTCAGACATCGAACTTTCTCTCCAATAATAGTTAGTTTAACTTACTATTAAGTTATTTGTAAATTCACCTTGATATAATTTCAACTTATCTTTATTTCACCCTCACACATAGACGAAATATCTGTGGAAGAATACTATATATTCTAAATCAGAATTTTATTAGAAAAAAACTATAAATTGGGGCTAGAGTTTAAGATTGAAATGATGTTTTGCACTTTAACGAGTGAATAACATGGATGACTCAAGTACTTACAAATTAATTGAACTAGTTGGAACTTCACCAACAAGCTGGGAAGAAGCAGTGCAAAATGTAGTTGATAAGGCTTCTAGCTCTTTGAGGAATATGAGAATTGTAGAAGTTGTACAATTGGACGCTAAAATAGGAGAAAATAACAAAATTGTAGCATATCGGGCTAAGGTTAAGCTATCCTTCAAATTTGAATAATATAATTAATTCTTAATGTGCAGAATTATAGAAAAATAATCTTAATAACGTATCATCAAGTGCCGAATCATCGGGAGAACCAATCCACTCAATCGATTTATCCATACATATGATTCTCGATGCATATTCCTTCATTAAATGGAGATCATGATGAATTAAGATAATAGTGATATTGTGTTCTTCATTAATTTTCTTGATTAATTGCATAAAAGAGGTTGTCATCTTCAAATCCATAGCTGAAGTTGGTTCATCGAGCAATAGGACCCTGGGCTGTTGTGCCAACGCACGAGCTACCATAACTCTCTGCAATTGCCCTCCACTTAATTGTCCAATTGGTTTATTCTTCAAATGATAAACATCTAATGCTATCATTGCATTATTGATTTCTTCATAATCGTGTTTTTTCGGTCTTTTGAATAGTCCGAGTTTCGATGCCCGTCCCATCATGACTATGTCTTTAACTAATGCTGGAAAGTTTTTATCAATTGCATCCATCTGTGGAACATAACCAAGATGTTCAAGATTGTGACCCTTGTGTCCAAGTTTACCTTCGTGAAAGGTGACCTCCCCTGAATGCAATTTCTGTGTTCCCATTATAGCTCTGAACAGCGTTGATTTTCCTGATCCATTAGGCCCACATATTCCTAAAAATTCACCATCATAAATCTCGATATTAATATCACATAATGCTTGAATCTCGTTGTAATAAACATCTACATGACGTAAACTAATTAGAGAGTTTTCTTGCGTACCTATCATTCTTCTACCTCCGAATTTAGTTTAGGATTGGTTTTATCACGAATGTGCTCTTTGAATTCTTCTGTTGATTGGTGTTCGCTTAAATGAAAATGTGGGGTTCGCTCTGCCAAAGGATCATCTTGGAACCTTGTGAGTTCTTCTGATTTGAATTCTCGTTGTTTTGGTGATAAAACAAAAGACACAATGAAAATTGAAGTTGCTAATAGAACTATAGTTGCCCCAGAAGGTAAATCATAAATGAAGGACAGAAAAAGACCTCCAAATGCTGAGATCACACCAAAAGTAACCGCTAGTATAAGCATTCTATTGAGTTTGTATGTCCACTGAAAGGCTGCTGCTGCGGGTGTTATTAACATGGCAAAGACTAAAATTGCACCTATAGCAGTTATAGAAACGTCAATTGCTAATGCTATTAAAATCAAAAAGATATAATTTATTTTTGATACGCTGATCCCAGAGGTTCTTGCGAGTTCTTCATTGAATGAAATAAAATATAATTCTTTTTTCAGTCCTAAGATTGTGAGTGAAATTACAATTGTAAAAAGTATTAGAAGAGTATAATTCCTCTGTGTAATAAGCAAAATTCTTCCAAATAATATACTTTGAACATTAGAACTGTAAGTATCCATCATCCCAATAAATAAAATTGCTAAAGCCATAAAGGCAGTAAATGAAATCCCAATTATGACATCGTCATTCATTAATTTCTTCTCGTTAATATAGTTAACTCCAACTGCAGTGACAATTCCAAATATTAAGATAAAGAGGATTGGATCTGTATAACCCAATAAAATTGCAAGAGCTGCACCTGCAAATGCAGAGTGGGCAATCGCCTCACCAAGGAATATCATACCACGTAAAATGATAAAAACACCAATTATTGAACAAATTATTCCAATTAAAACAGCAGATATTACTGCTCTTTGCATCCAATCATATTGCAATGATTCTATAAAGTCATCGACAGAAGCCATAATAATCACATATAAACCGTACAGGGAGTTAGATCACAATCTGGAATTTTTGCTTCCATTTGCAGGACAGTTTTACAGGATATAACTCCTGCAATCCTCAATCCCTCTTTATGTGCATCTTCACTAGATAAATCTAATTCGTGTTCAAAATAATGGTGAATAATAATATGATGTTTCAAGTGATGAGCTGCCATTTTATTGGCTAATGGGGTTAATCCCACATGAGCATATTCTTTCCAATTAACTAATTTCTTATTAACAAGTCTCTTAATCACAGAATTGATGGTTGAATGAGGTAATCCCAATCGCTTTGCAATGTCTCCTGGTTTAGCAAGTTCACCCAGTTCATAAATATAGATAATTATTGACCTGTCTTTATCCCCCAATACTAAGAACTCATCAATAATATTCTCATCACTCATATCTATCATAATTAATCACTAATTATCCTGTATATTTCGTGATATTAGGTTGATCCAATATTAAGATTTGGAACTAACTCGAACAGATTTTATTATCGGTTTTCAGAAATAAATCAAATTTACGTAGTATCGTAAACTATTTAATTTTATAATGTCAGCTGATTCAAAGTTATTTTCATATTTTTTCATAATCAAATTGGAGATGAAACAAAAATTTAAATAGATTTACGAAGCATCGTAAACTATGAAATTCATTATTGCTAGGTCTCATTTTTATATAATATTTAAATTATCTATCATTGTTCTCCTAGTTTCAAATTTAGGAGGGGCATTCGCGGATCCCAATGTATCGATATCATCCCATGATGTAAAAATCATGGCAACAATGAATTTTTTAGGCGATTTTGCAGAAGGCTTACTTGGAGAACATGGTGAGGTTCAGAGCATTGTATCAGGTTCAATTGATCCTCATTTTTTTGAACCCTCTGCAAATGATCTCATTAACTTACAAGAAGCGGATGTTATACTAGCAATTGGACATGAAGAAATTGATCAATGGTTAACGGATTTCATAGAGGATAATCCTGACCTCAGATCAAAAGTTTTCAACGTGATTGATTTGGAAGCTACATTGGAATATGATTCAATTATTGATTCTAAAAATCCTCATTTCTGGTTATCTCCCATAAATGCTCTCACAATGGTTGAAAATATCAAAAATCATTTTGTTGAGTTGCAATTGGTAGAGAATGAAATTATTGACGCAAATTATCTGAATTACAAGAATCAGTTGCAAACATTATTGACTGAAATAGATACACAAGCCTCTGTTTTCAATGGTACTAAAGTTGTAGTTGATCATCCTGCACTTTTTTATTTTCTAAATCTACTTGGTTTTGAGAGAATGGGAGCGATTGAAGAGCGTGAAGGTGTGGACCCAAGTCCACTGCACATTCAAGAATTAAGGAATCTAATAAAAGCTGAAAACGTTGAGCTGATAATAGCTTCTAAAACGCAGGCAGGTTCTGATGTTCATCAATTAGCAGCAGACACTGGTATAAAAATTGCATTCTTAACGGCATTACCAGGAGTTGAAGGGGCTGAAAGTTATACTGAGTTGATCAGTTACAATTTGAATTCATTGAATAATCCTCAAGAACCAAAAACTCAGGATGGATTACCAATTGATTTTAGAGTATTCTCAATTACTGTTTTAACTCTGATTATTATACGAAAAAAGGCTCAAAAAACAAATTGAAAAAAACATCTAATGATCATCTGATTTATCAATTAATCTGAATTACTTCAATTGTGGACCATTCAGCGATTTATTGGGATTATTTAGAAATCCCCAAACTACTGAGCCTACAAGGAGGACTTGAGAGGGATGAAAAGGATATATCTGAAGATGAACTTAGTTTTATTATTGTTCATCAAGTATTTGAATTGTGGTTCAAATTAATCATCAGGGAGCTTAATCTTGCCATTGATAATATGTCTCAAGATTCTGTAGAAGAGAATACCATCCCAATTGTAGTTCATCATGTCAACAGGATTAACACGATTATGAGATCTGCAGTAAAGCATTTTGATTTGATGGAAACACTGGCTCCTCAGGATTTTCTAATATTTAGAGATAAACTGGGTACAGCAAGTGGATTCCAATCATATCAAATGAGAGAAATGGAATTGTTATTGGGGTTAGAATTATCTCAACGTGAAGCACAAGGTCATGGAGATCCAATCAAGTATATACTGGATACTGCCGCAAAATCTGATGCAGGCAAAGATATTTTGGATCGTCTGACTAAAGCCCAAGAAAGTATGACACTAAGGGATGCAATCCATAAATGGCTATATAGAACACCAATTCAAGCATCCAACCCTGCTGATGATAATGACGTAGATGTTGTGAAATCATTTATTCAAAATTATCTGGCTATTGTAAAAGAAATGAATGAAAAGCAACTCGAAAATTTCAGCAATAGTAATGAAATTGATACCATTCGAGAAAGATTTGATTCAACCTTGAAGCAATCTTCTGACTTTCTCAATGCAAATGATGTTGAAGAAGCTGAAAAAGAAAGGGTTCAACGAGTTCGAACTGCAATCTTATTTATTGAATCGTATCGAGAATTACCTTTACTCTCATGGCCAAGACAATTAATTGATTCTATTGTAGAACTAGAAGAACAAATAGTCACATTCAGATTCAGACATGCAAGAATGGTAGAAAGGATTATTGGGAGAAGAGTTGGTACGGGAGGTAGTTCTGGTGTAGATTATCTCGATAGAACTACGAAATACAGAGTGTTTCCTGAACTTTGGACAATTAAAACACTACTTTTACCCAAATTTAATTTACCTGAATTACAAAATCCCGATTTTTATCAATTTACAGATAAAAGTTAGAACCAAGTCTATACTACCTATTTTTCGGTATACAACAAAAATATTTGACCTTTTTTTGAGTTGAGTAACTATAGTTTTGAGGTAAAATTGAAATGAATCCTTAGTAAGAATGCAGATGTAATATATGTTGACAAGCTCTCCTTGTCAGGATGGAACCAATATGAATGTAAAAACAATTAAAGAAGAAGAAATCAATTTGAAAGACAGTTTTAAGACAGATAGTAATATTGCAATAAATAATGATAATAAAACAATGTACTACGCTATGGCAGCATCGTTTGTAAGCGTTATTCTATATTTGTTAATTCTTGCCGGAGCTCCCTATCTAGGAGATCGAGCTAGTTTTGAACCACCATTGATGGTTCCTATCCTTGCATCAGCAGGATATCTCGCTGGAGGAGTTTTGATATATTTTAAGGAAAGAAGACTATTGCAATTGGGTTTAATTATCAATGCATTTGTTATTATTCTATATTTTGTAGGAAATGGATCTGATTTAGAATTTTACGGGATTATTATTAAGGTTGCACAGGTTGCACTTGAGATACTCTTACTCAAATTATATCAATCAATTGATGCATAGATTAACAATCTTCTGAACCCATTTGTTTCTCTAGATATTCAGTGATTTCAGGAACTTGATGATGTAATTCACATCTTGGTTCATACTCGATCGAATCTGAATTATCACTACCCTCAATTATTATAGTTGGACTCAGAGCACTATCTGGTTTCCCATTTCTCAATCTTTGAGGCAATACACCATCGTTGTGACACCCTTCAATATTACAAACAGAAAATATATTTTTGATAGGCGCATCTGATAACGCCATAAGCTCGGGCATAACTCCAAATGGTTGACCTCGATAATCATTAGGTAATCCAGATAAAACAACGTTGTGTCCCTTTTTCTTGAGAAGTTGACTCACATAAACAATATTCTTATCTGCGAATTGGGCTTCATCAATCAAAACCAGCCCAGGTTTGTCATTTAACTGCTGGAGAAGGTCTTTACTTTGTTTAAATAAAGATGCTTTTTTGGTTATACCATCTCGAGAATTGATAAATTCTCCGTCTCGAGTATCAATGGATGGTTTGAAATAATAAACCGGAATCTGGCCGTAACGCTCTGCGCGGGTTCCTCGATATAATAATTCACGACTCTTCCCACTATACATTGTTCCCACAATAACCTCAATTGATCCCTCGTTAAATGTAGTATTGAATTTGTTCATAACCAACCCATTGTTATAGTAATAATCTACAAATTAAAGGTTATCATCCAATGTCACAAAAACCTTAACTTCATTGCAAATTTAGTTTTGCACTATATAAATTAATGAACAGATGATCTAGATTATCAAATATTTTGATTATCAATGTTTCAACTAGAAATATTTTATCACCTATTAAATAATTGGTGTTTCAAGGTTCCTTTTATTAGTTATTAATATTCAGATTTTTTATTCAGCGCCTCACTTTTACATTCTGCATTCAATCATTTGCCACAATTGAGCAATGACTTGTCAAGTTGCTTAAGAAGGGTTCATAATTGATGGAAATATGTCATTTGACAATATAATTATTGATTGGATCCATCTGGTTGCTAGTACAGCATGGATTGGAGGTTTAATTTTTATTAATTTAGTATTTCAACCTGTAGTTAATCAGCTTGATCCTAAAGAAAGAGGAAAAGCAAATCAACTCATGGGTAAATATTTTGCTAGATTAGCAGGTATCAGTGGAGTAGCTCTTGTAATAACTGGATTGATGAATTTGCCCGAAGGAATATCATGGTCAGATGTTAATGATACTGGTGACTATGGGACATTTTTGAATATTAAACTTGTAGTTGTCATATTAATGTTTGCCATTGGATTTTATGTTCCATTTGTATTATCTCCAAAGATGATCAAATTGGCACCTAAAGAGGGTGAAAAGCCATCTGAAGAACTACTGAAAACAGCAGACCAAATTACTTTGATAGGAAGGGTTAACATGGGTTTAGGTATTCTCCTCTTATTCTTCGCTGCTACTTTACTTAATGGTGCTCAGTTCTAACTCAGAAACACAATATAGTTCATTTTTTTTAACAATTGAATATGTAGTGTAAAAATTACTTGGGTTCGACCCATGGATCATATGGGCTCTCTGGGATTAAAACGATTGCAACTAGATATGCAAGAAATCCGGCACCTGTAAGTAGAAAGATTATCCAAACAAGGCGTACAATGGTCGGATCAATATCGAAATGCTCACCTAAACCACCACATACACCGGCAATCATTCGATTTTGTCGACTTCTGTAGAGTTTCTTAGGTCCAGCATATTGTTGAGGAGGTCGGGAAAATTTTGGATTAGGGTCCAAATTCATTAATGTCCCACAATTTTGACAATATTCAGAACTCTCCAATACAGTATTTCCACAAGCAGCACAATTCATAGATAATGTTGAGAAACAGCGATATATAAATAATTATCTACATAATTGAAGGGTTTACAACTGTTATTCATAATCTAGCTAACTTGAATAGACTTATACATTTTAATTTTATAAGAGTTGTTTGTATTTATGATTTAATCAAGTTTTAATCAATTGATTAGATTTTCTTTCACTTGTAAGCTACTCTGCCGAAGATTCTTATATCAAATCACAATAATATTAACTGTCATGGTGCACAAAGCATACAAGTTTGAGTTAAGACCCTCGGAGACTCAATTGGATGATCTTATCAAGCATGCTGGTTGTGCACGTTATTCATATAACTGGGGATTGGAACAGCGAAGTACTCGTTACAACGCCACAGGAGAGAAACTTAATGCCATTAAGCTACACAAAGAGCTGAATTCACTCAAACAAAGCTCATTGTCATGGATGTATGAAGTGTCTAAATGTGCACCCCAAGAAGCACTGCGTGATCTCGACAAAGCATTTGCCAATTTTTTCAATGCTATTAAACTCGGAAATAAGGTCGGTTATCCCAAATTTAAGAAAAAGGGAAGACATGATGCCTTTCGATTAACTGGCAGCATTAAGGTACTATCGAATAGTAATCTCAATCAATTGGATCAGGTACAACTGCCAAGGATTGGTAGGATTCGAGT
>JAAFKL010000104.1 GCA_021399405.1 Candidatus Heimdallarchaeota archaeon | reverse complement strand
TCACTAATTTTTATCCTCTTTGCAGCAAAGTCAGCACCAATAGTCATCTGATAACTCTGTTTGAATCCCTCTCCTAGATAGACCTTGCGAAGTGATGTTTTTCCAACTCCACCCTCGCCGAGTAATACAACCTTAATTGAGAAAACTCGCCTAGCCAAGAAACTTACCTATCCCGTTTCGAATAACAATCGAGTTGGGATATTTCACGATTAAATCAATAAGATTTATTCTTAACGTTCATTATTTCACTCAAATGTAAATTTAGAAAGGTTTTTTGAGTTTGTGTCTATTATGCTTGAATATTAAGGAGAAATAATTAGAAGCGTGGCTAAAACTAGTATTACATATGAGTTTGGACCACTATGATGATGGAGACGGCAACAATTCCTACGGATCAGTTGAGGATTATAAAAATCAACATATTGCAGATTTCGATCAATATGTCCATCTGTATACGAACTTAAAAATTCATTATGTGAGATCAAACTGTCATCAGGTATGATTTAAGAAATAATTGAATTCTTGCAAAATTCTCAACTCTGGTTCAGAATTTTATATAGTTAAATATCAATACTAATTGTTTATCAACTTCAGCTACTCAAACGTTTAGTTTGGGATGTAAAAATGATTTTGAAGTGATAAACTCTCATCTCCAAAATTTAAATACAATCAATAATTTCTCAAATTCATAAGCCAGGTCTGACGTCCACTTATCCGTCAGCCAGTTGAAAATGCAAGATTTTGTGTTTTCAATATCATGACAGATTTTGCCATGATCGAAGAAATAGTGTTTTAACCATGATGACATATTTTTCAAATTATGATGAAATTTGGCATATTAGAAAAAATTAATTGTGAAATGAGAAACTGATTAAGTATAATTAAAGAAAAAAAGCCCCAGGCGGGAGTTGAACCCGCGACCTAATCATTACGAGTGATTCGCTCTGCCGGGCTGAGCTACTGAGGCAAATTTAATCCCAAATCATAATATTCTACCATATTTTTTTATGGTTCCCTCTTGACATCGAGTTTAGATTAATTCGTATCATTCGGAGATATAAATGACCATCCATCTTTAGATAATTGGATAGGAATTACAGAATTGGAGTTAAATTGTTGGGCTAGTTGACGTAAAACAGCAAAATCTGCTTTCTGACCGTGGTACATCATTGGTTTATCGTAAACCCAATAAGGGATGCCAATATCAACTAAATAGACCTGTCCGATATTACCAGGATGTAGGTTGAGAAGCCCAGTTTTGGGCCATGCGAGAGTTACAGTTGCAATTGGTTCTAGAAGACCAGGATTTAATCCTGTTGAGCTATCTGCACCAGATGGAATGTCAAGACAAATCAATTTCTGCTGACGCATCCATTTGATGACCTCCTGAGTCGTTCCAGTCAATTCTCCCTTAAAGTTATAACCGATATAAGCATCGATAACTAAACTTTCATTCAGTTGGGTGTTAGGAAGTTGATATAAAATTTTTACTCCACATTCTTGAGATCTTTCAAGCTGAATCTGAGGAATGGGGCGGCTCGGCATTCCTTTTGGTAAAACCAGTGATACTTCTAATCCCCAATTTTTTAGGCGACGTGCGGCAACCATTCCACCTCCCCCATTGTTTCCACTTCCAGCTATCACAATGATTTTCTTTAGGTTCAATTTTTTATAGTATTTTGAAGTAATTTTTGCAAGATTGAGACCAGCATGTTCCATCATCAATGGAACTTCGATACCAAGATCTTGAGTCATAATGCGATCGACTTCAATCATACCTTCTCTAGTGATTGCTGGGATTGTAATCATCTTTTGCCAAGCGTTACATTTTAATTCGTTTTATATTAGGTTTCTAGTGAGTTATAACTCTATGTTCTAAATTTCTCCACTTTCAATTAATAGTGTTCCAACAAGGTCGTGGACAGAAATAATTTGGGACTGCATGTATTCTTTTGACTTGAACCATTCCTTTTCTCTGCAATCAAAATCAACCATAACCTCATTTGTATCAAGATTTTTTATCAAGGGATACAATTTGCAACCTTTAGGGGCGATCTTATAGATTGAGCAATCACCTTTAAGACTAAGAAAATAACATTTTTTACCAAGAGGGCTTTCAACATTTCTTAGCTGAAAGAAATTATCCGATTCATCCATAGGAAGCAAAAAATCCTCTCTTTTATGTCCTGCGCTTTCTATTCTTTCTAAATCTTCAAGGGTAAGAATCATTTCAGTCTCGAGACAACATTGATGACAGTCTCGGAATCCACAACGTACCCAATTTTCGGTTCCAATGGAATCAGGTTTTATCATGATTTAAAGACCTCTATTACTAATTTTTTCTTTGTTAATAATAATGTGCCCATAAGTGTCTACTAATCCTGCAATTTCTTCAATAGGCATATTATCAATTTTGGTTACTCTTGATGATCCAAAAGCATCAAGTGCGTCAGTCCAACAAACTTTCATTATTTCAGCTTGTACATTTTCCTCAATCTTTTCAGTAGAGTATTTTCTATTTTCTAATCGTATTCTAAGGAGATCCATAGGACAACTCAATACAAAACATTTCATAACATATTTTTCTGGGACAGCATCCCCATAATGGCCTTCTAAGATTACAATTCCCCTTCCAGCATTCAAGTATTTATCAAGAACTAGGTGAAGCTTATCAGTGTCAACAATATTTGAGTTTCTTTCATCATCAAAGCCAACAAAACAATCGTATTTTTCAGCAAAGTTTTGGAGGTTAATAATAAAATATCCTTTATCCTTTAGTATACCAGCAACTGTTGTTTTACCTGTTCCAGGTGTTCCTGAAATTACAATTACTTTAGCCGACACTAATCGATTACAGTTATTTATAGCTTTAATTAGTTCGATTTGGGTTAGATGTGGTAGGAATGAAGATAGCAAATAATTATTGTTTCATTCAGATTCAAGTATTATATTGATTACTCCTTTGGTATCTTGAACGATAATAGGATCTTGAGTTTCATTATTTTCTGTCAAAGTTTTAAGATCAATTTTGAATGTTCCACGGTCTACAATCTTAATCCCAACACCTACACTTTGAGAATCATCATTTTCGTTGAATAGACTATCCAAGGATTGTTTTAATCCTTCCATGTTTCGAGCTGATTTTTTAATGAATTTGAATCTTCTATGATGACAAGTTGGACATCCTTTCAGTAGAGCTTCTGCTAAATCTGTGATAAGACTTTCACATTTTTGACAAACTGACCCGTCGGATCCATTGTGCATACTGAATAATTAAACAATCTAGTATAAATAATAAGATGATACGTAAGTAATACATATTGTCGATCCTTGTGTGGATCTCGTAATACGCTAATGTTTCCCTAGTAGTATCCTTACTAATAAGTAAAAAAATCAGTTTGTTACATGAGATAAATGGTTGGATTTTTAGGAAAACTATTCGGTAACAATCGCAAATCTGCTAGTGTCTGCCTTATTGGTGAAGTCAATACAGGAAAAAGCACTCTAGCAAATCGAATAGCGGTTGATTTTACTGGTAAAGAGGAATTTAATGCTTCAGAGGTTCCTCATGAAACCCGTGAGATTGAGAAATTAGAACATGTCAATTTTCAAGTTGGAAAGAATAAACTCGATGTAACTCTTGTCGATACACCAGGTATTGCAACTTCAATTGATTACAAATCGTTTATGCAACATGGCTTATCTGAGGAGGATTCAATTGCGAGAGCTAAAGAAGCAACAGCCGGTATAGTTTCTACAATAAAATACCTAAAGGAAATAGATGTTGCACTTGTTTTAATGGATTGTACTAAACCTCCATTTGATCAGGTATCTTTGACTTTACTCGGAGCCCTCGAGATGAATAAGACCAAAGCGATTATTGTTGCTAATAAGGTTGATTTAGATGATGCCAATCCCGATTTAATACAAAGTACATTCCCCCATATACCTGTGGTCCCTGTATCTGCATTGAATGGATTCGGAATGAGTAGTCTCTACAATGAGATTTCTCAAGCTTCGTGAGGTAATAATATGACAAGTTTAGAGTTTATAACATCTCAAAAAATAGAGCATTTTTCAAAGGATGATTTCTATGATTACATAGTTGATAGAATTCAAAATAACAGCATCCTCGTTTTAGAAAAAGATCTCGACCCCCTTGAAAGGATGGAATTAATTGCTCACGGACTGGAAAAAGTCACCGATGGATTCTATCCAGGAGTGAAATTAGTTAACATAACTGTTTCATCTGGAAATCAAGGATTTTTAAGAAGTAAGCCAAAAGAAATCCAATTTAACCTGATTACCCCTGGAAATTCAATTATTGAACAGAAAGAAGAGGGTCATTATTCTATAATAACTGATAGTGGGGATGAGGTTTCCACCGTAATTTCATAATTATAAGTGACAAATTATTTTAGATTTTTATATTTATTTTTTATCTATTAAGTTCCTTCATCATATGCAGTCATGTATACTACTTGTTCATCGCTGAGTTTATCAGTGGCAAAGCCCAGTGATTCAATCTTAATATCTGCAATTTCGGTATCAATTTCGTATGGAAGTGTAAAGACCTTATTCTCACCGCCTATTTTTTTCTCGGCTAAACTAATAAGGGCCATAACTTGACCACAAAATGACATATCCATTACTTCAGATGGGTGTCCTTCAGCTGCTGCAAGATTTACCAATCTTCCTCGTGCAAGTAAATAAATTCGATTCCCATTATTCAATGTTATTTCCTCATTGTTTGGGCGGATGGTTCTAACATTGGCAGCTTCACTTAATAATTTATCAACTTGAATCTCAACATCATAATGACCAGTATTGCTTACGATAGCACCATCTTTCATGGTTAACATATGTTCATACGTAATAACATCTTTCATGCCTGTAGCTGTGACAAACACGTCTCCATGTTTTGCTGCTTCTTCCATTTTCATAACTCTAAATCCATCAAGAGCAGCTTTTAGTGCAGCTACGGGATCGATTTCAGTTACGATAACATTTGCACCTAATCCTTTAGCCTTTGTAGCAACACCACCACCACATTGACCATATCCTGCAACAACAACGGTTTTACCTGCATATAAAATTGAAGTGGCTCTAAGAATACCATCAAGGGTAGATTGACCTGTTCCATAAACATTATCAAAGTGACTTTTTATGGGACTGTCATTTACTGCCACAACAGGATATAGAAGTTTTCCATCATCAGCCATTGCTCTTAATCGATGAACACCAGTGGTAGTTTCTTCAGTTCCTCCAATAATTTGAGAGGCCAATTCTTTGTGCTTATTGTGAACTGTAAAAATTAAATCTGCACCATCATCTAGTGTTAAAGTAGGTTTAAATTCCAATGTTTTGTCCAAAGCCCAGTAATACTCTTCAGTATTCATTCCATGCCATGCCCAAATCTTCACACCGTTTGCTGCTAAAGCTGCTGCAACCTCATCATTTGTAGATAAAGGATTACAACCAGACCAAGAGACATCGGCACCAGCTGCAATAAGAGTTTCAACAAGAACTGCAGTTTCTTTGGTTACATGCAAACTACCTGCAATTCTTTGACCAGCTAATGGTTTGGTTTTCTCAAATCTTTTTTTGAGCTCCATAAGAACTGGCATTCGAGATTCTGCCCAGTCGATTCTCATTCGACCTTTTTCTGCTAAGGCCATGTCTTTTACTTTAAATTGCTGTGTTAACTCTGTTTGAGCCATATCATTTTGATCTACTATGTCTATATTATAATAGTGATACGAAACTAAAATGGATTAGATGTAGGGGAATTAATTAGATAGCGAATATCATATCGCGGAATAGTTTAAACAAGCTCTGTGGTACAATATCAGCAAATTCAACTTTCTTAATATTTTGACTCATACTTTGACATAGTTGTGCAAATGAAAATATATGCTTTGAGAACTCTCTCAATCGAGGATCATCCCAAACTTGTAAGCCCTCTGCAGCTTTGAATGAAACTGCTGTGGCTTCGTTCAGATAAAGAGTTGCTTGATCTAATAAATCCAATTGAGAACTCCAAATACCTAATATTGCATTCCTTATACTCTGAAAGAAAATAACAATTCCCTCTATCAATCGTTTCCGAAATTCAATTTGATCCCATTTTACTTGCTGAAGTACTGAACCAGTTTCAGATTTATGATTTAAGAGATTATCACAATCGATTGATATTTGGTCCAACATTTCTATAAATGAAACTAATGAATTAAAAATATCCTCTAAATTAGAAAGGACCTCAAGGTTACTGGAAAATACATTTTCGTCCAAAGAAATTGTGAAAAACAAAGTTGGAATTACATGTGAGAGAGCCATATATTGCATTGTTAGTTGATATATGTGCATCTGAATGGTATGAGCACTAATAAATGACCCAGAATAATGTGCCATTATTCGTTGGATTGGAATCTGCGTATTATCAATTTGCTGTGACAATATATATGATTTATTGGCAAAATAGTATGCCCAGGTTTTGTAGATTAGTTCATGTAGTTTATCTACATCTTCAGTTTCCAGAGCTTTAATCTCATAATTGATACTTTTACAAAGGTTTGAAATACAACTTAAACGATCCAGTAAATTAGATGTCGTTCTGATATTTGAAGGAAGAAGAAGCATTGCTAATTCGAGAGTCTGACATGTTTCAAAGCTTTCAGAAATTACTTCTTTCAAATTGTCAGGATTTGATTCATTAGCTAATGAATCAATCGAGGTATGGAGTTGATTAACAGCCACGTCTATTCTATGGCTAAATCCCTCGAAAATGCTTTCAAATTTACTTTTCATCTCGACTTCAGATTTACTTAGACTTAACATGAGCTCTATTGTTGACACTAATGATTGATATAGAGGAGGTATTGCAGACAAATATGGTAATTCGATTTGTAATTCTGTAATATCAAACTCATTGTTAAGCTCACTAATCACCTGAGATATGGCAGTGATATCCTTGTTATTAGAAATAACTTCCATTAATTTTTCAAATTTATTTTGAATCTGAACAATTTTTTTTGTTATCATGATATTTTGATAATATCTTCTAATTTCCTCACTTGTTTCACGATTAATGAATTCGGGATACTCTTTAGCTAATAGATAGACACTCTCGATAATACTGCATTTGTCTAAATATTTTGCAGCTACCTCATAATTTCCCTTCCTTAAGGATATTACTGCTATTTTGAACAATAATTTTGCTTCGAGAAGGTTCCGTATAGTTTCTCCCATTTGTAACTGAGATGATTTTATCTGTTCAATTCTTGAGGCCATTTCATGGTTAGGGTTTTGATCCCAAGACTTCACAACGAGATCAAGATTTTCGATACCAAGGGCTTGAATAAAGTATTCAGTAACTGGATCGTCTAACCACCAATTTTTTTGTAACTGTTCAAAATAGGGTTTTAAGGAATCCAGAAAAAATTGTCCTTCTAAATCGAATAATTCGATATTTGCTGCACTAGTGGTTGCAAGATTATTTTTAAGTTGATTAAGGATTTGGACTAATCGTTGCTTTTGATTAATCTGATTGATTTCTTTCAAATAAGGAGTCAGATGTGCTAGGAAAAGATTAGGGTCCTCATCATTATAAAATAATGAATTTAAGAAACCAAATAATGATTCAACATTAATTGTCTGGAGAATAATCATTTCATCACTTTGATTCCCAACGTTATGCTTACTAGCTTCATTATAAATTTTGAATAACATTGCAAAGGATAATTCTAACTGTAGTATGTTTGAAACCTTAGTATTGATTTCTTCCTTTAACTTTGGATCACTCTTGATGCGATCATCATCTTTTCCCCGCTCATCCATGTACCTCAAATATACCAATTTACCCAAATCAGAGAGGGATGTAATTACGCTAATAATTTCCTCATAATTTTGTTGAAAATGCAAAATTATTTCATTGATAGGCTTGTACTCATCAATTTTGGCAAATGTATCTTGAAAATTCTCTTGGATTAATAGCAATCGAGAGAACGGATCACTTTTTTGATTCATAGCTATGGACTGACCTGTATTATAGAAAAGCAATTCATATTTTAAACAAAAGTTTCAAGCTTATTGATTATCACTATCTTGACTAAATAATGTTTCAGCCAATTTTTCGCTAAGATATATACCCGGGTAACATCCACATTCATATTATATGTCTAATAATTAAAATATAGTTTAAGTGTGAGAATAATGACTCTCGATGATGTTGGATTAAAAGACTTGTACGTACTCCGAGAAACTGGTGAATGTGTATTTCATCAAAGTTATTCGGAAAGTAATGATAAAATTCAAGCTGACGAAACAATCATGAGTTCATTTTTGTCAGCAATAGAAACTTTCTCAGCCAATGTGGATAATGGTACGAGCATATTAGAAACAACTAATTTTCGATTTGTCTATCATCGTAAGGAAGATTATCTGTACGTAGCAAGAACTGAGAAAAGAATGAATCCAAATTATGTTTATAAACGTCTTAGTCAAATCTCTGAAGAAGTAAATAAATGGGTACCAAAAAAATGGGATGGATCTGTAAAGGTGTTCCAAGGCATTGGTGGGTTAGTGACACAG
The DNA here is from genome assembly GCA_021399405.1 of Candidatus Heimdallarchaeota archaeon. Next base: position 6,535 of record JAAFKL010000104.1, on the reverse strand, counting down.
CATTTTGATAATTCGACCTTTAGTAAATATTATGAAATTACTGGTAAAGATTCGAGGAACTTGTCTGGTGTGGAATCTAAAATATACTCATTTCTTAGATTTCGAGGTAGATCTAAGTTATCGACCATTGCAAAGTTAATGAGAATACCTGAGGAAGATGCTCAAGAAGTAACTCAACAATTAATTTCTAATGAATTTGTTTCATCCTGCTCTTAATTACTAAATAACACTGATTTATATTTTAATTAGCAATCATTAATGGTATCGATAATTACTTTTTATTTATCCTATTCAATCGGTCTAATGTGATCTACGCATTATTCTTACTTGATGCAATGGGTTTTTCCATGATGGAAGTATTCACTGACGAGTTCTTCTCTTTAAAAATTAGTAAGAAGGATGTATTTCAGACATTGAATTCTTTCACAATGGAGAATTTGACATATACGCTTGATGATTATGTAATTGATTTTGTCAAGGTAGATGATAATCATGCTGTAGGTGTGTGTGTTGATAAAGAAATCCAAGCAGATAATTCATTGATGAACGAAATTGTAGAGATTAGTAAAAGAATTATTCAAGGAGATAAAATCGCAATACACAAAGTTATGGGGATCAAACGGGCAAAAGAAATTGAATATTTACAGGTTTAAATTAATTAATTTATTAGATACGACTATTGAATTTTCGCACAGCATTCCTGGCTAGTTTTTGATCTGAATAAGAATTTACATGTGCGATTTGAACCTTAAAACTTCGCCCACAGTAAGGACATTTCTTCCTTTGTGTATGACTCTGGGTGACCATATATTTACTACATTCGACCCTAGAACATTGCACAACGGCCCACTCTTTTAACTCAGGAATTCTACTTCAGCACCATCTAAATTAATATTTTCCGTATAACTTGAGTATTAGATCTCTAATTGCAAGTCTTATCGCTTCAGATCTGGTTGGGTATCTCTCTCGTCGAAGCAGTTCATCCAATCCCTCTAATTGTTTTCTAGTGACCTTCACACTAATTAGTTTCATTCCTACTTCTGTCATCTCTTCCCATTCTCGAATCGTTGTACTAAGATAAAACATCTACGGATTATTGATGAAGCTTTAAGTATATTTTCCAATTACTTTGTGTTTTCCAAGAAGGTCTTCAAAATATATTGTTCCCAGAGTTTCCAATCCTCAATTGTATCTAAATCATGAAGTATATTTTTGGTCTCAAACACAGAAATTTGGATTTTTTCAACATTACAGGCCTCAATTAATAGGTTCGCACTATTTCTACCAAAAAGGTTCTTTTTGAAAATATAACTCGGTAAACACGCCATTGCTGTACCTTTATCATGCGTAGGTGCAATTACATATTGGTGAATTGATTGAACTGCGAGAAATTTATTTAGTATCTCAATGGTAAGACCAGGTAAGTCAGGCATAATAAATAAAACTAAATCCTCATCAATCACATCTAGGCTTTCATCTACTGCCTTATTGAGTGATGATCCATCATCAATTATTATTTTAATATCAAGTCCTGTTTTATCAGCCAAGGATTTATCAGAAGTGAGGATGATTGGCTCAATATTTAATTCTTGAACAAGTTTTACTGTATTTAGAAGTAATTTATGAACTACTTCATTTACCAACTCCCCATCTAGTTCTTTTCTTAATCGGGACATCGATTCCACTATTCCTCGTACAGGGATTATAGCTTTGGAAGGATAGTTTATTTGACTCAATGCTACCTTTTTCATGATTTTTGCTTGACTAAATAAGATCCAAGATTGTGGTCGCTAACTTTTTCTTTTGTTCTTGTGTTGATAATTCAATTGGGTGAAATATCGTTTCAATACCCATTGAATTTATTTCCTCTTCCAAGGACTGATCTTCTGGATCAAATATGATTTTTCCAGCATAGGATCGATAATATTTAGCCAAACCTATTGGTGAAGGTTCAACATTCATGCTTTTCATCAATTCAATAGTTGGTCCTGAAAATGCAGATCCACTTTTAATTGGTGAAACAATGATCACTTTTTGGCGATGTTTTTTTAACAATTTACGAATTTCATCAATTGCCAAAATCGGTCCTATACTTGTGATAGGATTACTCGGCCCAATAATAATGGAATCAGAAGCTTCAATTAGATTTCTCACTTCATCAGTTGTTGATTTCTTATTGCCAACGAATTCGACATTAGATACAGGAATATTTGTTCTCAACTTTACAAAATATTCTTGAAAATGATAACTGTTTTCAGCAGAGTAAATTCGACTCTGAACAGGATAATCTGACATCGGTATGATGGTTGCCTCAATATCCCAATTATTACAAATTTGCTGAGTAATGTGAGTCAAACTTTTTGTCTTCAATTCATTGGTTCGGTATACGTGCAATGCGAGATCCTTATCTCCAACATTAAACCATGTGTTGTCTGCCTTTAGCGATTTCAAAACTTCTAATGATTCGAATGTTTCATTCTTGACGCCCCAAAATTTTTTCAAATCTAATTTATGACTGAATTGATATAACACAGTGTCAAGATCGGGACAAACATACATTCCATTCCAAAGATAATCATCTCCCGAATTACAAATTATTCCCAAATCCTTATCGGCTACCAGTTCCCTGAATCCCTGCAACAGCTTAGGGGTACCAGTACCACCAGAAAGGAATGTATATTTCATAAATTCGATAATATTATTAATTTTTTAATTTCTACGGTATTGATCATTTTCCTTAATCAATAATTTCTTATCAACCAATCTCTCGAGATGCATGAAAAGTACCGTTGCATTAAACTGTAGAGTTCCGTAAGGGGCAGTGGTATATTTTTCTGCATAAACAGCCACAAATGAGCTATATAAATTTTTAAACGATTGTGGTTGTGAAGTGATCATGCTAATAATTGTATCATCAGCAGTTTCTAACAGGGAAGTGATTTCTATGGTACTAATTGGTGAATGTGTTGTATAATATGGTTCGTCATAAATTGGGGCAACTATTTCTGCATTAGCCTGATCTAGAAATTTTAGTGCTTCGTTGTAAGTATCAAGTGATCCTGTTTTATCAATGTAGTACAATTTGGAATTCGATGGAGTTAACCCCAAAACTACTCCCGTACTTAACAATTTATGATCTCGAGAATACACAAAAACATGACCTTTGTGGGGACCAGGACTTGGAATAATCAAAATTTTGGTTTTATCCGTCTCAATATTAGTTAACTTATTCACTTTGAAGACATTGCCTATACTATTTGGGAGTTTTTTGTTTAAATTCTTAATTTCTCCCTGTGGGTGGGCGTGGAATCGATTATCTAAGAAATTATCTTTTGGCTTAGCAAACATCTCAAACAGATCTTCATGAATATGAAATTCTGCACTAGGTAATTGTTTTTGAATCAATACAGCGGTTGTAATTTCTTCCCACAATAAGCAAGGATAAAATATTTTCAAACTTCCATCCAATTTCAATTCATTGAGTGCTTCAAGTAGGTTAGTAACAAATTTACTAGTGCCCGAAGCACCAATTAGTATCGGAGGAGAATTTGCAATTAAGACCCCACCATAGTTCTCCCCGCTGGAACCAAAACCTCCAGGAATTCTATAGACATCTTCAGTTATCGGATAAGCATCCACAAATTAGAAGAGATAAAGGAACATTATAAAAAATTCCTAGCTTGAGAGAATAAATTACCGATTGTGAGGAATTTAAATGATTTTTAAAAATGAATATGGAAAAAAAATAAGAGAGGGATGATAAAAAACGATTAAGTCGATAAAATTGGGGAAAAAATTTGACGATATGTTGTCAGACTTAACTGTAATAAATCATATTCTCCCTCTCCTTGGTCGGATAGTTTAACGAAATATCCTTGTATTTTTGGTGAATACGTTTTTACTAATGTGCCATCAGTGACCAGTTTGCTTACCATTCGTGTATAAGTTTCAATTTTTACAGTAGAAAAAGTGAATTTTTCTGAGAACCGTAATACGAGACGTTTATAACGTTCATAAGCGTCTTGAGTATTTAGTGGTTGCCCATCTACACCAATTGATAATAGAACTAAATCTCTAAACTTCAAGGGTGAATGAATCTGATCGTTAAAGAAATAATGATCTAATGAAGTTAACATGGTGGTCATCAGCATAACAATAGTATGCTAAAATCATATATAAGGAACAATAGAGTACATTAAAAGTGAAAACTATGCGCAATTAATTAAGTTTTGAAACTTCTAAACTTTATTTTTGATCAAACGGAATTAGGTTTTCACAATAGCTTATAGCATTGAATAGTAATACCTAATTGATGACAGAGTCGACTAATTGTCCCACATGTAATAATACCACCAAAGAATTCTGGAGATATTGCCGGCATTGTGGTCAAAAGCTGGAAGGCGTAACCGTTACTGCCGTCGAGGAACTGGATGAATCTGTATTCGAACAAGATAAGATCTCACTCCATGATAGGAGTCCAAAACCAGAATTCGATCGAGATTTGTATCATACTGTGCTATCTAGTCGAGAAAAAAGAAATAGATTGTCAAAACAAAAACTGAAATTAAAAGAAGATATATCAGTTTTGCTTGTTCAATTACAATCTAATTTAATCACAAGAGAATTCGCCTCTCCTAAAATTGCAGAGCTTAAGATAAATGTAATTTCAGTCAACGAGCAATTAGCTGAATTCAAGGATTTACCAACCGAGCTACCAATGGAAATATTGAATGATGAAATTGATGGTTCAAAAGCCAAGATCAGAAAGTTAGAAAAATTAAAATCTGATGAAACAATATCGAAAGATGCGATCAAGGCAGAAAAGGACAAGGCTAATGAAACACTAACACTATTGCAAGAACAGAAATCACAGGTAACTGGATATTTGCGAAATTGGCTAGATGATGTCAAAAATGAATTAAAAATTGAGAGGAAAGAATTTGATTCATTGAATATTAAATTTAAAATTCAAGAAATAACAGAAGAATCATTCAAAGAAAGAAAAGAGACTACAGTAGATAAAATTGAGGAATTAGACGGAATTGTATCGATGATAAATAATTTAATTAAGTAATTTTGATTATTGTCAAATTGCGATCTGTCATTTTGCTCTTACAATTTTCGGTCGCCGTGAGAAATCTTTCACCACATTTAGTATCTCATCATCAGGTTCACCATCATCACTTGTTAAATCTCCTGAATCCTCATCATCTGTATCATCAGTATCGATAATGAATTCCCAGTTCTTCAACTCTATTGACAGATAAGCATCGTCCTTACCAGGACAACTAACCCTAATTGTAAGTCTAGAACCATCGAGTTCTATTACTTCTGGTGTCAAACACTCTTCCTTTAGTCGGGAAAACAAATGTTCAACATAAGCCTTTGAAATGATTTCTGTATTACTGTTTAAAATCATTTTACCGACCTCCCCAAGCGTGTAACGAACTGTTCGGCCTTGTTTTATGGAGGTAATTAATTTTGCTTTCTTTAATCTCTGTACATGATGACGGATCGTATCATGATGTTGTCCCAGTGCATCTGCAATCTGAGCCTGATAACACCCATTATTATTCAATACGTACGTAAATACATTTTGAGTAGCCTTGCTCTTCAAAACGACAAAAGCCTTCTCAACATCTTCGCTTCTCAATGCTTCTGAAAAAAATACTCGTCGTCCAGCGAACCTCATTGTGCCAATAAGCCCTGAAGTTTCTAATTTTTTAAGATGCCAGCTGACGGTTCCATGTGGAAGTTCAAGAGCGGAAGCAATTTCAAAAAAATAACTACCGGGAGATTCTGATACTATTCTGTAGATGTTCCGTCTAACAGGATGCATTAAGAGTAGTGATCTTTTTTCTCTCGTCATGGTAATACCAGCTATGCTCAGTAGAGAGCAAGATAATGTTCAAAATATAGAGTCTTATAAAGTCCTTTCTAAATTCGGTAGTTCAATTAGGGATCTTTCAACCAGTCGTTTTACGAAAAATGTCGAATAATTAATTTTTGGTTAAATGAGATACCATAATTGATTTTCTAAATTATATTGAAATTTCAAGAATAAGTTATTTTGCCAGAAATTAAAATGGGATTATTTTCCTAGATTAAATTTATTAAACCTTTAATCAGTTTGTTTATAAGGATCCGAAACAGAATTGATTTATGACAGATGGAAAGGAATATCCATCATGGGATCGAGGGGTAAAATTTTTTGACTTCAGAGCTGCTTTATTTTCAATATCTGTATTAATAATCAGTTTTCTGTTGTTTCAATCTATTATTTTTGCTAGTAGTCTCGTTTGAAATTGATCCATGATTGAAAAAGTAAACTTTTCAAATTTACAATAATTTCACTTATAATTCACTGTTGGAATAGAGTTTATATTAGATGAATGGGGTAGTAAAGTGAGACTAGGTCGATTTCTTAAACCAGATATGGTTCCAAAGAACACACCGAAGGCTGAATCTCGTAAGAGAGAAAGAAGTCCACATACAGTCAATAAGAAAGTAGCGATTTTCTATTCCTGTATCCGTC
>JAAFKL010000103.1 GCA_021399405.1 Candidatus Heimdallarchaeota archaeon | reverse complement strand
GCTAAACCATCCCCTAATAGGATTAATCCAAATAATGGAAACGTGATCCACATAATTTCTAAAAACAAATCTCCGTTTGGAAAATCGAGGCTAGAAGCGAAAAACATTAATGAAATAGCTTCATACAATGCTTTTGTCAAAGGTAAATCAAGTTTCAGTCGTAATACTGTCATTCCAGAAAGCGAAACCATGAAAAACAGCCTGATAAAGGTTTTAAATGCATTTAATCGGATCAATGCTTCACGTCGATTAACTTTAAAACGAGTTCGTAAACGAGTGGGCATTAAATTTCTAGATTATTCATTTTTTATAAGTTCACCGAGAAAATTACTAGAAAAATTGTCATACCTGTCCCCTAACTAATAGAAAAGCTAATTTCTTAGGTGATATTATTGGAATTAATTAAATGAAGGCAATTATCAGTGAAGGTACATTAGAAGCATTCAGCTGGACTATAGATGAATCTGTGACTCCAGAATTAGTTGATAAGATTGAGAAATCTGGGGATAATACAGGTACTGATTGGTTTTCCTTTCAATTTGCTGAAATTGTTAATATTCTAGGTGAAAAATATTCCCTTGATGAAATTGAAGAGATGATATATGATGAGGACCCAGAAATCATAGAAATTGGCTCTATTGTACTCGATCAATCTCTGATTATCAAAAAGGATGAAAATTTATTTAATTTAATAAGATTGTATTTTCCTGTAATGCAAGTAATTGTAAGAAAGTTACGTAAAAAAAATAATTAACTTTTACTTTCCTTTTGCATTTGTTTGAGTTGTGATTCTTTGATTTCAGATATTTTTTTGTGCTGATAGATAACTTGTACTTGCTGAATATAAATTGATTTATCAAAAGTTCTACCTGAAAGTTCTAAGAGTTCCTTAACCTTAGAATTAAATTTTTTCTGATTCTTGGTAGTAGGGATAACCACAACGGAATTGGTTTCAGTCAGTTTTTCAGCAACATTATCCTCTGATATGTTAAGAACTAGTTTTGTCTTTTGCGAGACTTGCTCCTCCTTCATCTTGAATTTTTTTAATCGATCTTGACCAAAGTAACTCTGAATAAGTCCTGCTTTTTCTAGTACATTCAAATGATGATAGAGATTAACCCTATTTTCATTCAAGATTTTCTCTAATTCTATTGTTGTTTTTGCACCTTTTTGGATTAGTTCATAGATACTTACTCGCAAAGGGTGACTCAAGGCTGCTAGAATGCCAGTACTGTAGGTTCTTGTAGATTTTTTATTCATTATATCACCAACGTTTCATTTCTTTCGATATTTCTTCTTTTGTTTGAGTAATGCTCTTGAGACAAACTCAGCTGACGTATTAGCAGATTGGACTTCTCCAAAACTAAGATCCATATCCTTTTCAGCCATCTCAAACATTGCTTGGCTTTTCATTGATGACCCTTTACCCATTGAATAAGAAGAGGCACCCATCTTTTGCTTTGCATCTCTTGTCTCGGTGCGTTGTAGATAAAAATGACTAATCATGTGATAAACGACACCTTCTCCATGATTAAACCTAATCACAACCGGATTTTCACCATATTTTTCTTTGAGTTGTTTTGATTTGATCAAAACAGACACTTTCTTCTTATCTAGTACTTTGATGGGATAGGAGCTACCTTCCAGCCACCATTGAGGATCTGTGTCTTCATCCAAGAAACCTTTCAGTACAGGATCTTCTTTGTCAACGATCTCAATTCGGACGACCTCATCGGAAGTTGCATTATTGTTGTATTCGACATAACCAGGAAAACCAACTTCTAAAACACTTTTCAGACACCAATCAGTTGTAATTAATTGACCGCCAGAATTGACAAAGCTGTTGAGTTTCCTTGCTAGATCATGATCGAACGACCCCATACAATTAACGAATATTGTTTGATCAGATCGAAGTTCCATTTCAGCCAATTGCGGCGGTTGAATTCTTGTAAACGGTATTTTTGAATGTTTCAGAACTAGATGTATGTGATCATATTGCCCCTCGATAACGATAACATCATCTGAGGAAATTTCATCCATAATATCTATATTCTCTTTATCTTCGGCTTCCAATCGATCCCTAATAAGAGAAGAAGCCAATTCATAAGCTTTTTTCATCTTTGGATCTGATGGATTATTTGCTGATTCTGTGCTAACATTTTGTTGATACTGAGGTTCATTTATGTTGTTTTTTGTTTGTTTCATTTGTTATTTAACACTCTTACAATACAATATTCGAGATCATTAATAAACCCTTCTTTATTTCGTTAATCAGTTTAAATATTAACATAATTTTTGTGTGATAAGTTAATAATTATGAATAAGTTATAACTTAGTACTCAATATCACTTGTGCCATAAATTACCTTTATTAGGGCTGATTTCAACTAGATACTTGAAAAGATGGCAATTTCAGGTTATCTATCATGTCCTATTATTCGTGAAGCAAGGCCAGATGATGCTGAATATATCGCCAGATTGCAGATTAATACAGATTCCGAAAAGATTGCTGGAGTTTTCAAAGATAACGAAAAAGGAGCCTTTGAGGTAATAAGTCAACAGTTTAAAAAACATTATCAAGGAGTCTATGTCCTCACTGAAGGTGAGACATTAATTGGAGCAATGAAATTACACCTACCTGGGAAAAAAGGAGGTAACACACTCTCCTTACGATCATTGATTAAAATTTTAGGAATCAAAAAAGGGATTCGTGCAATGCTTTTATTGAGCAACTGGGATGAATACAAACTCCACCGAGGTGAATCATATTTAGAATTCATTTATGTTGATCCAGAGTGGCAAAACTGTGGTGGAGGTAAGATGTTGTTACGTCGAGCAACTGAATTAGCTACTCTATCAGGAGCTAAATATCTCACCTTATTCACAGCAAAGTATAATTTCAAAGCGCGTAACCTTTACGAACGAGTTGGGTTTATTACTAGAAGAAAAATTCGTTCACCTATTGCTAAACTATTGAGGACAAATTCTGTATGGATGAAACAGACTTACACATTAATTGATGGTCCAATTACAGTTAAGGAATATGTACAGGATAAACTACAGATTGCAAAGGGGAAGTGGGAAAGTCGTAGAGAAGAAGTTATAGCTGCAACAAAATTGACATTGGCATTAACAATTGTCCCAATTGTCGGTGGCACATTAGCGTATGTTCGAGGATATCCTCTGGCAGTATTGTTCTGGATAATTATAGGTGTTTTACATCTACTTGGTGCTTTCTTAATGTTGCATGATTCTGCAATAGGAAGGATAAGTATAATCGCAGCTATGATCCCTGAAGTAATTAATATTATGAATAGATCAGTAAACGCTAGCTCATGGTTTGATCGCAGTTGGTTATTACCACTCGCATTAATCAACCTCTGGATATTAGTTGTTGTAGTGTCATTCAGTGATAAAATAAGTGTGCAGAATAAAACAGCAACTATTGAGAAACATCGCTCTTAATTAAAAAACTAAGATTATTCAAAAGGTCTAGAGTTATTATTGATGCCAATTCAGGTATACTTGGAGGATTGCAATGATCTTTCATTCTGGTTCCTATTTCTGATAATTCTTCAGGAATGTCATTGAATACGTTTATTCCAATCCCAATTATCACTCGCTCAAAATGATCAGCGGAACTTCTAGATTCAACTAATACCCCACATAGTTTTTTACCATCAACAAATATATCATTTGGCTCTTTAATTTGGCATTTTAGATATTTCTCTAGTGTGTCTCTTACTGATTCTATTACATTTGTGGATAGTTCAATCATCTTGGCTTGTGTGTTGAATCCAATTGATAACCAGATTCCACCTATTGGTGAGATCCATGTTTTACCATCTCTCCCTCTTCCTTCCTCCTGAGTCATGGACAGAACAATACTATATGGATAGGATTTCAAATGTTTCTCGGCTTCATCACTAGTTGATTTGCAAATTTCTAAACTTCTGATTTCAAAATCAACTGGATTATATCCCGATGATTGTAATTTTTGATGACACAAACTGTTAAAGGTTAAAAATGGCATCTTTGGATATTTTTCTGGAAATCTAAGATTATCCACAAAGTAATTTCATTGAGAATTTCATAGCTTTTGTGACATAGGATTGTTTGAAAAGATGCTAGTAAATTTATTTTTCTTCAAGTTCAATTAATACATTGAATGTGTCCTTCGGATGAAAGAATACTACTCTTTTCCCCATTGCCCCTATTGATGGTTCTCCAAGTTTTCTAATTCCGGTACTGGTAAGTTTAGTCATTAAATCATCAAATTCGTCGGTTTCAATACAGATATGATGTATTCCTCCACCTCTGTTTTGAAGGAAATTGGAAATAGGCGTATCTTCACCATATGGTTCTAGCAATTCAATATTGGTATCTCCAATTTTGATAAACGAGGTATTCACTTTTTGTTTTTCCACAAGATGAGGATCTGTTGCCTTGTTTCCAGATAATAACTCGAATAAACCTTTTGCTTTCTCAATATCAGAAACAGCGATTGCTAAATGAGCTAATCTATTCTTCATAGTTGAATGATTAGATATAGTTTCTAAAATTTTTCAGTTCGTGTACAATATTTCGTCTTTACAAAGTAAATGTTGGTTTATATCTTCCAAATACGGAAACTAGAGCATTTGTGATCTCACCTAAACTTGCTCTAGCTTTAACGGCTTCAATAATAAAT
>JAAFKL010000102.1 GCA_021399405.1 Candidatus Heimdallarchaeota archaeon | reverse complement strand
TTGGTTCTGTTTCAACTATTGGTTCTGCCTCAATTATTGGATCTACTTCAATTGTGACCTCAACATCATCAGTGACTAATTTTGGTATTGGAAGAGAAATTTCGGGTGTACTTATTTTAGGTTCAGTCTTTTCTTCAACTTCGGGGATCTCTTCAGGCAAAGAGGGTAGAGGGTCTTGATCTTCAATGACATCTGTAACTACAGGTTCAACATCAGTTATAGGAACAGGCAAATCTTCTTTATCAGGTTGACGAGATGGAAGAGGTAGATCAGAGAAGGAAACAGAAGTTATTCCTTGACTCTCAAGATATTGGATGATTGAATCTTTTGCCATACCTATCCTCTCACAAATTTCTTGAATTTTTAGATCACTTTCTTGTGATTTCTGATCAGAGTTAATAAAACGATAGATATTCTCTGCTTGAAGAAAATTATCAATTGCAAGTGCTAAGGTTTTCTTTGTTTTTAGAATTTCTGAACCTCTCTTTGTAAATTTATCAGCAGCGTTTGTTAGCAACAAATCGAATTTTTCATCTGCTTTTCCCTTTTTATAATTCAAAATTGCATGTTTAAAGACTTCAAATGCCTCTCTAGGATTTTCAACTTCTTTTGCATCATTATAAAATTGATCTGCACTCTCTATCCAGCATTTATTACTAAGCTTACCATCCCCGGCAAGAGCGGCATAGCCGGCTGCGAGTTTGAATTGTTGTTCTGCAGCATCTGCAATATCCATCTTTCTAGCTTCAGAGCTAATCGATTTTGCAGCTACTATAAACTTCTGATATGCTTCCTCCATTACTTTCTCCGCATCACCCTCTTTACCGATCTCAGTATAAATTGATGATGAATCCTCGTAATGATCTAATGCTTCAGTCGGATCTTCAGTTGACTTTCCTAATCCTCTGATTAATTTTGCAGCTTTTTCCAAATTTGAATTTTTGTTTTTCAGATTGTCATCATGACCAAAACACTCTGATGCTTGTTTGTAAAGATCAATCGCCTCAGTTGGATTCTCTTTTTCGATACCTTTGGCTTTCTTCTCTAACGCTTTGCATTCTTCACTCAAATCAATCACTTGCATTTTTTTAGAGACGTTAAACTTTGTCCCCGTAGCTCAATATACCTATTCATTATAAAATTTTAAATGAACGTAGAGAAAATTAGAAATTTGATCGGCAATAAGCCATTTTTTTATCAAGCTCTTTTTTTGGGATTTATCTCTGTCCTACATCAGGTTGGAGATTAAGAATCTCTAATTTTATGGTCATTAATTAAAGTTTCATCTGTAGGGTTTGGATAACCAAAATAGGATAGATCATTTTAATTCTAAATATTCAGATCTGCTTAATAATACATGCTGCTTATGGATTATAATGTTAAGGCTATCTCAATCGTGAAAGATACTCGTACATTTTTTTATCGATAAATTTGTTGACTCTTTCGATTTCTTCTGAACAGGAAATAAGCTGGGAGATACAATCCTTACCAAGCTCAAATATTTTTGCTTTATGTTTTAGGCGTTCAGTATAAGACATATTGAGTCCATCTTTGTAATATAATTTGGTCTCATTTTGCCACTTGGTGATTGAGAAAAATATTAATTGGTTTGCAGATTTCGGTGACATGTCACAAATTTCAGTTAATTCCTCAGAGAAAGATTCAATTCTTTTCAGTTGCTCTTTAGTGGGTTTTATATCATCTAAATTACCACCACACACACTCTCTACTCGCTGATTCAAACGAATTTTATGCATAATATTCAATACAGTTTAAATAATTTTAATATTTTGATATAAAATATGCTGATACTTTACTTAGAAATAATTGATTGAATGAATATTGATAAGATCAAAATTATTTGTCAAAATATTTTATCAATTACAGGCTATTGTAGGTTCAATTTTAAAGCTCTAACCTTATTTAAATGTCGTAGAATACATAATAACAAGATTATGAATGTACCCTTAACTATAAAACAAATCCCAACAATATTGTGATTATTATCAACATTATAATAGAGGATATCGCAAACAGAGCAGCATCTCGATCCAATAAGTGAATTCCCTTAATTACATTTACATTTTCATCAATTGATAGATCCGGCATCATTCATGATGTAACGCAATTATTACTTAAAAGATTTACGAAATGCATTGATCCTTTCGCTTAACGACTTAATATCTAAATTTCGTCATATCGAATGTGTTGTAAGCTTTAAAACTTTTCTCATAGTAATAGATAATCAACATATCACATCATTTATCAATGAGCTTTGCATTAATTAAAAACAATTCCTATAGTCAATCTGTATACAATTGAGGTTAATAGTTAATGTTAGACGAAATTGAGCATAGTATAGAAATCCTGAGAAATGAAGGGAAATATCTAGATATACTCCATCTCATGGACAAACTACCACAAGAAGATGAAAAAATGCTCCTAGAGAAAGTTCGTACGTATAGACAACTAGGAGAATACGAAGCAGCTTTGGAAATTATTGACTCGTTAGCAAATTCAGAAGATTCTTTGATCCAAATCCATTCATTAAGAGAAAAATCTCACATTTTATGTCGTCAAAGCAAATTATCATTAGCCGAAGAAATTCTCAACAATTGCAAGGATGTTTTAGAACAAACCACTTTACGACATTTTGAGACTATGCTAGTTAATGCAGAAATTTTACATACGGAGGGGAACATAAATGGAAGTTCTGGCCGATTATCTAAAGCATTGGTTTATTACAAAAAAAGCTTGAAGTTATATCTGGATATTAACCATGTGCATGAAATTCCAGCAATCAAAATGAATATAGGTATTGTTTATAGTTTCCAAGGATTGGTAGATCAAGCTCTCGAATACTTTTTCAATGCTCTTGAAGCTTATGTCATACTAAACAATATACAGTACAAATCATTGGCCATATCAAATATTGGTGATCAATTTTGGAAAAAAGGTGATACTACTGCTGCAATTCACTATACTAGTCAGACATTAAAGATCTTACAATCGACTGGAAATTCATCATTGTTGGCTGAAACATTATCGAGCCTTATCACATATCATCTAGAGATTAATGATAAAAATTCTGCTGAAACTTACTATCGTAAGTTATCTGAATTAGAGAACTCAACAAACGATCCTTTTATCCGAAATTTGCAAATGATAAATAATTCACGTATTTTAAAATCGGAGGGACGATTAAATGAACTCTGTAGGGCTCAAGATATATTATACGAGTTAGCTACAAGAAAAAATATAGATATCAATCTACTTCATAATGTTGTGATGGCACTTTGTGAAATATTAATATTAGAACTTAAAGCCTCTAATGATGAATTACTGTTAAATGAAATCACCGATTTAATCACTCAATTACATCAAGCAGCAAAAGATAGCAATTCTAGATTTCTAGAAGTTCAGACTATGATTATAATCGCTAATTTGACAGTTGTTCAAGGAGAATTATTCTTAGCAAAAAGACGCTTCGAAGAAGTGATAGAATTGGCAAATGAAAGAGAGTATTTTCTGCTAAAAGAGAAAGCTACACGTCAGTATCAGAATCTACTTGATGAATTTCATAAATGGGAAAATCTTAGTAGAAATAATTCTACCATCGTGGATTTAATTCACCAAGTAGAGGCCGAAGATTACCTAAATTTCATCGTGCGATATGGAAAAATTTGATAGTTTAACAGAAATTAATCCGTCTCATTGCTTTCCAAAGTCTAGCGAGTCCCTATATATTGAATCTGGAATCATTTATAATATGAAAAACATAAAATCGGACATTAAGAACAATAATAATAAGGTACAGAATACGTCCAAACGGTCGAATTTGTTATATCCTTTCGACAGAGAGAGTAATAGGAAAGATGAATGAACACATCGGAAATCTCTACCTGGGCATATCCTGTATTGTATCTTTTCTATAATCAAGAGAACAGGTCTAGTTGGTATATGAATGATCCTAAAAAAAAGATTAGCAAATACTTTTTACAAATTGCGCTAATATAATCATGTGTCATACCCGAGAAGTCGTTATCAAAAGCCCAGCGATCATCCATTGAAAAAATTTGGAATACTTATTTTCCCTTTGGCAGTTCTCGGTACCATTTTAGCATTTGCTTATGGTGGATTTGTTGGAAATTTTATTGGATACATGGCTCTAGGATGCGTAATCTTTGTTGGATTGTACTATATGCTTAGATTATTTTCTTAGAAATGAAGGAATTGATCAATCTTGCAAGTTATTAAATAATCAGGATATTAATTCTCGACACTTGATTTGTATTCAGAAATAAGTCGTTGAAATTCATCAGTGGAGCGAAGATTATCGAAGTCAGAATCACTATCTATTCGCAACAAAAGTGAGGCATTGAATCTTATTGCTTTTTGCAAATATTTTAAGCTGGTCAAATTATCATCTTTTCTAGCGAAAAGACAGGATAGATTGTAATGTATCTCCCCATTGCTTGAATCTAATGCCAGTGCATCAAAAAGAACTTTTTCAGCATCTACAAGCCTCCCTTGTGTAATAAATAATCCACCTAGATTGAGTAAAATCAAGATTTCATTCACTCTAGTTTTGTTTAATTCTAGTGCTTTTTTGAATACAACTTCTGCCTTATCCAATTTACTTAATGCAAAATAGGTAAATCCTAGACTAATAGATGCCTCTACTCCATATTTTTCAGACTTTACTGCCTTCTGAAGGAGTTTTTCTGCATTCACATATTTACCAAGTGAATTGTGTATATTACCTAGTTTGAATAATGCCTCTTCGTCATCAGGTTCAACCTTCAATATTACATCGTAAACTTCAGCTGCTTCTCCCTGTTTTCCATATTGAATAAGATTGTCAGCCAAGCAATCATATACAAAGCGAAGGCCTAACTTCTTCAATTTATTCAAAGGAATAATATGACTAAATGATAATTTTGTGTTCTGAATATAAAGGTCCTCTAAATTTGAAAGATTTTCAAATGTAGAAGGGAGAGATATTAGAGGATTATTTGTTAGATTCAATAAGTGTAATCTATTTAGATTACTAATTTCATCCGGTAAGGTTTCAAGGTTATTAGATCGAATATAAATTTCCTTTAATTCTGTACAATTACCAAGACTTTCTGGTAAAAATTCTATATTATTCGAATCTAGATACAATCCCTCTAGTTTGGTTAAGTTGCCTATACTTTCTGGAATGGAGTTTAGACCTAATCCATTGAGAGAAAGTAATCGTAAGTTGGTTAGTTCAACCAGGCAATCGGGGAGTGTGTGAACCTCCTTATGATTTAATCCCAAACTCACGATTTTTCCATTTTCCAAGGAATATCCCCATTCTATGTGGTTGATTGCACCTAGGGAATATATTGTGTCTTTCTTAACACTCGCTTTTGAAATTTCATCAAGTAATGGTATTCTACCAGTAATTTCCTCAATTTTTGAAATAACATTTGCTTCCACTTTACTTAATCTTAGACTATGAGAAATCAGGAAGGAATCTACATCATTTTTCCTCTCCATCATCTTCTTTACTATATGTTTAATTTCTTTAGACTCACGATTTTTGGAGTTTACCGTGATTAAGAATTTTAACATTTTAGCTGGATCTTCAGCGTGTGGAATTCTATCACTTATTTTAGGTATTATCTGAGTAATACTTTCAATTACTACATCGCACTCAATTATTGAATTGAAGAATTTATTTGGTTGGATGTCCCTACCTTTGTAATAACTCCTTACGATATACTCAATATATTCCCAAGGATCAACAGAGTCATTTATTGCCTTACTAAGTTTTTGCTGCAGCTTAGAATTTTTTATCTTTGCGATGTACCTTTCTGCTTCTCTTTCTTGTTCCATTACTTCAGATACTTCTGACCAAGGTCCAAGACCTTCGCCATCGATTTCATGGTATCTTGATATAATCATTTCAATTTGGGTGATTATTTCAGTACCATCATCCATGGGAAATGACCAAAATAATTGATATAAAAAATATATCAGCATAGTGTGTAAAATCGATATATCGAAATATTATCGAGATCTATCGAATTGTTATTGATAGTAATATGAATTAATCCTCTGCAATTAATTCTCTTTCAATCAGCGATCGACAAAATTATTACGCATAGGCACAACTAAACGCAATTATTATCATAATAGTAAAACAAAGTCTCCCTGAAGAGAATATTATTGTATACTAGCGTAAATAGAAGGCGTTTTTGAAATTAAGGATCGTTTGTTTCAGGAAGCCATTTTGGTAAATATTCAAAGAAATCTGGTACCCTTGGTGCTTCTACCCGATCCGATGATGGAAGATATCCCTTGAGGTCAATAATAGGGCTATCGTTAAAGGCATCAATACGTCGGATGTTTACCAGTCCATGTTCATAATCGACATCCAATATGTTAACCACAGTTAAACCAAGGGGATTGGGACGTGCGGGAGATCGTGCAGAAAATACACCTGTTACTGGGGCATTGGGTGGAGAGTCCCGTAGATTTGCTCGTGCTTTCTCGTTGTCATTACCTAAAATCCACCAGAGCACAATTAAGTGGCTGTATTTCTCCAGATCCAACAAGGCAGGTCGGTATTTTTCGAGAATTTCAAGGTAGGTATTCTCCTCTTTTCGCTTGACATAACCTATAGGATATGCTTTGAAGTAGGGCGTTTCCATATTAACTCAAGAACTTTGTATGCTTTTGGGTTTTTTGATTTATTGGTGATTTTGAGGAATGTAGTTGGAGTTGGATTGATATCATTAAATGTTTAAGAGGAGGCTTGGTGTTTTGATGATATGTGATACGGAAATGGCATTATCCACACTATCAATTAGTTTTTGATTTGAATTGTATTGTTGACATATCACCGCAAGTTGATGATTAGGGAGTGCATTTGCCAACATTTTGAAGTCCAAAAGAATTATTAAAATTACATATCGGAACTTTCCAAGCAAAGCAAATTACAATTTAATACATTCCACAATTCATCCTTTTTTATCCATTGATCATCGCAAGCACTCGTAATTTAAATATACAAACAGAAGTAATATTATACATGTATCCACCACCTTATCCAACCTCAAATCGCATCACTCAGTCACTAAAATTGGCAATAATCCACACTTTAGCTGTTACAGGTTACCTCCTAGTTTTATTAATTCTATTTTCCTTTCTGTTAAATAATGATAGCCTTGTAGGATTACTTCTTCTATTGATGCTCCTCCCTATTATCATTGTTACAGGCATGTTGGCAGCATATATTTACACAACATCATTTTCTCGCCATTTCGCTTGTAGAATTGGCTATATTCAAGCAATACAAATCTCTGTTAGCATAGGTTTCCAGCTTTTCATGTACAGTATTTTAGCTCTAATAATAACTGGTTTTATTTTCTATGTCTCAATAGAACTAGGGTTTCTCCTTTTCATGATAGAATATCTTCTTTTTCCCCTAACAGTATTCTATTTTGTTCAAGAATGGGTATTGGAGAATCGAGGCAATACCCAACTAAGTAAAAACCCAAATCCCAACTTTGTGGGTTTTGCAGATCCGATGATGAGACCACCAATCCAGCATCCCAATCAACAATACATGCCCCCACAATATGTACCTCAACAACAATACCAACAACCTCAACATCAGCAACCTCAACACAAGCAACAACAACCCCCAATTCATCAAACTATAGATCAACAACCAGCCAAAGTAGTTCACTCAGAAGTTGATGAATCACCAGGAGAGCAGAAACCAAGTTCGACATTAAATTTTTGTAGTCACTGTGGTAACAAAGTAGATAATTCTGATGTGCAGTATTGTGGCAGTTGTGGTCGACCAGTGAATAATTAGTTCATAACAACACATCATCAATTGATTATATTAATCAAAAGTAATTGATTTAATTTTCGGATTGGAACTTTCTGAACAAGAACGACCGATTATTATTTTTCCTCTTCAATCTCTTTACTTTTTGGTGCCAACGAGGATCCGACTTTCTTGACAGCCTCACCAGTTTCTTGAAGTCCTTCACCGATTTTCTTTATAGCGGTTGTTGCCCCTTTCACCATCCCCTTTGCCGTTCCAATAACTGTACCAGAAGCTACTTTTGCTGTTCCTTCAACGGGATTATCACTCTGTTGAGCTCCCTGTTTAGCTCCTTGTACTGCCCCATCAATGATTCTTCCTGCAGTTCGTAACGGTGCTCTAGCTACCTCAGTAAGTGTTTTTGCAAGTGCTACGGTGGTATCAGCAACACCATCTGTAAATTCGGAGGCTCTACCCTCTTTTACTTCTACATCAGGAACAATTTTTTTCTTGATATTCTTTATCTCCTCATTCGTCATATATTTATTATTATACAATTTAGCTAA
>JAAFKL010000101.1 GCA_021399405.1 Candidatus Heimdallarchaeota archaeon | reverse complement strand
ATTTTGAGATGGGACAATGCCCCTCATCATCCAAAAATAGTGACATTTCCTCACCACAAACATGCACCAGATCCTCAAGCTTCAGATGAAATCCAATTAAAAGAGGTACTACGTTATATTGAAAATATATTCAAACAAGAAAGTGTATAATGAGATTAAGCTTAATGAGTTCGCAACTCATCATATACTCCATATTTTAGGCAACCAACCAAGAAATGGCAAATAAAGACTAGTCTTTACATTTCATATAATTTAGCCATCAATTTCCAATCACCTTTAATTTTATAAAGTGAAAATTGATCTACAGCATACAATTTATCGTTATAAAAGAGATCAAGAAGAACTGTGGCAAAATTCTCGTGAACAAAAACATTTCTCAAAGTGTAATCTACTTTATTCTTTGGGGCATCAGGATTTTCCCTTTGTTTTTTCTCAATTCGTTCAAGCCATTCCTGTATTTTCATGATCGTAATTTTATCGTGTTCATCTCTTAGAAACATTGAGAATTCTGGATGAAAGTGAGCTTCAACTAATTCTCTATTCCCTTGCCTGTGTATTCCCTCAATATATCCATCATTCATAACCTTTGCAATCAATTCTGTTTCTTGCATGAATTGAATTAATTTGAATAATAATTAAGTATATGTGTCGAGTTTGACTAAAAATTACCTTGGATTGATTAGCTCCATCTCTGTATGTATATTATGCACCTCTACCCGAGTGTGTTGAAAAAGAACTTGTTAATCAACCAATATAGAACAAGTAACCCTCACATACTACTTACCTAAAGTAGGCTAGTATTATATATTGAAAAACAAGATTAAATTCTATGAGTAAAGAATATTTTCAGGAAATTGCTAGCGAATGGGATGACATGCAGCAGAGTTTTTTCGATCAAAAAATTCGAGACAAAGCTTTCAAATTAGCTAATATTCATAAAGGCGAGACTGCAGCCGATATCGGTGCTGGCACAGGATATATTACCCATGGATTGTTATCTCAAGGTGTGAACGTTGTAGCAATTGATCAGGCAGAAAATATGATAAATAAACTGACTCAAAAATTTGGAGGTCAAAATAGACAAATTCCCATGCTGACTTGCAAAGTCGGTGAGGCAGAAAATCTTCCTTTGGAAGATAATTCAGTAGACTATGCTTTTGCAAATATGTATCTACACCATGTTGAAGTCCCATTGAAAGCAATTGAAGAAATGTCTAGGATTACTAAAATTGGAGGAAAAGTAGTTATTACTGATATGGACTCCCATAATTATGATTTTCTCGAAGGTGAACATCATGATCGTTGGAATGGGTTTGAACGAAATGATCTTAGAAAATGGTACGAAAAAGCAGGATTGAAAAATATTCAAGTTATATCCACAGAAGAAGAATGTTCTGCTGAATCATCATCTGGCGAAATTGCTTCAATTACAGTTTTTGTTGCAATAGGTGAAAAAGCATAAAGCGAGGATTTAGTATTTTAATTTTTAATTTACTAATAAAATCACTATTCCAATCATTAAATCTATTGAAGTGGGTATTGTGGCAATTAGAATACTATCTTTCATTGTTTTATTCTTGAAATAATAAACTCCAGTCGATGCGAAAACAATACCTAAAATCAATGTTATACCAAATAATAGATCAAAAAGACTTTGCGATGGTGAGTTGCCCATTAAAAATAAGAGATAGACACTAATTCCAATCACAGCACCAGGAAACATCGACATTGACCGAATTAGAGAAGTTTCTAGTAAATACTCTCTTCTATTATTTGAACCCTGTATTCTGAACAATAATATCAGGGTTGCCCAACCTATTAGAATTGCTACAATGTCAAAAATAAATGATGCAGGAAATCCCACATAATATATTGCACTACCTGCTAATGCTACTCCTTCAGATCCCAGCAATACGACAATAATTAAAATGAATATCATTAAGATAATACTTGTATATCCAACCCAAATATTCGCTAACATGTCTTCTGAGACCACTTCAACAAATTTTGTGGACACTTTGGGTTTTATTGTCTCTTTATCAACCAAATTAAAATGTTCAATCACCTGCCTTCCAAGATCCGTTATAGCATAAGTCCCATGATCTTTTTTCTCGACTAATTCGTTTAGTATTTTCAAATGATGATATAGAGATCCTGGTTTTAATTTAGTTAACGCAATTAAATCTTGATATCTCTGAGGTTCGTTATATATTTGAATAAGCATTAATGTTCTATTTTTATTTCTCAATCGATTTTTCATATCAAATTCATTGAAACCAATTTGAGAGGACACTTAATTTAGTTTGATCTACTTTTACTTATTAATGTAGCCATAGCAATTGTGGATACAAATAAAATTCCGATTATCAAACTGCGGGCAGTTGGAGTTGATAATTGATCAATGAATTTGTCCACAGTCTCTAGATCAAATACGTTAACTAGTTCGAAATCTAATGATTCGATCGATTCTTGAGAAACTCCTATTGAAGGATCGTAACTGATTGTATCACCTTGTAAAAATGATAATGATAGAGATTCATTATATTTTGTTGCTTCAACATCTATTTCTTTATCATCAGCAAATGCTGTTTGATCCCATCTGAAAAACATAGGTGCTCTTGCATGTGATCGGGATAATTCACGTTTATCGAATGCTTCTGGATGAGCTGAGGCTGATGCAAAATCTTCTCGTATCAAATCACCTCGTCCAATGACAATCTCATGTAATACTGCTAGTTTAGAGGTATCGGATATGTAATCATAATTAATTTCTAATGACCATTTCCAATCGTGTGGTATATTATCTGTACTATTAATTTCAATTATCATCTGAAAACTTTCATCTTCAGAAACAATTGTATAAATGGTTTGACCATTTAGTTCTGAAATTACAATATCCTTCAAGTTTTCATCATTCAAATCAAAAGTTGAAATGATCATGTCATCTTCAGTTAAACCGTCATTAGTTGTGTCATTATATTCAACTAGTTGAGTAAGTGAAACTGTTATAACATTCTGAAAATCAGAAATTACCATAGAGTCACGATTATTCATTCTTTCAATTACATCATCTGATGGTTTAATTGTTAACGATAAAGTAATCGAATCTGCAATATCTATTGTTCCTGAAACATTGACTGCTTGATTTGCACCATCAAAGCCATTAGAATGTCTTCTATTTTGAGGGGGTTCCATTCTATGATTTGTTCTATCTGGCATTTCTGGAGGCATTGTACCCTGTGCAGAAGCAAGTGGTGACCAAATTAGCCAAACAGCTAAAATCAGAGAAGTAGTAATTATTAGGTGTTTCTTCATATTACCCATAATTATTATTGGCATTAATTATTAAGAAATATTGAGCTCAAAAAAACCTCAAATTTGCCATAAAGATCAAAAATCTTTCCTAGACAGTGAATTAATCTATTGAAAATTTATTTTTCGAATCCAATATTATTTATGATAAGTTGTTGTTTTTTCATTCTAGAAAATTTTTTGATTTGTATTTCTCTCCTCATTGCTTCGGATCTGGTTTCATATCTTTCTTCATGCACCAATGTGAGAGGAAGTCTTGATCGGACATATTTTGAACCTTTTTTGTTTGAGTGGAGGTGTAACCTGTTTTCAAGATCTTTAGTGTATCCTGTATAGAACGAGCCATCAGATAATTCGACTATGTAAACTGAGAAATACACTGTATTGTTTTACATCTTTTTACTATTTAAGTGTAAATAACACCGGTGTAATTCGCATGAAACAATTTGTCCCAAGTTTTATTTCATTTATACTAATTTATGTATATTAAATTAAATAATCTATGTCTGATTTCTTCTATTTACCAACCTCTCATTATTTTTTTATCATACGATTGACGAAGCCAATTGTTTGAATTCACTCAAAATCATGTCTGATGAAGACATAAAGGAGATTCATCTCGCTACATTAAGAATTCTAGAAGAGGTTGGAATTCAGCTCACCCATGAAGATACAAGAAAAATGATGCATGATTCAGGGGCTACATTGGATGATAATCGAGTGTTATTCCCAAGAGATCTAGTTGAAACATTAATAGCAAAGTGTCCTTCGATTGTAAAAATTAGGGGGAGAAATGGGAATTCGATTACATTAGGAGATGGCTCATTATATTGGCATAATTTGGGTGGTGCTAGGGATATTTCTTTCGGAAGGGATGAAAGGAAAGCCGCAAAACTCAAGGATTTGGAGAATAGTACTAAGGTTCTTCATTCTCTTGAAAACGTCAACTCAATCACACCGTTATTCACTCCCCAAGATGTCGGAGATAAAATGATGGCTATCTCAATGTATCGCCACACACTTCCGCATACCACTAAACCTGTTCGAAGTCCAGGTCTGGCAACCCCACTTGAAGCAAAATATATAATCGAAATGGCAAATGTTTTTGGTCCAGCCAAAGATTTGCTGTCGATTGGGGTTTCCCCCTTAAGTCCCTTACATTTTCCCGATAATATTGTCGAAACCATGATTACTGTCGCAAATCATGGAGTTCCACTAGGCCCACTCCCTTGTCCAATTGTAGGTGCTACTGCTCCAATGACTCTTGCCGGGGCTCTGGTTCAGCAAAATGCAGAGTTTTTGGCTTCTGTTGTGATAGCTCAACTCATTACTCCGGGCTTGCCCATGATTTATAGAGGGCGTCTGTCAATGATGGAACCTAGAACTGGCATCTCTGTTTGGGGTGGACCTGAGATAGGGACTGTTTCTGCTGCCACAACTCAAATCGCTCATTTTTACAAACTTCCAGTAAATGTTTACGGATTCTCAACAAATTCGCACACCCACAATGTTCAGAACGGATATGAGCGTGCTTTAAATGCAGTTATACCTGCATTAGCTGGTGCGGATGAACTCTCAGGTATTGGCGAGTTAGAAGCGGGTGTTATTAGTTCTCTAACCCAATTAATAATCGATAATGAAATTATTAACAATATTAAGCGAACGCTTACAGGTTTTGAAGTAAATGAGGAAACACTGGCAATGGAAGTTATTTCATCAGTAATGAAGAGTGGATCCCGAACCTTTTTGAGCCAAAAACATACAAGAACGCACATGCATGCAGGTGAAGTAATGTTTACCAAATTAGCAGAAAGGCGTGTCTGGTCTGAATGGGTAAAATCAGGAAAGGATGGTATGAATGAACGAGCTGAGCTTTTGGTTGATAAATTATTAACTGATCACACTGTTGAGGAATTGGATCAAGATCAAATTCGTGATCTAGATAGAATCATGGAGGATGCAAAGCAAGAAATCAACAATCCCAAGTTATCTTAAGTATTTATTAAGTGAAATCATATTTTTATGATCAATTTTATTGTCACAGATTCAAAAGACAATTTTATGGAAAAACTATAAGTAGTATAGTATGAATATTTTTCAGCAAATTGCGGCCGCATTAGTTGATGGGGAGGCTGAACTCACACTAAATCTAGTAAACAAATGTATTGCAGATGATATTGATATTAATCAGATTGTAGATGAAGGGTTGGCTGTGGGTATAAAGCAAGTTGGCGATTATTTTGAGGATGGAGAGTTTTTCCTACCTGAACTAATGCAAGGTGCTGAAATAATGAAATCTGCAATGGAAATTTTAAATCCAATAATTCTTGAAAAAACTGGAGGGCAATTTAAATCAAAAGGGAGGGTTGTAATAGGAACTGTTGCAGGTGATATTCATGATATTGGTAAAACACTAGTGGCCTCTATGCTAACTGCATCAGGTTATGAAGTCCATGATATGGGAGCTGATGTACCGATTGAAAGATTTCTCAATGAAGTGATTGATAAGAATGCAGATTTGCTATGTATGTCTGCATTACTCACAACAACAATGATAAATCAACGTGAAGTGATCAGTAAAATTTCAGAGAAAGGACTTCGGAATAAAGTAAAAATATTAGTTGGAGGTGCTCCAGTAACTAAAAAATGGGCTCAAGAAATTGGTGCAGATGGATTTGCAGAAAATGCCGTAGAAGCAGTAAAAATAGCAAATATATTAATTGGGGTCGATGATTAATTAATTTTAGAGAGTTAGTTAAAAGAAGACCAGTATTGTTTGATGGTGCTATGGGATCTCTTTTGATTGCGAAAGGGATGGTATCCGGCGATGTTCCGGAATTGTGGAATGTTGAAAGAGCAAGTGATGTTCAAGAGATCCACCTCTCTTATCTAAACAATGGTGCGGATGCAGTACTGACCAATACCTTTGGGGGAACTCCATTACGTCTAAATGAATCAAATATCAAAGAACGGACAAAGGAGCTTGTTTCCAATGCAGTTGTAAATGCAAGAATTGCGACCAATTCCAATCAATTTGTGATTGGTGATATTGGACCAACTGGGTTATTTTTGCCACCAATGGGAAAAATAACAGAACATGGATTATTTGAAAGTTTCAAAATTCAAGCTACTCATCTGATTAACGAAAGTGTAGATGCCATATTAATCGAAACTATGAGTGATCTTAGGGAGGCAATTGCAGCTGTAAAAGCCGTTAGAACAATAGATCAGAACGTAATGATCATTGCTTCTATGACATTTGATCTAAAGAAAAAAGGATTTTTTACTATTATGGGAAATAATCCATCTTCTAGTTTTTCGACCCTGGAAGGAGCTGGGGCTGATATTGTCGGTGCGAATTGTACTTTAGATAGTGCACAGATGGTTCAATTATGTAAGGAAACTATTGGATCTACAAATCTTCCATTAATTTTTCAACCAAATGCCGGTCAACCAAAAATCCATAATGGTGAGGTGATTTATCCTGAAACTCCGAAGGAATTTGCAGAAAACCTGAAACAAATGGTTGACCTCGGTGCAAGCATAGTTGGGGGTTGTTGTGGGTCTAGTCCTGAACATATTCATGAAGCTAGTGAGCTAATCAAAAGGTGATTATATGAAAGTGGTGAACTTCAATAATATAACATTGGATCGAAAGGATATAATCGAAAGATTATCTAAGTCAAGGCGAACCAAAAAACACCCAAGTGAGAAGTTAAACAAACAAATTGATGAAATGTTATATCTTGCAGATAATCTTATGAATCCAACAGGTGTTTACAATATTTTTGAAAAAAAAGATCTACCAGACAAACCGTATTTTGAACAAGCACTACAGATTGGTTTTGCGATTTGTACTATAGGTGAAGATTTACCCAAACAGACCCAAAACTTTCTACAAAATGGAGAGTTAGTAAAAGGAGTTATTTTAGACGCAATCGGATCTGTAGCTGCAGACACGGTAGCAGATTATGTAAATGATCTTATCAAAACTGATGCTGAAGGCCTAAAATTGGTCCCCTCTATGCGTTATAGCCCTGGTTATTGTGATGCCCCCTTAAGTGATCAAACTCTTATTTTTGATAAATTGGGAGCGGAATCAGATAATGATATAGGTGTACAACTAACATCTCAATTTATGATGAAACCAATAAAGAGTGTATCCTTTGCCATCAATCTAGGTCTTAGTTTTATCAATCGATGTAAAACTTGCAGTAAAGAAAACTGCCCTCACAGGAGATGATTTAATGACTGTACCAACATTTAAAATTCTTGATCATGTACAAATTGATAGTATAATATCACAGGCGTTTGAAATCTTAGATTCGAAAGGTGTATTCATAGAAAATGAACAATGTTTGAATTTATTTAGTAATGAGGGTTTGGATAACCAAAATGGCTGGGTAAAAATTCCAATCGATCTAATAAAAAAATCAGTAAAATCCACACCTAAGTCTATTCAGATGTATGATCGAGATAATTCTAAAGTGACTAAAATTTCTAAAGACACTTCTTTTTTCGTTCCTGGTTCCACTGCTTTACTTATTCTTGATGGTAAAACCGCAAAATTTCGGAAACCCATATCGAAAGATTACATTGATTATGTTAAAGTCGTGGATCAACTGGACAATCTTAAATTACAAAGCACAGCCATGATCTCTAACGATATCGACTCGCAAATCTCAGATCTATATCGCTTATATCTTTCATTAATTTATAGTACAAAACCCATCATTACAGGGACCTTTAGAAAAGAATCATTTGAATGGATGAAGAAATTATTGGTAAGTGTTCGAGGTGACGAAATTAAACTAAAAGAGCAACCATTGGCCATCTTTGATGCTAGTACAACATCACCCTTGAACTGGAGTGATCTCACATGCCAAAGCTTGATTGATGCAGCAGAGGCATCAATACCTTCAGATATTATTTCAATGCCTATGATGGGTGCTAATACACCCGCAAGTATGTTTAGTGCTACAGTCATCCATACAGCTGAAATTTTATCAGGAATTGTTATATCTCAACTCGCTAAATCCGGTTCGCCAGTAATTTGGGGTGGTTCTTCGTCCGTATTTGATATGCAGAAAGGCACGACACCAATTGGCGCAATCGAGAGTATGATGATGACTTCTGCTTATTCGCAAGTGGGAAAATCTCTTGATTTACCTACACATGGTTATACGGGATTGTCTGATTCAAAATCATTGGATTTCCAATCTGGATTTGAAACAGGATTCGGTCTTAATTTAGCTACTGTATCTGGATTGAATGTTATTGTAGGGGCTGGAATGATTAATTTCCAATCTGCTTTTTCAATTGAAAAAATGATCATTGATAATGATATTATTGGCATGACGAATAGGTTAAGACAAGGAATTACCGATTATGAAAACATAAACACAGTGGACATTTTGAATAATTATGAAGATAATCGCCAATTTTTGACACATAAAACCACCAGAAGCACTTATAGAAAGGAAAATTATTTCCCTTCAAATCTTGTAGATAGGGGAGTGGGTGAAGATGTAGGTGGATTAAATATTGTCGATCGAGCAAGAGCTTCGAAAAATGCATATTTAGAAAGCTACTCTGAAACCATTAGCCATTCATTGAAATCACAACTTACAGATATTATGAAGGAAACCGGATACAAATTGGTTAACATAGATTAATTTCTTGACTGGTAATTCTTCTCATTAACTAGTTTTTTTTCATTCTTACTTGTTATTAAATCTACATTAATTAGTAACACCTTCAATTTCGAATTAGGATGTCAGATCTCAATCGACAGTTTAGATCAACTAGAAAGATTGATTTTGTCTTTGAGTTTCTCCCCGATCATTTGAATCTAGGTCCAGATACATTAGATACATTAAATAATGAAGTTATTAATGTTTTAAAAAATGAAAATGATGTTAAGGGATTATCTATTGTTTCAATTGATGGAACTCAGCCTTTTGTAATTTCGAAATCTAATGAAGAATTCCAAAAATTAACTGAGATTGGATCAGTAGTTCAATCATTAAATCCGAAAGAGTATTTCAAACAATTAAGTGAAGAAATTGAGTATAAAGGCTTAGGTCATCTCGTTTTTGATGAATTTGATATATACTTTGCGAGGGTAAATCCAAACTTTGCTGTTGCAATACATCTTACTGCAATCAAATTACAAGTATTCACGGCTGCTGAGAAATTGGTTAATGTTGTTCGTAATGCTTTGAAAAACTACGTGCTGCTCGAAAAAAATAAGTTTACAATGGATGAGATTCGAGATATTATGAAAAATAAATCTAATTCAATTTCAGATAAATGATATTATTTGTTAAAATTAAATTATTAGTAATTATTTAATATATTTATAGTAGAGATGGTTTTATCTTCTTTTCTTCAAGATTGTAGCAGCAATTAATAACCCAGCTAAACCAGCATATAATCCAAATCCAGGTAGGAACCCATCATCGCTTTCTGGTCCAGTGGCACTGTCTAATGTCATTTCAAGAACATTATCATAGTTAACATAGTGACCATCCTCAGTCCATTTGTTTTCAGATGTTTCATTAGGTGACCAATATGCTAAAGCAACTTCAATGGTCTCATCTTCTGCAAAAGAGGCATCATGAATATCTCCTGTTACTAAATCTCTGGAAAGTTCAAAAACCCAATCACCAGCTGTACCATTGGCTGCGTAACCACCAGTAAAACTCCAAGAAGCAGCCCATGAATTTTCAGATGTTGCTTGATCATTATCATCATGTCTATCTTCAGCGGTTCTAGCATATTCATCATCAAGATTGGCAACACCATCACCAAAACTTGCACCAGCGGTGGTATTTTTGGTTCCGCTTGTTTTAACACCATGATCGGTATCAAGTTCCCAGTGCAATATATCAACTTCACCAGTAAGTAATTCAATATTTTCAGTGGTATCCCTGTCGGTTCCACCCATATATTGAGCTAAAGCTCCATCATCAATTGGAAATGCTATCCCTAGTGCGGGTGCGTTTCTGTGACTTATACCAGTATCAAGATTGTAGAAGTAGTAAGGGTCAGCTTTGACTACAATTAGGAAATATATACTTGAAGCATCGTGTGTTGAGTAGAAATCTGCAGTGAAAGGTGTATTGCCATCAGCCTCAACCCTTGCTGCTTTTAGAGTTACTGTTTGGGCGTCTATATCTGCCCAATCTCCGATCTCACCGTCGATTGTGATTGTTCCATCAAGTTTGTAATTGGTATATTTTACATTTGCACCTGTAACCATAGAGGTTGAAGTGAGGAAAATTACCAATAACATCGCTGTAATTATTTTTTTCATTAATATTTTCCACCAATTAAAAATAATTAGTATATTATTAATAGTTATAATAATTATTTTTAGGTATGATTACTACGTTTTATTCATATATAAATTAAGAGGATAGCCAATATGATGTATGAATCACTGTGTAAATATATGAAAAATCCTTTAATATTCAGTGTATAGTAAATTGCTATACAAAAATAAGTAATATAAATTGATATATGGGTAATTGGTTGATAAAAAATGATAAACATACTAAATTGTATCTAAAGTAATGTAAAGTTGGGACAATCGATTGATTCAATCCTTAATATTTTCATTGACTAATTTTAAGAGATCTTCTCGATTATGAAAACCATTAGCTTTCGCTATACTGTCTAATGTGATGCCGGCCATTTTTTTATCTAATTCAGTTCTTCTTGTGATCATTATATGGATCAGATCAGGTACTAAAATTAAACTACCAATTTCGCCTATTTGTTGTAAGATTGTCGTTTGTACTGCACTATGATCCTGCGATTCTAAAAGATTAAACAAGCGTTTGCTAATTATTTCGTTTTTGGTTTGTTTGTACTGATTAGTGCATGCACGGATAGAATTTACTCTTACAACAAGAGACGGATCAAACTCAGCTAAATTCCATAATAATTCAAGGGTATCATTATTTAGTTGATTTATTTTATATCTGCCCAATGCGTCCGCAGCGAATCCCCTTATGTTTTCTTCATTCGAACTATCTAATTTATTAACTATCTCTTCAATTGCATCTTCAGAATTCATTAGACCTAAACTAATCATATAATGCCAGGTATTCCTTCCAGCAGTTTCATTTTTTAATAAGTCCAAAATTAAGGTTTCTAATTGAAAGAATTCATCATCTTTGTCATATAGATTCCAATCTGTCCATATCCTTCTCGCAGCTGTTCCTCTCTCTTCAATATTATCGGAGCTTATCATTTGTTTTAACTCTTCTACTGAATAAATAGGTGAACTAACCATCGGTAATTTAGATTAAATTAACTGTAGTATATTTGTGTAAACTTAGATTTGGAATTTAATGTTTTTCACTTGAAATTTTTGAAGCTTTTATTTTACTGAGATTTTTCTTTTGCTAATTCTTCTTCATGTTCTACTTCCCATAATGAGATAACTGGAACTAATTTGCTTAGCAGAATATATAAGAATACAAATCCTGATAATTGAGCAGCAAAAATCCATATTTCTACACTATTTGGCGTATATGAATGCCATCCCTCATCAACAGCAGGTCGAGCTTGAGCAGGAACTGTGATTAAATAACGCTTGATCCACATTCCAACATTAATCATCACTGTGGCAATGAGAATTAGTGTTAACGTTACTCTATCTGATAATTGATCATTTGAAATTGCAACAATCAACAATAGAACTGGTATTAATAATCCACCAAGTACAAAATACCAAAAGAGACCAGCATACGTCCCATAAAATATTTGATTAAGTAGATCCAAAGCTCCTTCTTCACCTCTGTAGGCTTCAGTAAGATACTCACTGACTGTGAAATACCCATAAAATGCAGCAAATACTACTAATAGTTTTGAAAGAGAAATAAAATGTTCTCTTTTGATGTATACCTGAAGATTGTAAAAAGTCGTGAACAAGATCATTGCAGTGAGTAATGCTGCCAAACCAGAAAATATGGCTCCTACAACGAAATATGGTCCAAATATTGTAGAACTCCAACCTGTTCGAAACATCATAGACATAATCCAAGAAACAACTGTATGAACTGATACTGCAACAGGGATAATAATAAAGCTCATCTTTTTGATATTCTTTTCTAAAATCTCGTATTGTTCTTCTGTACCTTCCCAACCAATTGCTAAAATCCTATAGAAAAATTTTCTAACTCGATATTTATCGTCTAGATTATCTCGGTAATAAGCAAAATCCGGTATTAATGGTAGATAAAGGAAAATTGCACTTCCTATGAGATAGAATGTAATGGAAATGAAATCCCACACTAATGGACTGTCAATATTTCCATATCTAATAACATTGAACACACGATTCAAGTGACCCATGTCAATAAAAACAGAGATCGCACCGAAAATTAAGGCTAACACTGTAATTTCTTCTGCTAGTCTTGTTATTGGAGTTCGCCAATCTGCACCGGTTACACGCAAAATGGCTGAAATTAAAGTTCCAGCATGACTTACACCAATGAAAAACACAAAGTTGGTAATATACAATCCCCAAAAGACCTTTGTATTTAATCCAGTTACTCCTAAACCATCATTATATTGCCTATTATACTCATAAACACCTTTCAAAAAGATCAACAGCAGGATAACCATCAATATTTTGGTCTTTCTTCCCGTTTCTAACATTGATTTCTCGACAATTTGTCTTCCAGTTAACTCTTGAATTGGATCTTTAGTTACTACTGCCATATTATTTCTCCTCCGTATCAGGTAAATAGAAAACTCTTGGTTTTGTATTTTCCTCTTCTTTCCATCTGAAGCCAGCCCTCGCCTCTAAGGTTTTGTCAAGAATGATGGTCTCACCTTCAGAATTTGTCATGGCATTTTCCAGTATATTTCCGAAATACAATGCTCCTTCATCACAAGATGAAACACAATGTGGAAGCTTTCCTTCGAACTGGAGTCCGCAAAATTCACACTTGGCTGTTACACCAACATCTTTAACAAGTGTAAATGGCATTTGCCTCTCAAAATCACTTTCTGGTATATCTGCTGCTTTGGGATTCTCTTCCCAAAAGAAAAATCGAACCTCGTAGGGGCATGCTGCCATACATAACCTGCAACCAATACATTTATCGTGATCAATTAATGTTAAATTATCTCCATCCCTTTGCCATGCTGCACTCACAGGACAAACGTGAACACATGGAGGTTCTTTGCATTGTTGACACGGTCTGGGGAAAAAGGTGGTTGATTTTGATTCTTCATGATGCATTTCGAAAACCTTGATGTATTCATGATCATCAGGGGTGTAATGCCCAGTAATACATGCTTGGGTGCATAATGGGACATCTTTATCTGTACAGCCATCACATTTAGCTAAGTCAATAACCATTCCCCATTGGGCATCAAAATCAGCTCTCCACTGATCATAGGGTCGCTCTCTTTCATCGACCAATTTTTCGTCACCGGATAACAATGTCGATCCAGTCAGAAATGCCGCTGAAGTAGTAACACCTGCGACTTTAAGGAATTCTCTTCTACTTAATTTCATTCTTTAATT
>JAAFKL010000100.1 GCA_021399405.1 Candidatus Heimdallarchaeota archaeon | reverse complement strand
CTGTTTGCACGGTCAACCCCAAGCCTAAAACGAATAGTCTCTGGAAAAATGAAAAATACTTCAGTTTTATTAATTGTTTTCTTTTCATTGGATTTACCTATTTTGAATCTGTCTGAATAACTCCTTCTTATTTATGAAATCTGATCTTAATTCAGCCACATATGAATTGAATTCATCTTGGAACCATTTTATACCATCGAGATTAAGATAACCTTCGAGACATCCTCTCTCAATTTTTTGATCTGGAATAACTCATGATACCTATCAGAGATGTCCTCATTTAAACCAGCTAGAATTACATCATCAAGCCACAATTTTGACAATTCAAGTAGATCATCAATGTTGGAACATGTAATATCAATATTGTCGCAGAAAAAAACAGTTAATTCTTTTAGACTATAAGGTAATTTGGGGAGGGTATCAATTGGGAGATGGACCAATTCAATCACCTCAAGTTTACTAAATTCACTTAAATCAGGTATTTGATCTACTGGTATATTTACTATTTGAAGATATTTTAATTCTTTGTTGTTAGATAGATCTGGTAAGGTCCTCAAGTCCTTAATTGCAAGGTATTGACTAGGGATGTGAGTCAATGTTGAATTAATTTCGGGACATACTTCTACTTAGAAAAAAGAAATACTAGTAACTTATCAGTCTAGCAAAATTGAAATTTCCGAAATTATTTAACAAATACTCTTATTGAAACCCGTAATTTTTTGTTTTCTGAATATTCACTTTTCGTCATTTTTAGAAAATTAACATTATTTAGTTTATAATTTTTAAATTCATTAAGTAACAATGAGAAAATTTCATCAAAATTATGGTTAAAATGCTTTGAGTAAAAGTCTCCTGCGGGGATCCTAAAATGCTTAGTACTCAATACAATTGAGAAAATACTCCACCAATCACCTAATGGAGAGTAGTCAACAAAACAAATTTCTTTAATATCTTCAATATTTATTTTTTCATGAAATTTATGATTTAATTTTCCTTCGACAGTAATTTGCTTTTTTAAGAAATCAACTCTAGTACAACCATTAAATTCAATTTTTTCTTTTAACACAATTTTATTATTTGCAAAATAAATTGGAATTAATAAAATCAAAGTTAAGTAACCTTTTGCAGTATTATTCATATCAAGAATAGCTATTGATAATATTAGTAATAATAGAATAAAGGCTAACTGTAATATTTTATATCGATTTATGAGAGTAGAGTTAGTATAATTCAATATTTCTAATTCACTTTTGGGAATATAATTTTCATCTGTGAATTTATTTATTTTTATCTGTTTTAATATTTTCTTACGCATATGATAATGATGATATTCTTTGAATGATATTAAAGTAGAATAAAATAAAACAATATGTAAAAATGAATTGATTATCGTTAGGAATAAATCAAACTGAGTAATTAACAAAATCAATGAAAGATTTAAAATTGGAAAAAGAATATAATACACCTTCAAAGTGCTTTTATAAGAGTTAATAGAATTTATTGGTGTTCTAAATTTCCAAAAAATAGTATTTTGATAATTTCTTATTTCTGAATTTTCAGATTTATAATTTTTCACTATTAATAAACTTAGGAATTTAGGATATAAGTATATTCACTTTTTATATTTGATATATGTAACTAGATATCTATGGATCGATATATGATTAGGTTCTAAGGGAGACTACCTAGGAACTAATATGCTACCTGTTTGCTCGGTCAACCCAGGGGCGTTTAGTATTGCCTTGGTAGATTTGACGAGGCCTGTGGATTCGGAAATGGGGATCTGACCTTGATTCTCGCCACTGGGCCAGCCAACCTGGCAATCTACCTAATGTGAACATCACAGTCATCATATTCTCGGGAATACCCAGGGCCTTGTAGATGATTCCGGAGTAGAAATCAACATTGGGATACAGGTTCCTCTTGACGAAGTACTCGTCCTCAAGGGCTATTCTCTCCAGGTTAAAGGCAATATCCAAAAGTGGATCCTCGATCTTCAATTCTCTCAGAATTTCTTCCGCAGATGCTTTTAGAATCTGGGCACGGGGATCAAAATTCTTGTAAACTCTATGGCCGAAGCCCATTAAACGGAAGCCAGAATCTTTGTCCTTTGCCATGTCCATGTATTTCTGATAATCGCCACCATCCGCCTGAATTGCAGCGAGCATATCGAGCACCTTCTGATTGGCACCACCGTGAAGTGGACCCCAGAGAGCTGCGACACCAGCAGAGATGACAGTGTAGATATTACCCTGAGCCGATCCAACCATTCTCACAGTGCTTGCGGAACAGTTCTGCTCATGATCAAGATGTAGGATCAGCAGTTTGGTTAAAGCCTTCTCAACTACTGGATTAATTTTGTAATCAACATTAGGTCCCTTCTTGAACATCATGTTGAGGAAGTCACCAACATAAGTTAGATCAGAGGACGGATAGATATAGGGCAATCCCAATGATTTCCTATAAGCGTAAGCAGCAAGTGTTTTCACCTTAGCTATGAGTAGAATAATGTCCTTGTCCCAGTCTTCAGGATTATCCTGACTGGGGTGGAATGTTGAGAGTGCTGTGATCATACTGCTCAACACTGCCATTGGATGTGATCCAGGTGGGAAGAAATCAAAGAAATGCTTGAGATCCTCATGAATCATATCGTTGGCATTTAGATCATCTCTGAATTTCATAATCTGCTCTGTAGTTGGTAATTCACCAAAAATGGACAGGTATGCTACTTCAATAAATGTTGCCTTCTCGGCTAATTCCTCAATCTGATAACCACGGAATCGCAGAATGCCTTTTTCACCATCAACGAAGGTGACTTTGGATTGACAAGAACCAGTGCTACCATAACCTGGGTCATAAGTAACGATCCCATGTTTGGGTCTCAATGTTCTGATGTCAATGGCCATCTCGCCTTCTGTACCGACGAATACTGGAAGCTCAATTTCCTTATCGTCAATTAGTATTTTTGCAGTTTTTTCTGACATAGTAACTACACGAATTTTATATTTGTGAATTATAAATCATATATTTTAAGTCCATATATTTAATCAAGAATAGTTTATTTCGAAGTCAAATATACAAAAAAGAGTTGAAAAATGAGTTGAAAAATTAATTTTTTGCATTATTTATTTACATTTATTGGTAATTGTGTTCTTTTCTCGTGTAATTCTTTTTCGGAACTTCTCAATGAAGATTAACACATATGATCAATTATTTTCCTTTATTCGAATAATTTTATTATCCACGTCTTAAATAAAAATCCTAATCTATATTAAAATTCAAAAGGGTTGTAAATCTGACATATGTTTAAATAATTGAATTCTTGAGAGATGATTGATGGCTATTGGTAGAATAGGTATTCCACAACCAAAATCAGGTTATCGTAACATTAAAATTGAGAATCTTATTTTCTTTCTGATCTTATATGCCATATTGATTGTATTACTGGATAAAGTTACGAGTTGGATATTGGCAGCAATTTTGTCAATAATTATAATTGTACTCCTTGTTGAGTTATTTAATTATTTCAAGACAAAAACCCCATCAGAGTATTATAAATAGT
>JAAFKL010000099.1 GCA_021399405.1 Candidatus Heimdallarchaeota archaeon | reverse complement strand
GTTCCCATATTGAAAATTACAGTGATTACCGGCCAAATTGAGCTGAGAATTATTCCCTTTCGTAAATTTATTTTATAACTAGAGTCATTCATTTCATCGAATTCTTGATATATCGGATCTTCTGCTCTAAATGATTTGGCCACATAGATTCCACTAGTTGTTTCTTGGATTAACGCATTAACTTTAGCTAATATTCTAGATGATTTTAGCGATATACTTCTAGCAAATTTTCTATATAGAAGCGTAGAGTATATGATAATTGGAACAAATATAGTTATCAAAATCATTAATTTTAGTGATCTCTCAATAAGAATTGCTGATATAAAAAATAAAACAACTAATTGTCCGAAGAATTGGGATGTCATGACCACTACTTGACCAAAATCATTCGTATCGTTTGCAACACGAGATGATAACCTTCCAATTGGTTGATCGTCAAAAAATGACATATCTCTTTCTAGTAATGCGTCAAAAGCATCTTTTCGTAAGTTGACAATTGTCCCCTGTACTGCTCTAGCAGTTATTTCTTGACTCACTGCATTCAATACAAAATTAACAACAGCGATGATTAGTACAAGAATTACTAAAATCTGAATCTCCTTTGCAGGTAAATCTTCATCTAGACCATTAAGAACATCAGAAGTGTACACAGGAATCAAAGCAGCTGCAAAAGCACCTAACGAGATGATTGTTATTGCAGATAACATATGAAGTCTATACGGTTTAAAATATCCAATTATCCTCCGGATTAGCTCTTTGTCCGAATATTCCCTGTCGTAATCACTCTTGTCTAAACCATCCATTACAAATGCCATTAATTCATATCCTCCTGGTTTTTGGTTGATTTATTCAAATCATCAGGTTCGTCGAATATACTGAAAATTTCTTTATATTTTTCACTAGTTTCTAATAAATGCCGATGATCTCCCATATCAATAATTGATCCTTGATCCATCAAGATAATCAGATCTGCTTTTCGTATCTGAGCAATTCGGTGAGTAATTAAAAATGATACTCGGTTTTTCAAAACCTCTCTTATTGCTGAATTTATTTCATCTTCTGTTTTACTGTCAATTGCAGAGGAAGCGTCATCAAGTATCAAAATTTTAGATCCCTTAATAATTGCCCTTGCAATTGCCAATCTCTGTCTCTGTCCACCAGATAATGTTACACCTCGTTCACCTATAACTGTATCATAACCCTCTGGAAGATCTGAAATAAAATCGTGTGCTCGTGCCAGTTTCGCAGCTTCTACAACTTGTTCTTTATCAATATTTTTCTGACCTAAAGCAATATTATCGCTTATAGACCTTGAAAATAGAAAGATATCCTGTTCTACAAGTGCCATTTGGTTCCTCAGACTCGCAATCGACCATTCCTGTACATCGACACCATCTATCAATATTCTCCCGATTTGGGGATCATAAAGCCTGCCAATCAATTTGGTAATCGTGGTTTTACCAGAACCCGTAATTCCAACTAATGCAACAGTTTGACCTGGTTCTACCTTGAATGATATATTTTTTAATACAGGTAAACCAGAAGTGTATCCAAATGTTACATTATCAAACTCAATATGACCTGTAATTTCGGAATCATGTCCTTGTAAATTTTGATCAATTAAGCTCTCTCCATTAATAATTTCTAATATCCTATCACCTGCAGCAATCCCTAATGTTACTGCAGTAATCGCAAAAATATTGATGAATGTAGGAAACCTGTATAGTTGAAATAGTAATATGAATTGAACAAATTGTTCCAGGGTAATAACATCATTTTGGTATAACATAGATCCATGTAGAATTGCAAAAGCAGTAGCTATACCTAAAAGTAACCATGGATAATATCGCGCTTGGATACTGCCAAGTTTGACATGTGCCTCCTTGTATTCTGCAATATTCTTGTCAAATATCTTTCTTTCTTTGTTCTCATTTGATGATCCTCTCACAACTGACATCCCGGAGAGTGTTTCATTCAATCGAGCATTAATTTTAGCGTTTGCAACTCTTGATTTGTATGACCAAGGTGATAGGGCATTATTATATCGTTTTAATGAAATATAGTAGGCAATGATGAAAATAATTGGAACCAAAAGAAGCTGAGGATCAATCGTCAAGATAAAGATCGTAGGCATTATAATGCCAATTATGGATGCAAATAGTAGGTTAAACCCAGGGTTCATCATCAAATTAATTTGTCTGACGTCTGTAGAAACACGACTCATGATATCTCCAATTTGTTGTTTATCGTGAAATGTCAATGATTTGCCAAGTAAAGAAGAATATAGTTCATCACGGCTATCACGTTCCATTTTCTGTCCTGTGATTTCAACCACTGTATTTCTTAAGAAAACCAGTAATGCTGAAATTAATCCTATAACGAGGATGAGGATACTTTGATCCGTTAATCTGGAACGTGTAAGTACATCTTCCTTGAATTCGCCAAATAATCTGGAAATTATCACAGGTATTATTGCCTGAGTAAATGACAGTATGATCTGAAATAGGACGAATAGAAACATCAAAATTTTATTTCTAAGCAGATGGCTTAGAATCCATCTCTTATGAGACGATTTATTAGTTTTAAAATTTTTTCCGGATTGAAACTCGGATGATGGACTACTAAATGAGACTGCCACAAAATGAAAAATCCAATGCTGTTTTTTATACAAATTGGTATGGGTACAAAATTATCGGGTAGTTCCCAACGTTTCAGTAAATTCGTAAGAATTTGAATAATTATTAATTAGTATGAACCTAAGATAAACATTCAAGCCGAATTACTTAGTCTAAAAAATATGATTCCTACAGATAATTAATTCAAATTTCGGAGGTTTTTTAAATTATCATGCAGATGATTGGTTGGAGTCTAGGATCCCTTGGAATGGAAAAACCTGTTGAACTTGTTCAACTACTGAAAATTTCTCATTTGAAAATTAAAGAAGAATATATTAATTTTTCATCCATTTATTTAGCTAATAGCGTTTGCTCATGCAGT
Source organism: Candidatus Heimdallarchaeota archaeon (assembly GCA_021399405.1). Next base: position 17,015 of record JAAFKL010000099.1, on the reverse strand, counting down.
CCTAGTCTTAACTTTATTAACACTACATTTCTTTCTTTTTCGAATTGGTGGAGTGTTAGTTGGCAAGTTCAATGTTAAATCATTGAGCTTGATTTTCAAATATAGTTTGTTTTGAATTATATTTGATATTTTTGGTGATACATAAATGACAAAAAAAGAGATATTGAGATTATCAATTGAAGAAATGCCAAAGAGCTATTACAATATAGCAGCAGATCTAACCGTTCCTTTAAGCCCTCCTTTAAATCCAGGAACTAAAGAGCCTATTGGACCAGAAGACCTTGCTCCATTATTCCCAATTGAGTTGATAAAACAGGAAGTTTCTACTGAGAGATACATTCCTATTCCCGAACCTGTTAGGGAAATATATGCACAAATTCGTCCCACTCCGATATACAGAGCAAAAAGACTTGAAGAATTTCTTGGAACGGGAGCCAAGATATACTACAAGTATGAAGGGGTGAGTCCTGCAGGATCTCACAAAACCAATACAGCAATTCCTCAAGCCTACTATAATTCTAAGGAAGGAGTGGAGAAGTTAATTACAGAGACTGGCGCAGGACAATGGGGTACTGCATTATCCTATGCGACATCCTTTTTTGATATGGAATTAGAGGTTTTCATGGTCCGCGTTAGTTACGATACCAAACCACACCGTAAGACAATGATGCAATTATTCAATGATAAGACCATAGTTCATCCATCTCCATCTAGATTAACGGAGTTTGGTAAACGGTTATTGGATCAAAATCCGCATCATCCGGGAAGTTTAGGCATAGCAATTGGTGAAGCAATTGAACAAACTGTAAAAACAGGATCAAAGTATTCACTTGGTAGTGTGTTAAATCATGTGCTTATCCATCAAACAATAATTGGCCAAGAAGCAAAAATTCAAATGGAAAATGCAGACATTTATCCTGATATTGTAATTGGGTGTGTTGGTGGTGGATCAAACCTCGCAGGCCTTGCTTATCCATTTATTAAGGATAAAATTGAGCAAAAATCAGATCTTGAAATTATCGCGGTTGAATCTGGAGCAGCTCCAAAAATGACAAAAGGACAGTTTGGTTATGATTTTGGTGATTCAGGTCAAATGACACCACTTTTGATGATGCATTCTATTGGGTCTGACTTCGTTCCACCACCAGTTCATGCTGGTGGACTGCGTTACCACGGTCTAGCACCTACCCTAAGTAATTTATTAGAACAGAATTTAGTAACTCCAAAAGCTTATGGTCAAATTGAAGTATTTGATGCAGCAAAATTATTCATTCAGAATGAAGGTATTATTCCTGCACCTGAAAGCAGCCATGCTATCGCAGAAACGATAAAACAAGCAAGACAGGTACCCAAGGGTGCTGAGAAGATAATTCTATTCAATTTGTCAGGTCATGGGTATCTTGATCTTGTTGGTTATGAAGAATACTTACAGGGAGGTTTGCAGGATCATATTGCTAGTCCTTCATCAATTAACAAACCCACTCAAACAGTTGAAGTTTAAGTAAAATTAGAATAAATTTTTTGCGTATAGCGAGAGCTATCCGCAATAATCATAATTCATAGTTCTCAAACCTTCTACAATCAATCTAATATTTTTCAACAAATGTTTTGTTTGAAAAGCTGTATATCCAATTACTCTACTAATTTCTTAATTTTTTAATCCATCTAAGTAATCTACTTTTCTTTGAGTTCTCTGCATTCTGCGCTTCAGCTGTTGACATGAGCTTGTCTCCAATTAATCCCAAATCTTCGAGTATCGGTCTAAATTCATCAAACATGAGTTGAGTAGTTATATCCGAATCAAGTTTATCACCAAATTTTTTGATAAATTGATCCATTCCTTTGGTTAATTTCTTTTGAATTTCTTCTTTGTTAGCAGTTATAGGGTTTACAGTAGCAAATATCAACTCTTTTTCATTATTTACTTTAAAATTCAACTGGATATTATCCATTTCAAGAGACCTCATCTTTTCATTATTGAAAGCTTCCTGAGAAAATGAATTGAGAGCTGCAAGGAAGCCAGATTGAAGTTCATGTTGTCCCATGTGCCCCATACAGTAATCCGTAGCGGTACAACCCGACACCAAAGGTATTCCTGAAGTTTTTATGACATATACATCATACACATAGGAATCTTCACTCATGATTAAATTTTCACTTACTTACTTATTTATATATATTCGATTAGTGGCAAGAAACTATTACTAATGTACTAATATTTACGATTTAATTCAAGATTTTCGGGCTACAATTCCCAAAAACATAGGATGATACTCCTGGGTTCCTTTGAATACTTTTGGATTTGTTTTAATTAAATCATAGGAAGGTTTTGGTTCAAATAATTTTACTATAATATATCCCAATTGAGTTAAAGTATTGATATATGTTGAAATTGTATAATGATGAGTTATGGCACCATCTAATACATGATCTTTAACTGATAGTTTGTAGGGTCCCTCTGCAAAATAATTTTTTCTAGTCATAATCAGATCCTCATTTCTTTCGCTATCAGTTGGAATTGTCATTGAAGAAAAGGCCCCAGGTGGCCTTAGGCTAGGGTGTCTCACCGTAAATATTATTGTCCCATCTTGTTTCATCACGTCGGAAAGATCTCGCAAAACTTTGGGTAAATCAGATATTTCTGTTAAAACTGCATTAGAAACAATTACATCGAATTTATGTAGATATTGATTTTTTATTTTTGGAAGATCTGATTTATGATAGATTATTCCTAAGCTTTTCTCTTGCTCTTTTTCAATTGCGATATCAATCATATTGCTTGGATCCAACCCAACAACTTGCTTTGCAATCGCAAGCTGTCTAGTCAACCCACCTGGACCACAACCAAAATCAAGAATAGTTTTTCCTTTAAGATCACCTACTTCTGATATAATTGCAGGGTATATGATCTCTAGCAGCATTGCACTTTTAATATAACCTTCCGATACCTCTTCAGCAATAGCATCATAGTGATTAACAATGTCATTATCGTTAATTGGAATGTCTACTTTCTGTGATTTCCAAGAATCGTATCTTTCGAATTGATTTCGTCCTTTGAGCTCAGATACTTTATAATTTCCAATTGAAGGTATCCACAAGTTAATAGGGAAATCAGGTCTCAAATCTCCAATTTGATAAGGATGTTGCAATAAGTATTCAGCAGCATCAAGGGCTGGGTTGCTTTCATTACATAAAGTGCAGTTAATTTCATAGTAATAATCATAATGAAAAAAATCTAAATCTATAATTTTGACTGATGAACAATTAACACATGTGTATTGTTTACAATCAGAACACCATGCAATGCCATTGAAGTGTTTATTTTGATTACATATATTGCAAACATATTGAAAATGAAACAAACAGCGAGGGATTTCTCTTGTGAGCTCAATAGACTTCTTACTTGCCGAATTTATGGGATAATCCTTAGTTATTTCATTATAAAGTGAGCAATAATAACAAGGGATCTCATAATCAGTATTGTAATCAGTAAACACTGTGTTTCCCAATACTTACTCAATAAAGTTGTTGTGGCTAAGTTAGGCTAGTTTTGATTAAATACTTGACCGGCCACTTATTTCTAATAGAATACTTCTTTTTCTGCTTCTTCTTCTTCATCCTCTTGATTTGGATTTCCTCGTAACAGTTCTTCAGCTGTAAAAGTATTGTAACAAGCAACACAAAGATCTATTGTGTCTGTGTCATCATCATTATTTGACATTTTGATAATAGCCTTGTTAACTCTGCACTTTCCACATTTAGCAACTTGTCTTTTTCTTCTACCAAAACTGAATAGTCTAAATCCCCCTCCGGTATGGGTTTCCATGTATGTAATTGAATATCGCAGGTCCAAAATCTCATCTCAGTTGAATTGTTGGTAAGAGTTAAAATAACTTAGCTGTATTATTTATTATACATTTCGGAGGGAAGACATCATACTTGCTTGTATGATCTTTTTTGTATACACATTTTCTAGTATAATTAGAAAACGAGTACTTCACGTTCAGCAACCCTATATCTGATGTCGCCATCGCAATCCCTTCCCTGTTTTTACACAAAAAAGTTTTTGCCGAAATAGGTTTTGTTCAAAATGAACGGTGCCTCCTTCTGCTTCTCATCCTACTGGAGTCAACAAAGTCAGGTCTCCCGTGATCTTTAACCACTGGCAGATCATTTTCAGTCGGTAAACTGAGTACCAGCGTTCCTGTTTTTTATTTTACTAAATAACAGGGTAGGACAACCATTATGGATAACCACTGGTGTTTCGGTACGCTCCTAACTTTTCCGTTCTTCTTTTTGATAAATCAAAGAAGCGACAGGTAGATACTTACCTAGTCCTCCTACACCTTTATTCCTTAAGGTAGTAAGTTGGCTGCGTACAATCTTCTGATTGCAGCTGTTATAATTTGTCAGCCTGGTATTTAAAGTACTGAAGATAATAATTTGTGTTTAGTGGTGTGTATATACAAATTCACTTCATGTGCGATACTTTTCATTGATTTTTATTCCGAATTTTTAATTTAACAATAAATAGTGATACAACAAATCCCAAGGGGAGATATATCCCAAATATCGGTAAAACAGAACTGACCGTATTATTTATTGTAGAAGAAATCATAGTGGTCAAGCTTGACGTGCTCTTGCTTGTTTCGATATCTAATAACGCAAGGATCTCATCATCACTTACCTCAAATTTAGTTTCCTCGAAATTATCAAGATCAATCATCTTAATCTCAGAAATACGTGTTTGGTAATAATAAGATGATATAATTAGTTTATTATTTCGAGGATCTATCAAATCGTCTTGCCAAGCAGATGTCTGCGATAAAAATTGAAAACTATCTTGATCATAAGTAAAATAGATTGAATTTACACAATCTGCTCCATTACCATGGATGAAAAACACATGTAATCCATCATATACCTTGAAATTAGTGGAAAATAAATCGGTCAAATAAGAATGTGCTACAAAGCTGTATTTTATGTTGTTTGGGTCTTCTAAAGGTACAATTGCAATGGTAGCATAAAGTACACTGTCCTTGATTCCACCTGAAATATCTGCATCATAGGGTAAGAGAAGGTATGCTGTTTTTAGACTGTCACTTACAAAAAACATGTAATCTTCTACAGCTTCAATAGATAAAGTTTTATTTTGAGTTAGTTTGATTCCAAACTCAGATTGATCCTGAGTATTAGTTAGGATCCAGAATACACCAGTAGCATTTTCAAATAGCTGAGAACTATAATTTTGTTCGGATGGTTGAATTTCAAGATCTCCAATACTTACCTGATTATTCACACTTTCAAGAGCTGTCGTCGACACATCAAAAATTAGTTCCCATTTATTATAATCTTTATCTGAAACTGTTACCAGGATTTGATCAGAATTATCTGTGAGTTCAATATTTGCAAAATAAACTGATTCAGGGGTAGCAAGAGAACATGCTGAAACTGAAACTATAGTAGCAAGTACAAATGCTAAGAACATTATTAATTTAGAATTACCCAATTTCTTCATACTATTTCTATCACTTTATCTATAAAAATGATGTTTGTTTGTTCTGGCGCACATAGGGAAAATGGTTTGTACAATTATGTTAGGAACATCGCCATAATATGAATTTCAAGAATTATAGTGAAGTATAAATTTAATTAATAAAGTCACACATAAGATGCACACTACTTTCTTAAAATGAAGTCCTCTAACAATAATATAGAATGTCTCTGGATTTAAATCAAATACTCGAAAATCTTACGAAGATGGCAAAAGATGATGGAAAAGTAACTGAGGAAGAGGAATCATTTCTGAAAACACTCAGAACCGATATTGAGAAATTTCAAGAATCTGTCAAATTTGCAACCCAAGACGATTATATATCTGAAGACCAACTACATGATTTAATAATTCTACGAGATAAAATATTAACAGATTCCTTGCAATTCAACACCGAATCAGAAGATGTTTCAAGACTTGTAAATGGACTCTACATGGATATTAATAATTTTATGATACCTGGAATGGACAAAGATGATATGGTTGAATCTTAGATTCGATACTCGATAATTTTTTGAATAAGTTTACGTTTTAATTTATTAATTTTTTTAGGATTGAAATCCTCTGAATTTTTCATATTTTTCCCTACAATGCCAAATAACTCATCTTCCATCTTTGATATAGAAGGTAATGTTAATGCTAGATCCTGTGGGATAAATAATACTACATGAAAATACCCCGATTTTATTCTGGGATCTACATACTTCTTATTTGGCCTTTTAATCGCAATTACAAATAATCTGAATTCGCTTTTGCTATCCATTTTAATGTCAAAACAACCTTCATTATAGGTATGCCCTGACCCAGTCGCTGCAATTAGATTTGCTGCGAGAGTGTTAATTTTGGTAGTAAGATCAGTTTCATCTAGGTTAGATCCCTTTAACTCGTCAAAATCGCGATATAAAACGGACGGACCCATTTCTGTCAAATTAAAAATTGCAAGTGGAATATCGTTCATAGCATATGATTCATCTTGTATGCTTGTGTTTCCGTAATAATCTTGGTTGAAATCTACGATTCGAATATTATTCGTTGTTGGACGGAATAGACTCATGTAGCTCATAAGCATCACATGCTAGAATAATGGTGATTATGGTATATAAAGGATCGCAAAGTTTTACCTTACTAAGCTATTTGGCGTGGAATTAAGGGGGGTATTTCCGAAATTATAAGTAATTCACTATTCGAACAATTTGTGCAATTTATATCCACATATAACATTGAGAATTCAATATTTGTCAATTTAGGATGAATATAAAAATGTGAAATTATGCATTTGCAGGGTTTAATAAAATATGATTTATGTTACTCCTTTCACCTTGATTGATGATCATCATAAATGCATCAACAACCTCTTCAACATTTAATCTTTTCATAATTGGTTCTGAACCATGATCTGCAAACCATGGAGTGTCAATAGCACCTGGATTCACTGTTGCTGCTTTAATATTTGTGCCTTTGAGTTCTTCTCTTAAGCTCCCTATAATCGCCTGAACTGCGAATTTTGTAGCACAATACACACTTCCCTTGGCTGTAACATTAAATCCAAGATTCGAAGAAGTTACAATTATTTGGCCTCTATCTTTGGATTTCATATGCTTTAATACTGGACGCAAGTAATTGAAAACTCCATACACATTAGTTTGAAGCTGAACATCAATATCTTCATCAGTTAAATCTTCAATATTTTTAAATCTTCCAACTCCAGAATTGGCAATTAATACATCTAATCCTCCCATCTTGTTTATTGCATCTTGTACCACATTAATAGCTTCAGAAGATGAAGTCACATCTGCTTCATGGAAAAATCCACGCGCACCTGTCTTATTGAGTTCTATTGCTACTCGATTTAATCGGTCAATATTTCGACCAGTAATATAGATTTGATTATTTACATTTTGGGCTAGTCGTAAGGCTAGATATTCTCCAACTCCACTAGAGCCACCGGTGATCAAAACCCTGTATCCAGTTTCTTCACTCATGATCTATCCTTAACTAGTTATATCAAATAATTATTGAGATTAAAGTGATTAAAAACTAAATTTGGTTAGATATAATTGCCTTCAATCTGTAGATTCTATCTTTCTAACATCATTTCCAATCAGCTTTTCTAGTTGTCATTCCGTCCCAAATATTTAACCATCATAATATACAATAATATATTAGGGACATAGACCTATAGTAAAGTGAGTAAAAGTGAAATCAAACCTGATCAAGGATAAAGGCTGGCATCTTCTGGTTAAATTGTTTAAGAAAGCCAATGAAGATAAAGAAATCACTTTTGATGAAGGTAGGATAATCAAAGCTACGGATCTGAATGTAACAAATTTACTTGAATACTCAATTAAAGCATGGGAAGATAAGAAATTAACAGAAACAGAAAAACAGAAAATGATGTTTCTTCTTAAAAAAATAAAAGATGATGCAGTAACACTGGCTCAATATGATGAAATCATCACTCAAGAGGAAGAAGAATTACTAGATATCATCAGAGGAACAGTTGAAATCTTCTTTCGAGATGATTACCTATTTGCTGGTTGAAGATATGAAATTTATGTTAAGTAAATAGACAACATACCTTGGATGATTTGGTACGAAATTCTTTGTACTACTTTATTATGGCGTTATAAGAAATAAAAGTCATGACCAGCTTATTTGATATATTAAATCGAGAAGATCTCACCTGTTTGAAAATAAATTATAACTGGCGAACTGATCAAATTGTATTAAGAGCCTCGAAACTATGGGATAATACAATTCTTTGGTCAAATTACAATAAGCTGTTTTATCAATCTACACCTTTGACAGTTAGTGAAAAATATCTAAGTCATGAGGAGACGCAACAACTTTTCAAAAATAGTGAAGAAAAAGAGTATTTGGAAAACTTGAAATCTTTGTTGCGAAAGGGTAAACATCTGTTTATTGAATGTTTATATCATAAAGAATTCAATATTCGATTCATCAATAATGTTCATAGTGATCAATTAGGCTTGAATAATCGCAGATCAGTACTGCGTGCTGGAGGAATTCGGAGGCATGATCCTGAAGAAGCGGAGATTGATGTCATAATTGATGGTTTAAATTTATCTAGAGCTATGAGTTTCAAAAATTATGCAGCCAATATAACTTATGGGGGATCTAAAATGACAGTTATTATGAATGAATTAGATCTTAACAATCTGGAAATAATTGGATTTTTAGCATATTCACTTGATCGATCAAAGACTTTCACCGGACCTGATATGGGGTTCCCCATTGAACTTGCTAATGTAATGAAAGCGAATTTTACTAGTAATATTACTGGGGGGCCCAAAGGTCCTTTGGGGGCAACTGGTAAGCCAACTGCTTTTGGTGTTTATCTTGCTGCAAAACAAGCTGCAAAATTCAAATTGGGGAGCTCAGAATTAGTAGGCAAAACAATAGCTATTCAAGGTTTAGGACAAGTTGGGGGTCCACTTGCTGAATACTATTTACAGGAGGATGTCAAATTGCTAGTAGCAGATGTGCAGACGCAAGCTTGTGAGCAATTATTAGAGAGATACCGTGAAAAAAACATTAATATTATTTCTTCAGAAGAGATTTTATACGCTGAGTGTGATATCTTATCCCCTTGCGCGGTTGGAGGGGTATTTACAAAAGACAATATTGCTAAATTGAGAGCAAAAATAATTATTGGAGGAGCAAATAATCAACTTAGAGCATCAAGTCAAAAGGAAGAATTTGCCTTGGCAAAAGTATTAGCGCATCAAGGAATATTATACCAGGTTTCCTGGTGGCATAATATCGGTGGTGTGATAAGTGGATGTGATGAATATGAAAATCAAGAACTAGCCAAAACAGAGGATGTTCTTGGCAAGGTAAATAATATTGTTCCATCAACTACTCTGGATAACCTGAATGAAGCGAAGTCTTTAGGGATCACACCAACGGAAAATGCATATAGAATAGTTGATAAGGCAATTTATCCTAAATAATTTTTTCTTAATATTTTAATGAAATAATATTCCAACCATAGCTTGATTAATCTTAATTCAAAACTTGTTTTATGGGTAAGAAAGCATTCATCAAAGTAATTGGTCCAACAGAAGCACAAGATAAAATTTTACAACGAGCCTACAAACGAATAGGGGGATCTAGAGGTGCTATTGCACACGTTCATCAATCACAAAGCCTCCATCCAAAGGCAATGATGGCACATCTTGACTTGTATATGGCAATAATGTACGATGACTCCCCGTTATCACGGATACAAAGAGAATTAATAGGTGCAGTTGTGTCATATTTTAATAACTGTGAATATTGTATTTTACACCATTACGAGGGTTTGAAATCAAATTGGGAAGATGCTCCATCAATGGAAGAATTAGTTGAAGGTGTCGGATTGGAAAATAAGGACATGATTCTCGTAAAATATTGTGAGAAGCTAACAAAAAATCCTGGTGAAATAAATGAGAATGACTACAATAACTTAGAACAGGCTGGTTTCATTGATCGGGCTGTATTGGACATTAACTTGATAATTGGATATTTCAATTTTGTCAATCGATTAGTATTGGGTACTGGAGTAGAAATAGAAACAGAAGATGAAAGGAATTACAATTACTAATGAGAATTACTTAGTGCAAATTGGCTTCTGAGCTTCTCACAATAAGCTTCGTCTGCAATAACGTCTTCTATAATTTCTTTGTCTAAGATTTTGATAACTCTATATCCTGGTCTAATTTGAGTTAAATCATGACTTGCTACGATTAGGGTTTTACCACTTTCAGCATATTCAGTTAGGGTATTCATTACCAATTTAGCTAGTTTACCATCTAAATTAGCTGTAGGTTCATCAGCTAAAATTATTTCAGTGTCCTTGAAGACAGCTGCAGCAAGTGCAACTCTTTGCTGCTGTCCACCAGATAATTCAGTTGGGAACACATTTCGATATTCTTCAATTTCAAAATGCTTGAGTAGGCCTCTAATCGCCTTAAATGTCTTTTTCGATTTTGAATGCCCATTTAATATTCGTGGAAGTAAGATATTCTCTTCAACAGAGATATATGGGTGTAGTATATAATTTTGAGTTAAATATGAAATTTCTTTGAACCTATTTTCAATGGTCTTTACATTACTCTTGATTTCATCCTGGCGATCAGCCTTGGATAGCGTGATCGATCCAGAATTGGTTTGTTCAATCCCAAAAATCACGTTCATCAGGGTGGTTTTCCCAACTCCAGATGGACCGAGGAGCACTACCATCTCTCCCTGTTTTATCGACATATCGAGATTTTCTAATATTACGTTCTTATTATTGCCACTTCCGTAAAATTTTGTTATTCCATTAACTTCGATGATCGAATGATCAATAATGTTTTTTCTTGAAAAATCCGGTGTTTTGATATTATCATCCTGTTTCAAGATTTCCTCTGGTAGCCCTTTATCAGTCTCATCTTTCAACATAGTTACGAAATCTTCTTTGGGATCGTGAGTAATTCTGAGATATCTATTGACATCTAATCTTTTCACAATTTCAATGGGAAGTCGTATGCTATCAGTTGAGTCCAGAATTAGTTTCTTCGAAACTATAGCGTTTGCTTGAATTTCTTTTGCACTTGGCTCTACAGAGAATATATTTTCGAAATCTTCTTCACCAGCAAGCCTACCGTCCAATATTAACATTGACCGATCTGAGACAGATTGAAATCTTATATCATGGGTTGCAACAATGAATGATGTTCCATCTTTGACAATTTCCTTGACGAGTTTGTAAAGTAGTTGCATATTTTCTGTATCTAATTGCCCTGTCGGTTCATCTGCTAGAATCACATACGGTTTTTTGATTACAGCTTTTGCTAATGAAATTCTCATAGCTTCGCCTGCAGATAACATTCCTGCAGGAATTTCTTTAAGATTCATGATTTCTAATTTATTTAATACCTCATCAATTCTGTCTTCTATTAGGCTTGAATGCCATCTTGCATTAAGTAATTCCCATCGAAGCAATTGATGAACCTTCATTCGAGGATCAAAATTCTCTCGAGAAATTTGAGAGAAGATGCTCAGATATCTTCGTCTAAACTCTCTTCTTCGAATATCTGTCCAATCTTGAATTTGGGTATTCCCTATCAAAACTTGACCACTTGAGGGAATTTCTATTCCTGCAATTATGTTTAACAATGTTGATTTTCCCGCACCGCTTGGACCGATGATTGATACAATTTCCCCGTATCTTACGAACAAATCACAACCTCTCAATGCGGAAATCTTGGTATTATCCAACCTGTGTTCAAAAATCTTGATTACATTCTCAACAGAAACAGAATATCCATCATTAAATGCAGTCATTATAATCTGACCTCCTTTAGATGTTTATCAATCGATGATTTCAACTGCCAAACCCAGATTGTTAATGATAGTATCCACGTAATTAGCATCCAGACAACAATAAAATCTAATCTGAGTTTCCAAAATAGATCCTCAGCTGTTTCTCCAAAGAATTCGGGACCATTAGAATAACTCCACCAATAACCCAGTGGTATTCCTATAATACTTGGAAATATGACTGTAAGGATGTATTCAAGACTCAATTGTTTGATATATGCATTGCGAGTTGCGCCTGCTCGAAGATAGACCTCAAGTTCATCTTTTCTCCTTTCAAATAATATTCTTGCTAATATCATAGATGCAAGTAATGGTGCGATTGCAGCAACAATAATACTAAGATGAGTAATGAATTCAAAAGCTCGGAAGAATGGGTGTCTTTTCTCTTGAATTAATTGAGTTATGAATTGAACTTGAGTACCACCTTGACGAACAACACTAACAATATCGTCCACGTTATAGATTGAACTCGCCTTTATCATCAGATTCCTATTGTTTAATGCATCAGCCACAGCGGAGCTGTCCCTGGTTGAATCAGAAGAGAATAATGCTTGGATTTCTAATAAAGTTTCAAGGGTCATTACCATCTGTAATGGTGTAATATCTGCAGCTTCCAACGCCAATAATTCATATTTGAGAACAGGTAGTTGATGATATGAATCAACAACTTCTAAATGGTAATCATCGATATGATTTGTGAATTCAATCGGAATAGTTTGACCAATAGTTAGAGTGTTTCGTTCAATAAATTCTTCATTCGTAAGTATCTCGCCCTTACCTAGTGTTGAAATTAGTTTTAAATTTTCTTCATAATCTTTTTCGAATAATTGAGGGACTACAATTGATTGCAAATAAGAATCTGGATCTATTGCAAATATCCTAATTTCAATATCTGCAATAAAAGTTACTGGTTCATAGAAATATACAGAACTCTGTTCTACGTCTTGAAGATTGAGAATTTTATCTTTAGTCTCGTTAGCAACCAAATGCCAATTTTCAACTCGTATATCAGTACCCAACTCATCGTAAGCTGCATTTTCATATTTGAAATTTAGAGTGCTTGGTACAACAATCATGGGCACAATGATAACGAATGTCAAAATTAAAATCAAAAGAGCTCTACCATATAGGCTCGTGTTTGTTCTAATCCCGTTGAAAACTAAGCCCTTGCTAGATCTTGATATCTTCCATCCAAACTTTCCTATTAGCATGAACAATCTGTTCATGATTTTCGAGAGGACAATTATTCCACCAAATGCTGCAACTAGCAAAGCTATTAATCTTAAATTTAATATCACAAGTTGTGTTCCTGCATCAACATTACCACCTGTATCAATTAAATTTGCCTGATCCTGAAAATATCCTGAAAGATAATTTGAGCTGAAAGCCAATATCACCCCAATCGATATTATAATCAAATCTCCTTTGAAACCTTTGAGGTCTTGGCTGTATCTCCAATCACTTTCGACAATAAAATATTGGATTGATCTTATCAAACCGACAATGAAGAGGACAAAGAACACACTGAGATAAAGAATTAATTTAAATCTCGTTGTAACTGGAGGGGTGTTTTCACTTTCAATATTGAAGAATCCGGTTAATGATAGTAAAAATCCCGTAGTGCTGTTAACAAAAATTATACCAAACACAGTCGCTATTGTTGTAGTTACAAACCTTTCATGAACGAATAGTGAGAATATATTTTCAGTCCTCATTCCCTCTTTGCGGAATCGCAATATTTCTTGTTGCACAGATGTCTTACCAATATTCAATCCATCGAATGTTAAAATAAGAATCAATAATAAGGCAGGGATTGTCAGTACAACACCTTCCAACTGGATATCTCGACTTGCTTCAAAATATTCCTCTAGAAATGTTACAATCCTTTGCTCATCCAATCTACCTAACCATGAGAACCCAGTTTGTGAAATTGTCTGAGTCCCAAGTGTTGTGAAACCATCAATTATCCCCGGAATCTTTTCTCTGTCAAGATCAAATACATTGTATCGAATATTTACATAATTCAGAGGTCTTATACTTAATCTTGAGAAATTAGGGAGAAACTCACTTATCAAAGATGGGAATGTATAGAATGGTAGGGAATCCAAAAATCTTAGTCCGGGTAGAGTAGTATTTAGTTTGTCAGCCCAAAACTTGATTTCATTAAAAGATTGATTCTCTACCTTTTTTACCACACCAACAATTGTCACATTTTGTTTCATACCCGGTGTGGTTATGTTCAGGAAGATATCCAGTTCTGAAGCTTCAAACTCAATGGTTGAATTAACCCCATAAATTACCCCATAAGGTAATTGAGGAGATGCTGCATCGCGAATTGAGTACCAAGATTCTTGTACTAATACTTCATGCGGGGCTTCAGGTAATCTTCCTTCTATTAGCTGTTCTTCAATATAACCCTTCCAGCCTTCACCTAACACTGTAAATTGTTGAGCCCAAGGATAACTTATTGATTGGTTTGTTCCATCTTCGATAAATGAAAAATGCCTTCTCTCAAACAAAGGGAAATAGGTAAATGATGACATCTCCGCCGCAATATCATCCAGTCCATATTTTATAAATGCCTGTTTTGATAATTCTTCTGGTATCGCAAAATCAACTTCTGACAGGGTTAGCGAGGTAAACTCATCTTTGTACCATGAATCTCCCCAAGTAAAATCACCGTTCTGGAAGATGAAATCCTCTTGATCATTAAGGGAGTTTTGATGCTCATAAGTCACAAGCAATGCTTCTTGATGGCTTAATATCCCTGTAAATAAGCTGAGTAGAATTATAGCTGGAAGAGTCATTACCATAACTGAACTTATGATCCTCGATCGGTTAGCCGAGAAGTATATAGCCTTACTCCTGAAATAATTATTTATCTTGGAATTTGTTTTCTCCAATCTACTGAACTTATGATCTTCGCGCTTTATATTAAATTCAACTGGAAAGGTGAATTGCTGGTTTCTCTTGTGTAAATATGTAAATCCAAAGACACTAAGTCCAAATAAAATCGCCAATCCAATCAAAATCATTGTTGTGTTTCTTTCTGTATCATCACTTTCCGGTTCCCGAAATAGGATATTTACAAACCCGGGAGTTACTACAGGAAGTTCAGCATCAGTGAAAACATAAACCGAACTAATAGTTCCATTTAATATGTTGTAATCTTCTTTCAGCTGATCAGTAGTCCCGATTGAAGAAACCAACCCAATATCCTTATCAGAATTATCATCAGAGGCAAACAAAAAGAAAGTTTTATTGAATGATGAATCTTGGAATCTTGATTTTTCTAACTCACCAGTGGTAGTATTGTATCTAATAATATCAACGGTAAAACTAATAGACAGTTGTGCATATTGAATACTCAGGCTACTGGCTTTGAGCACATCTCCATATGTACCCAAATGAACAAGAAATTGTAAAAAGAATGGATCAATATCTAAATCATCCAAGATTCTTGTAGCGGTGCCATTTTTCCATTGAGTGAGATAGTTAAATTCTCCTTCAAAACTTGATAAGAAAGTAAAAAGCTTTCCAGAAGTCGTACTCACTAATTGTGGTAAAAGAATATCCGCTCTGATATGTCTGAATAATTCAAAATTGGCTATGGGGGCGACATTTAACCCTTCAACGAATCCATCAATAGCATACGTACCATTCATGAAATCATTTACTAGCACTAGTGATTGATTACTACCGGCAGCATCAATGGTGCTTAACCAATATCGACTGTCGTTTGCGTAAGCGACATCAAACACCTCATTAACCTGTTTTGAGACATTTCCTAGTAAAACATTAGGAAAATCATATGCTTCAACCTCAGGGTCTGATATACTATCGGCAAATCTGAATCTTGACAATACTTGCCTGTTACTGGTTGTGTTTTTTGCAGGGAAGAGGTATTCCACCTTGTTGTCGGTGATAAGCGGACCGATAATATGCCCAGTAAAATCAAATTCTTTTGGACTTTCAATTGATTCTATCTTATAACCAGTATCCTGATCGTATCGAATTCGCTTGATGAATGTTCCAAAATCTGATGTTTTGAGAAAAACTGCGGTGACTGTTCCATCGTCAAATTCATAAAAATCTTGTTTGTAGAAAATTGATAATCTCGTAAGTGAAAATGGTTGTCTGTCAACTTCAATAAATGATGAGTTTCCATCGGGACTAATGACTGAGTAATATACAATGAAAAACTGATCTGTTCGGTCAGGCCTCTCAGGTTCAATATAATACATCCAGCTATGTATATTGCCCCTAGAATCTTCCTTAATTCCAAGTGGATGTACACTAGGAAAATCCTCTTCCTCTTCTGTTAGAAAAAATGCTATTGGTACTGTATCCTCTGTGATTTCAGTTTGTGATAAAATTTGAATACTAGATGAAGAAATTAGAATAAAAATAAATATTAGTAGAGCGGAATATCTCAGTTTAGCCACGTCATTTCGGTGTGGAACCTCTTAATAAATATTGTAGATTGATCAAATTGTAATGAGCAAATTCCAAGAATTGCTACCTAAATAATACTTCATTGTAAAACAAATCTAAGAAACTTGATTATTTAGTTATTAGCTTAATACTCAAAGGATGAACGACATTAGTGTTGAAAATCTTATTTAAATTAAAAGCTCAAAAACTAATACGTAGACAATGTGAGCCATTATGATTCCCATGCTCATTTTTGATTTCCATTCACTTGGGGCACCCATGAAATCAAGCATCATAATCATAGCGAATGCGAATACAAGTGCATAGGCAATTTCTGTTGCAAAACTCAGATCTAAAATATCAATAAGTAGTGGGTGTGCGATGGTTCCTATCCCAAAATGGACAATCCATGCCATTTCTTTGGGAACTCCCATCATTTCATTCATTTTACCACCCATCCCATCAACAATTAATCGATATTGCGATTGTGGAGGCATTAAGCCCATTTTGTCTCCGAAGAGTATCATCATTGTCATAACGACTGTACCAACAAATCCTGCTAAAAATTCTACCATATCTGTCACCTTTAATTTTTCTGACATCTAATCTTTATTCAATTAATTTAAAAGGATTTGTCCCTAAATTCCGTAGTAGTGAATTT
>JAAFKL010000098.1 GCA_021399405.1 Candidatus Heimdallarchaeota archaeon | reverse complement strand
GCCACTGCTTCACTAATTGCGATTTGAACGTGTGGTGCAATATCAAAGTTGGGATCACCTGACTCAAAACGATATACCTTCATACCATTTGCTTGAGACTTTAGTAATTGATCCCTAATCTGAACAATTTTACCAAGACTAACTTGGTCAACAATGTGAACTTCTTTTTTTTTTTGATTATGGTCTGAAATCACAAATCGATTATATTATTTCCATTTATAAAATATTTGAGAGTCCACATTATTAAGTAGAAATAAATTTTTTAGTTTGAGTTTCTTAAGAAATTCAATATTTTTTCAACCAAGTTTTTGGCCCTTCAATATCAGTTTAATCTTCCCACTGGAGAAGATTTTGGATACAACATGAGCCGGACAAAAGCATGAAATTCAAAAATGAGACATTACCCATAATTCAACTTTTTCATCCCTACGCCAATTCTTCCGTTTTGTCTTTTTTGAGGAAGATTTTACACTTTGCTGTATATATAACTCTTTTTTAAATCGATCATAATTATTCAATTCATTTAGAATGGGATGATCCTCATCTACTCCAACAACCTCAGCAAGGTTTGAAAATAATAAAACAAGTTTACCCTCTTTTTCTAAATGCTGCTTGGCTTTTTCAAAAAAACGTGGGAACAAATCATCCTCGTAATAAATTGCTTTATCTATTCCTTCAGCTAAATCATGCTTAGCGATTAACCAGGGAGGATTAAACACTATTAAATCAGCTTTTATATCACAATTTGCAAATAAATCACCGTACATTAGTGAAAGTCTATTTGAATAGCCCAGTCGTTCACTCTCCTGGGTAGTGCCAATTATGGCATTTTTATTGGTATCAGTCCCTAGAACCTGTGAAAATCCATTCTGTAATAATTGGAATGACAACACTCCACTACCAATTCCGATATCTATAGCATTATTCTTATTTCCCTTATAGCTCTTTAACCACTTATCAAAAAGATGTAAATGGTCGAACCTAGTTGGAAAATAGGTCCCATAATAAGGATGGATTTTCAAATTTAATATCTCAATATTTAGTCCTTTTTGATACCACTGCCAAGAGCTATTAAGTCCTTGAATATTTGGAAAGGAGATTAAAAATTCTGATTCTTTAGGATATAATATTTTTAGCCAACCTATCTCAGGTGCCTTTAGAACCTCAAGTTTATGATCTATTACCATGAGTAACAATCGATGAGATGCATCTCTGAATGCAGAACGATAATCCCTTTGTCCTTGAAAACTTTGATTACTAAATTTACGTTTGAGGTTATTTTTTAATGCTCCCAAAACCATTAGTCCATCACTGTAATAATCCTCAATAAGGACATATTCTCCTTCAATCAGCTCTGGTAAAATTTCATGAGGATTCATTTTATTATAGAAGCTATTAACTTCTATATCAGAAGTAATGATTTCTGGTCTATCTGGTTCCAATTTTTGTTGATTATCAATCATTATCTTCTCTATAAGCAGATTTGATTCGCGAAATATAATGTTTTTGTCTAATAGATTCAATTAGAAAATATTTTTTGCTAGATATGTCTAATTAGCAAATAACTCAAAGAACATCATAATTTCCTTTTCATAATCTCCAATAGTCATAATGTGGTGGTTGGCTAGAGAATCCTTGAGAAAATATTCTACCGGTTTGTCAAGTTTGATTTCAAGTTGTGTACGACAAGCAGAGTCATTCTCAATATTCCGAAGGATTGTCCCTGTGCTAACCCAGTAATCAGTCAATGAGGGGCCAAATAGCTTACAGATGGTCACTGGGATTCCAGTTTTGAATCTTCCCCGTATCCCCACTGATTTATTGGTTTCAAAATGAGAGATCAGATCGTATTCTTCTACTATTGAGGTAGCAACCGTACAATGAGCTATTATAACATGGTTACTATCCTCATCAACATGAATGACATTTGACATAAATGGTGCCTTACCTGTTAAGTGTTTAAGAAAAGCCATGGTAACTGTCGCAGGCAAGTCACCTTCACAACCCGCGGTGATACCTATGTCATTCAGATAGGAAAGCCCACAACAGGCAGTGATATTATCTGTTAGAGACAGGAGGTCAAAGCATTTTATCGATAGTGCTTGCAGATCATGATGATTTACTATGGTTTTAAGTTTGGCCGCAACTGAGCTTGCTTTTTTGACCTCAAGTTCTGTCACATATGACTTAGTGGCGTTTTCAAAAAAACTTTGGTTGATATTCCCATCTAATTCCGTGGCTGATTCTGTTATTGGAATATCCTTGATATCAATCCCCCAGAATCCCTGTACCTTCTCTCTATCAATATCTGAAGCAATCAACCAGTCAGATGGTTCTCCGATTAGCCCTAAAGTCGTTTCGTTCATCTTCTCCTTGACATTCAGTAGGTGTTCAATATACCCGATTTTCTTTGGTAATTCTTTATATGATGCATGTATAACATTCACCTCATAACCACAGGAACTTAGATAAGTCCGGATTTCCATTGCAGCTGGTAGTGAGTTATTGAGATCATAACTCAGAAGGATGATTGGGGAAGGTGGATTATGTTTGGAGACAAAATCTCTAACCAAATTCTCAGTGCCTCCAGTTCCTATGAGATACAGCAAAAAATCATTTTGACTGAAATCTTTATCAAAGCTGTCCTGTTCAATGATTTGCCATAAATCGTTTGTGATGTATCGATTAACTTCGTCTTTGAGACTATCTAGAGCAATGGGGGAAAAGAAGGCGATTATTTTAAGCATAATTTTTCATCTTGTATGGCATGTAACAGCCATACATTACAAATATATTGAATCTTTACTCGCCAGATACTTAAATTTTGATAATTCAATGTATCGATCGACAGATCTATCATTAATTATTAGTATAAATAATAACATGGAAACCATTGAATAATTCTGTAACTATATCGGATTTTTACTCAGTTTATACTAAATAACTCAAATCCTATATGATGTTTATTGATGAAGATGCTGATATAAGGGTTATTTCTTCCTGAAGATCTTAAGGGATAGAATTCAAGTAATTTGTTATCTTAGAACTTCCAATTTTTAATTTTATAAGTTGGGTTTATTATGGTTTTAATCTTCCTGGTTACTGTGTTCTATTAAATTAAATTTTATAAACATAATTATTGCTAGATGTCAACATATTATAATACACGAATTTCGTGTATTAAATTATGGCAACTAAAACTCTATCCATTTCAGAAGAGGCATATCATAACCTAGTCCATTTGAAGAAAGAAGGTGAATCGTTTAGCCAGTTGATACTGAGATTAACTACAAAAAAAGGAGATCCAGGAACAATTTTAGATACAATAAATTTTCTAAACAGCCAAAATAAAAAATCAATGAACAATTTAGCAGATAATATAGAGGAAGTGTACAATATTAGAAAATCAAGAAAACTAAGGCAAGTGAAATTATGAATTATTTGGCAGATACAGATTATCTGATTAACCTTTATAGACAAAAAAAAGATGCAATAGCTTTGCTCAAATCGATGACAAAGGAAAAAGGAAAATTATACACCTCTGCCATTAATGTTGCAGAATTATTTGAGGGGGCGTATAAATCAAATGATGTAAATAAAGCCCTGTCAAATGTAAATATTCTACTTAAATCCTTCGAGATTGTAGATTTTTCATTTAAACATGCTAAATATTTTGGTGAGTTAATTTCTAGATTAAAAGGGAATGAAATTGGAGATATGGATACGTTAATCGCATCAATTGCAATATCTGAAAATTTTACAATAATTACTGATAATACCAAACATTTCAGCAGAACTGGCGTGAATACTACAACCTGGATAATCTAATCAGTAAAGTAGTATATTTCTAGTATAATCTGAAAATTGTATAATTTCATTATTATGATACATATATTGTCAATGGTCTAAGCTGGGTTCAAACCACCTGATTGACTTCATTTTTAGAATAATAAATTACTATTGAACAGTAAAATATAAACTAATATATATGAGATAAACTAGTATATATTATGTCTGTGCTAATCAAAGATATAGATAAGGAACTATATGCTAGATTTAAAGCTGAAGCAGCATTACATGGGATAAAACTTGGTGAAGCACTAACTTTGGCTATGAGAAGCTGGTTACAAATTCAAAAGAATGGAAATATTGAAGATGGTGATAAAATTCAGAATAATGCAACATATAGGCGTTTACTCCCTTCTTTACTCAAAAAACATCAAGGAAAATGGATTATAATTCATAATAGTAGATTAGTTGGTATTTTTGAGAATAGGGATACGGCATTAGATGAGACTAAAAAATTAAAACTTACTGGCCATAGCATTGTGTGCCCTATTAGTGCCAATCGTCAATTAAGAACAATGGGTTTGAGGAGGAGAGAAAAATAGAATTATTATTTGACTATAAGAGACCAAGAAATTCTAACATATTAGCACCTTACATCACAATTGTCTTGAAAAACTATTTTGAAACAAAGGAGGAAAAATTAGAAGCCCTTGTGGATACTGGATATGATGGTGATATTGTAATTCCATTCTCGATATATCAAAAGCTACAATTATCCCAACATGAATATCCTGATGATCAAATGGGATTGATTGAAACAGCAAGTGGTGAATTGATTTCATTGAAATCAGCTTCAGCGATCATAGAATTTGTTGAGATCGAAATTTCAATCGTTGTCATTGTTGATACATTTACTCGAGGTTCTGAAATTATTATCGGTAGAAAATTGCTTGAATCATTCAGAACGATACTTGATGGCTCAGATAAAAAAATAATGTTGGAATTTTCATCTTAAAGAAATTTATTTATCGATAATAATTTTTCCCCTGTGAATACTGGAATCAGTCCAAAAGTCCTACATTATTGGTTCATACATTAGGTACAAAATAAGCTTTTTTTAGAATTGTCGAAATGAAAATCAAATTTGTTATTCTGGCGAAAGTGAACAAGTAAATGTAAATAATAATTTATGATTCGATTTTTGAATAAGTACATTAATGAAATTATACGCCAATTAATAATTAGTATGACTTCTGAAATAAAAGAAAACGTACGCATTTTTGAATTAGAAAAGAGAATTATGAAGTTAGAAAAGATTTTACTTGGAAAAGAGGATATATTACATAATAATTTTGATGGTTATGAGATCCCTACCGAAGAGAAAATCAAATTTATTAGAGAAGCTGAAGAAGAAATGATGAATAAGACTGCAAAAACATTAGATGAAATTTTGAATAATTTGGAATGATTTTGATTTACTATATCTACCTTTCAAAAAAAGCAGAAAAATCATTATCTTTGCTATGATCAAAATTATATTATATTATTCAGATCATATTTAAACAATTGATAAGTTGCGTATAATTATCGCTATACGACACACTTAAAAAATGATATATCGATTTAAAAATTAATTTAGATAACCTTGACTAGTTTG
>JAAFKL010000097.1 GCA_021399405.1 Candidatus Heimdallarchaeota archaeon | reverse complement strand
GATCTGTTGTTAACCTCACATTTGACTCACTTCCCACACCTCAAATCACAAACTCATCCCAAAGCGTATTTCGGCTTCGCATAGAGCTGTTTTCTTGCACCATTGTAATACTTAACCCATCGCGTCACGTGGAGTTTTAATACACGGACACTTTTAATTATCACTGAAACGATTGCTTCAGCCTTCACTAAACTGAATTTATTTTCTATCAAACTTAGATGGGGACTCCAAGCTGGTAGCCATATAACTTCCACATTCTTCCGTTTCAAGCTCTTTTGAAATAATTTAGCTCTGTTACCTTGGTAATTATCCATAATTATGGAACATTTTTTGAAAGTGGGAAGCATTCGAAAAATTCTGCTAAAACCATCTCTGATGCTTTGAGCTTTCAAATCCTTCAACCAGACATGATACATCCTATCTGCTTTCACATCATACACTCCCAACATCAAAGCTTTACCCTCATGCCACTGATGTGAAGGGATTGTGGGGGTTGAAGTCGACCACTGCCGACCTTTTACTCCTACATTACTCAAAAAGATCTTCTGGTCCAAGACCAATACAAGATGATCTTTGTCCTTATCCAAGTATGCCTCAAAGACCTTAGCTCTCCGTTCTGCATAGTCTGGACTTACTGCGTAGGGGTGAGTCTTCGTACTACGAAACCTCAAGCCACCCTCCAACATAACTTTACCTATTCGATTATGACCAAAAGGACAACCCTGATCCCTCATATGCCTCCACAGACGCTTGATCGACCAAGTGGCAAAACCATAACCCAATTCTTGGGGACGTGTGTCTACGGCATCCAGAACTCGATTTTTCCATTCCAAAATTTCCGGTTTCTCTTCACGCACTTTTATCTTTAAACCCTCAAAACCGAATTGCTCCCATTTTCGCAGCCAAGACCACACTGTCTGAATATGGCAGTTTTGCTGAACTGCAATATCCTTGGGCTCAAAGCCCAAGTTGTTAAAAATGATAATTTTGCATCTCAAATGATATCTTTTCATTTGCGAAAGTTCTTCAAGATCTCTAATTTCTGTATCAGTGAGAGATACGGTGTTTGATTTGAGCATCTAGCTACTGAATCTCTCACCTTTTTAGAATCTATCCCGAATCCTTCAGCTACTGTCCTAGAAGTTTGTGTTTTGAGGGCTAATAACTTTGTTGAAATGCGGGTTAACAACAGATCTATGGTCTTGCACAGATCATCTCAACATGATCATTTAGGCTATTATTTGTTGAAAATAAATTTTTTAATAAATATAAATGTGTTATTTACAGATTAAAAATCTCTAATTTTCTCAACAGCGCAAACTTAATAGTTACATAAAATAGATGAGATTTGAGTTAACATGGATGTTTACCTAATACGACATGGAGAGAGTAAAGGAAACGTGGATCGCATTATAACAACTGATCCACAATTAACAGATCTCGGTGTTCAACAGGCTATTAACCTTCAGGGTGTTATTCCAGGGGGTTATGATAGAGTCTATTCATCAAACTTAATACGTACCAAGAGAACTGCAATCTTAAGTTTAAATTTGGCTGAAATTAACGATGTGGTTAGAATAGAGCCTGATCTTAGAGAAATTGAAGTCGGAAGTAATCTTGAAGGACTACCATTTCAGGATATTGAAATTTCGAGGGAAGATTTCTTGAAATGGGTCAATCTTACTGAAGATACCTTTCATGGTAAATATCAATCCGAACCATTATCTGAATTTATCAAACGGACTGGAGATGTTTTTACAAAAATTATTGATGCAGGAAAGTATAATAATTTGAATTCAATTCTAATATTTAGTCATGGAGGGACTATGAGGTCAATTCTCACCCACAAATTACGATTGATTAAACCCGAAGATCTCTCAATACGTAATACTGAAATTATTCATCTTAAGCTAGAAAATGGTAAATGGAATATCCTTGAAAGAATAATAGACGATGTGAAGGGTTAATTAATTAAAAATCAACAGTTGAGATCGTTATGTTATTTTTTTCTTTGAATCCGCTTTTGTGAAATCATTGTAATAATTAGGGCAAAACTCGTAATATAATAGGCAAATCCTGGAATCGGTCCATTTGAGGATCCTGATTGAGATGTGGATGACCGATCTGGGTCGGATGTTGTAATATTTGATGTCTCAGAGGTTGTTGTAGTTGGTGTATCTGAAGTGGATGGAGTTGAACTTGGCTCGGAATTAGAATTTGTTGGACTAGCTGTTGGGGCTGGTTCAACGTAATATGTTCCGGTACAATTGTGGGCAAACCTATTCCGATCTGCTTGAGCTACAATATTCCCATCAACTGTAATACTTCCATTACTTATAGAATCAGCTAATGCATTAATAAAACCTAATCTTGTTTTATTACCACAGGTAGTATTTGCTTCGGTTTGTGTAAACTCCATACCCGTGATATTAACTGCCCCTTCCTTCACACCCAAGACATCTGTCCCACTTTTCCAAATACCTGCTACAACATCTCCTATTTGTCCCTTAACTACAACATCAAGACTCTTCGTCACTGAAGTCAAGATTGTGCCTGGTTTAAGATTATCCTGATTGGCATCAGCACCTATGGCATATGTCTTTTTACCAGCATCAGTTGCTTCTTGTACAGCATCGAATACTCCAAAACCTGTAACACCCGCAGCACTAAAAATAATATCAATGCCTGAATTTATCATATTCTCAGCAACTATTTTACCGCCTGCTACATTACTCCATGGATTATTAGGATCTGGAGAATATACCCATGTAATTTCAACATCGGGATTAATCCACCGCGCACCTTGTTCAAACCCTGATCCGTACCTATTAATTACTGGATTATCCATCCCACCCAAGAAACCTAATTTACCAGAGGAGGTCGTCAATGCTGCCATCGCTCCTGCAAGAAAACTTCCTTCATGTTCTTTAAATATCACACTTGCCACATTAGGTAAATCAACAACTGCATCTACAATCGTAAAATTTGTTAGAGGGTACGTTTGAGCTGCTGCAGTAACCCCATCTGCACTAGCAAAACCTAAACTAATAACTAAATCATTTTCTGAGTCCGCACCAAAGAGCAAGAGATTACTGGTTATTGAGGGAACATCAATCGGCTCAACTGTGGACATAGCGAGAAAATATTCATTTCTCGCTTCCACTAAACCAGCAACAACAACATAATTATACCCTTGAGCATAAAGGCCGCCTGTGTTGAAAACAACAGCAATTACTGCATCAAAACCCTGTGTGTTAGAGCTTTTGATCGTTCTTGCATTATTCTCCTCATTAGTTGATCCGTCTGCGTTCAATACTTGCATTGATCCAAATGATAAACTCGTCATGAATATGAGTGCTAACATTACATATTGATGTAATTGTCTGTGTTGATGCAATTAAAATCCCCTCCTGTATTTGTTAAATATGAACTGCCGATCGTTCACTTGACACTCCTGGTATTCAGAATCTATTTCCATATTGTAAATACTCCAATTGGATGGAAATTCCGAGGAGCTATATTTTAAGCAAAATTTCACAAATAGATAACTTGTGAAATTGTTGCCATAACATAATTGTATACTATTCTTAAAATTACTAATCATATTGATCAATTAATTATTATGCGTGATCTATATAAACTATAATTACACTTTGAGAATCAAAGACCCGCGGAAAATCTCTGAAAACCTGTAAAACAACCAAATTAAGTTTTTCGATTTAAGCTAATCTATGATCTTTGAATCATAGAAATCGAGTATTGTAAATGACGCGTCTGCTGGACCCATAGAATTTTTCAAAATCAAACTTGTAAAAATATTGGATCTTCCCATCTTGGAAACCTCGTGGTTTTTCAGGCAATTTTTTTTTAAAGTAAGAAATAATTATGAATTTGTAAAATTAGATTACACTAACTGACAAGTAATATTAACACTAGTTCAATTCACAGTGTGTTGCCTCAGCTAAAAAATAGTCAGGATAATGACAAGACAGACATGCCAACATCCACCAATAAAAGCATGAGCATCATGCTTCTCGCAGCGAGCTTGTTAGTTCTGTTGTCTGGAATATTGTTGTTTCTGTTATCAGAACAGACAGATACATATTTTGCCTGGACCATTAACCCACCTCTTACTGCTGCTTTTCTAGGTGCTGGATACTGGGCCAGTTTCCTTTTGGAATTTCTTTCTTCACGTGAACGGCAATGGGAACGCGCCAGATTAGCCGTTCCATCTGTAGAAGTGTTTACATTTCTGACTTTGATTGTTACTTTAATCCATCTTGATCGTTTTCATACAAGCGATCCTAATTTTATTACTTGGTCAATAACTTGGGTTTGGATTGTTGTTTACGTAAGTGTTCCAATTGTCTTGGGTGGATTGTTAGTTAAACAATTACTAAAAACACATATTAAGCTTGCACGGGTGGCTCCTTTGTCCAAAGCCATACGCCTCATATTAGGTTTACAAGGCACAATTATGCTTTTGACAGGAAGCATTATGCTAATAGCACCCGATGAGATGATCCCGATTTGGCCTTGGACATTAAGTATTCTTACAAGTAGGGCAATCGGGGCATGGGGGATTGGTATTGGTATTATTGCAGTTCATGCAGCATGGGAAAACGATTGGTGGCGTTTAACCCCAATGATGGCTGGTTATACATTATACGGGTTCTTGCAATTAATCAATCTGGTACGTTATACCGATACATTCCTATGGGAACGGCCATCCGCTTTGCTATATACTTTTTTCATTGTCAGTATCTTTTTCTTGGGATCTTATGGCTCTTGGAAGATTCGTCGATTTTCAGGATCAAATTGATTATCAAACTTACTTTTTAATACCAATAATTGTCAAAAATTATTGTTTATTTATATAAGAATCGGCAATATTTGTGAATATGAAGCGATCAATCATTTTAATTTTCTTTGTCCTTTTGTCACCTTTGTATTTGTCAACATCAAATGCAGATACTGTTCTGGGTGATACTTACACTAATCCCGTTGATATCACTACTGGTGACACAAATGGAACCCTCCCTGGTCCTGCTCCAGATGGTTCAATCTGGTATAGTGTTAATTTAACTGGTAGTTACACTTTCAGTTTAGATGGCCCTGTGATGACAGATTTTGATTTTATAATATATACAATTTCAACAGAAACAGGAAACCTTACTAGTCTAAGAACAGCAAATGATACCACCTATCCGGATAATGTAGTCATCACCGAGATTCCCTCAATTACTTTCTTAATTAATGTGTATGATGTTTATGACGACGGTGGCGATTTTGTGCTAACCATTAGTGAATTCTATGTCAACACCGAACCTGTATCTCCACCGCTTCCTGTCATCCCTGACGGTTATGAACAAATTAGTTTAGAATGGGGATTTAATATGTATAAATTCTCTGGAATGAACGGAAAGACACTTTCTCTAGATCTGAAGATGCTTCAATCTGAATTTAACATCGCCATTGTAGATACTGATTTTTATCCATCTGTGCTTTGGGCCATGTTTCTCGAAAAAGACAGAGAAACCAATCCACATCTATTGTATGATACATTTACAATTGGGGGAAATGCGGCTTTAAACAATCATACAATCGAATATGGGAGTTACGTTAATGAGTTATTCGTGGTAGTTTATTCATTAGAAATTTTATTTGAGGAGTATATTCCAATTGATGCTTGTTTCAAATTGGAAACTTCAACCTCTTACGAAATGGTTAGCGCGAACACCGACGCATCTTTATTTTTTGATATTGTCGAAACTGGGTATTTGGGAAATAATCAAGACATGTATTGGGATAACAATGAATGGAATATTTACAAAGATATCACAATTCCTGCTGGGGAGATTTTTGATCTGTTTCTTGTAACTTCTTACGGAGAAATTGGCTTAATTCTTTTTGATGGAGATACAATTGATGACATTAATACTGCTATTCGACACGTAAATGCGTTTGTCGATTATGGTACCCCATTACCAAATAATATTATCACAACCTCTGTCGGTGAAGGAATTTCCTATATGACATTCTCTTCTCAGACTATTATAACTGCGAATCTTGCAATATTTACCAATAGCCCCTACAATCCCGCAAATCTAGCTTACGATCTCTATATTAGTCATAAAGCAAGTGGAGGGAAAGTAAGAGTAATTACCCCAGTAGCTTATGATCCATATAATCCATATCAGGAAGATACTCCAATTAATCTGTTATATTCAATGATAGGAATAATGACAGTGTTATTCATCTCCAAAAAGAAAAAAGTCTAAATGGTATTAGCACAGAATCCCGAAGATATGATGAAAGTTACCAATGACATGAATGCGGCGATGTACAAACTTCTAGATTAGTAGATAACCAATTATTATCCTTTATTTTCTATCTAGAACGATTTATTTGAAATAACAATTAGTTCAATCATTAACTTACTTGATGATGAATCGGTACAATTATACTAAATCACGCTTAACAAGATTTATAATTGTTGAATGAAAACTTTGTATATCTGTTTGAAAAAGCATAGATAGGATAGCAAAGCATGAAAAATATCTCAGTATCAAATATCGAAATTCAAAATCAATCGCAAAAATTGACATATATTTTATTAACATTTACCGCATTTTTTTGGGGTTCTGCCTTTCCTGTGGCCAAAATCGTTACTGAAAAATTACCTCCTGCCACTGCCGCATTATACAGGTTCGTCATTGCATTACCAATATTTTTCATTATTGCAAAAGTCAAAACAGGCCAAGTTGGTATAAAACTTAAATATCATGCTTATGCTGCCATCTTCGGGATTCAACAGGTTGCTATGTATAATTATCTCTTTTTCAAAGGAGTGAGTCTTACAAGTGCATCTAATGCCACATTAATCGTAAGCACGGGTCCAATAATAATTGCTGTTATTGCAAGTTTTCTATTTGCGGATGAAAGATTAACGAGAGGACGAATTGTGGGGCTTATATCCGCTTTTGTGGGGGTTGTGTTGATTATCACATTTAGCCCTAATAAGGAATCTGGAGGTTTAACTGGTGATCTTATCATTTTTCTCTCTGCCGTTATATTTGCAACTTACACATTATTTTCACGTTATTGTTTTAAATTTATGTCACCTTATGTCTTAACTGCTTGGGGTGCATTTTATGGAATAATTGTCCTCTTCTTTCTTTCACTTCCTGAGAGAGATGAAACAAAAACCATCGATGGAGATTTAATCCTGGCATTGTTATATCTCAGTTTGGCTGCAGGAGTAATTGGCTTTTTGGTTTATAATTGGGGTGCAAACGAGATTGGACCAACTAGAGCATCAATATTTGTGAACTCAGTACCAATGTTTGGTGTAATAACTTCTGTGGTTATTCTAGATGAGGTATTTTCTGTGTGGCATGTCATTTCATTTAGTATGATTGTGGCTGGGGTTTATATAGTCAATAAATATAAATGACGGAAATTGCACTATCAGGTAAAATTTGAACCCGAATACCTTGACTTGTGATAACGATTAAATTTTAGATCTCAACAATTTTAATTTTCGAAGCACTACCAGCTCAATTTTATCATTTCTCATTAAGCCTCGTAAATATAGGATGAAGATTATAGTTGTAGACAGGATCATGAATAGCAAGAGTATAGCACCTTGTATCAAAGTAAAATTATCCGGATCGACAATGAACCTACCAAAACCCCAGAAGGAAGCAATAATAACATAAGCAACAAACATTCGTTTCTCATACAATTTTTCACTCTTGTAGAAGAAATAAATACCCATGATTGGGATTGTGGTTGCTATATGGCCTATACCACCTCTAGGCTCAAATAAATTGTTAATCATGATTATCACTGCATATTTATCAAGTAATGGTAAATTATCCTCAAATAACAGGATGGCTGCAGTTATACCTAGCATCAATAACCAAACCAATGTGGGTAAGTGATCATTTCCAAGTGGTTCAAAGATTAACTCGATGATGAAAGAATAGGTTATACCATCTCTTTGAGTAGTACGCCAGAACAGTACATCGAAATAATCATTGAAAATAGAAATGATCGGGATATGATATAACAGAATCCAAACTAGGGTGTAGATCGAATATTTTACTCGGGCTATCAGGGATTTGCTATAATAAACCATGAATGGAGCAATAAATATTGGGTATATTTTGATGGAGAATCCAGCTGCGAGTAATGCTGCACTCCAGAAATACTTGTTTTTTCTGAGTAAGTAGATTGCAATTATGACTGTTGAAGAGGTGCCCAGCCCTCCATGATTGTTAATAGTATCAATTAAATTCAATGGTAGAAAATAGAAAAAAGTGGTCATGAGGAAAGCTTGTTTAGGTTGTAACTCAGTTTCTGTTAAAATGGAATAAAATGCCATCCCTCCAAACCAAGCGAGTATCCAGTAAGGTAGATTCATCATGATTGAGAGCCAGATATAGGTCTTCTTTGGACTTAATCGATACGAAAATATCCATCCCCAAACACTTAGAACCGGATATTCATTGGCGTGATAATCTTTGTATGGGTATAATCCCTCATCATATCCAATTCCCCAATTGATATGATTAAAATAATCAGTATATGGGGTGATATTGAGAAAATACAGTGATGCCTGAAGTACGATATATACAATTCCTTCCAGTATTACAAGCCGCAGATATTTTTTCCATAATTCTGGGGGGTGTGGTTTGTTATTACTCATTTAGAAGGACCAGTTTTTCCTATCTCTCAATCACAATCAAAATTGTTAAATTTTACAATTGAGTAATCTTATTTCGATGATAACCTGATAATTAAGTTTAACATTATTGAATCGTGAATTATATTTATTCTACGCGAAGCCACTAGAATTTTCCCGCAACATTTATATATTACTAACGATAGTTAGTAATATACTGACTAATAAAAACTAACTGAACTATTAAATAAAACAAACAGTTCAGTGGTTTTTCTCAGTCAAAAGAAAGAGGCAAACAAAAATGGCAACCAGGGGCAAAAACACCAACAAAGGATTTATCGTAACAGAAAACGTCGACATAGATGTTTCAATAATAAACAAATCAATAAGGAAAGTATTATCTGCAATACACTCAATACTAACTTTGGGATGGATCCCAAGCAATGATACCATCGATCCTGATAATTTGGAAAATTTCGATGTTGATAAAGCAAGAGAAGCTCAATTAGCTAAAATGAGCAATATATCGACTTCTGCTCACCTATACTCACGAAGGTTCTAAAAAAAAATTGTATTAATATTAAATTGTAATACTATTAACTAATCTCAACTACTATTTACTAATCTGGGGGATATGCAATACTTTAGCAAGGAAATGAAGATTCTCAATTGTGTCTGGATTAAATCTAATTGTCAACATCATTAATTTTGATAATTCAGAATAATCCAGGGTAATGCTCGAAAGTGCTTCAACAAACATACCTGTCCACATCTGAAATAACTCAACATGATATTCATTCAGCATTTTCAAATCATCAAGAATTTTTTCAATATTTGCAGGTTTTGATTTTGGGCTTATACGTGAAATTAATTGTTTAAACCCCTCAGTCTCCAGTATCGGATACCTTGGCTGATCTCCCAAATTAGTGGGTGCAAAGATTTTTGCAGTTAAGCCATAATATGCAGTATGTCTTTTGCCTTTCTTTACAAACCCGATTTCTCTCACAAACCCGTCTTCCTCAAGTTTTTGTAAGTGGAAATAGAGATTTGATTTTTTCAGTACTTCAGATCCAAGTAAATCTATTTGCATCTCGAAGCCATCCCTTTCCAGAGCACGCTCTGGTCGTGTTTTTTGAAGGGTTGTCTGCAGATCAATGATTTCTCTATAAATTGGCTCATTCATTTTATCGAGAATTTCTTTGGCCGTACATGCATGTCTGATCGTACCTGATTTGGCATCAAGGTGACCCTCTTGCATGACTTTAACAATGCTGGATCTCACTATTGTCCCCTTATCGGTGATCTGCTTGCTCCCAAGAATCTTAGTATAGGTGGAATTTGGGAAGACTTTCATGATAGGTGCATTCTTCCAAAACTCATTAATTTCCTGATCAGAAAGAATTATAGTTTCTTCTGTTTTTGAGGTATCTCGTTGGAAAATCTGGTCGGATGATGCAAGGATCTCTTCATCGTAATATAGCAATTGTGCTAAATTTCGAAGTGCCTTATCTATTTGGGGTGTAAATCTATTAATTATGCTGAAAATCTTGAATAATTCATAAAGTTCAAGGTCTAAGCCTTTCATATGGTCTTGATATGTTTGAACCCAATCTTCGAATACACTCATCTTAAACTCATTAAGAGTATGTAGGTTGGATAATGCTTTTTCTACTTCTGTTGAAGTTAGATCTTCATTTAGTGAGTGGATAAGTTGGGAAAAATTTTCATCATCGAAAATTTTGTACTTTATCATTTTCAAATCATCATCAGACAAGAATATCCTCGCAGTTCTTCCATAATATGAGGTGAATCTTTTCCCTTTCCTGGTGGTGTCTACCACATGTATGAGGTTTACATCTTCCAGCTTTTGGAGATGAAAGTACAAATTTGCCTTTTTTACATCGATTTGATATTGTGTACTTAGGATATTTCCAATTTCCTTAGCACTAAGCGCTCTGCGCTTCTGATTTGTTTGATTTACTGGGTGGATCTCGGATATACCTTGGGCTAACATGGAAATAATTAAACTTCGAACACTTGAATGTAGGATAGTGGAATAAGAATCAGAATCGATTCGTTTTGAAATTGGGAGGTCGATCCAAAAATCAAAGAATTTAGCCCGTTGGTCAATACCAATATCATCTCCGATCTCCGTCAACCTGCATTCTCCCTTTTATCTGATTGTTTTTGGACATAAAGGCTATTTAAAACATACCAATTAGTTAGTGCCATACTGACTAATCAACATCAATCTAGTTATTTATTCAACAGAAACTAGTGGGCTTGAGTTTTTAGTATAGTTTTAACGCGATAAAAATACCAATTCTCACAACATTTATATATAACAAATGATAGTTAGTAATATACTGACTAATAAAAACTAACTGAACTATTAAAACAAATTGAATAGTAAGGTCGGTTTTGAATATGATCAGAAACCGAGGAAAAAAAAATGGCAGTACGGGAACAACAACTAAACACAACAGCACAAGGATTTACAGTTGATTTATCATTCATGAGCAAATCAAAATTAAAATCAGCTTTATCAAAATTGGGCAATCTATTAACATTGGGACGATTAAGGGGTAATAATGAATATGATCCTTCCAAATTTGATGCAGAAAAAGCTCGAGAAGCACAAATGGCTAATTACAACAACATAGCAAATATGGCCCACTTATACAGTCGCAGATTCTAAATCGACTATCATGACAACTAATGGGGGTAGATTAATGGGGGGAGGACCCATTTTCTATTCCCTATTATTTTAAAAATTCAATTCACAAAAAACTAAAACAAATCATCAAAAAGATTCTGAGTCAATAAGAAATAAGAATAACGGAGCAAATCCTTGTTATCCATTGACATTTCAACTCCCTGCTGAATTTTTTCAATTTCCTTTAACCATATTGTGAAGACGAGTTGTATGTTTAGCGTATTTCCTGACGGATACATTTCACTAAATGGGGGTAAATTTAATATCGAAGCTACGGATTTGTAACCTTCAAAAAATTCCCTAATATTTTCTGCCGCACTTGAGACCGTCCCAGAATTGGTAAATTCATTGTAAACTCTATCTGAGAAATGGTATGCAATGTCTCGCATTCTGTCATCTGTTAACTCATCAGGACGTTGATAATTAACTGATACTTGAATAATTCCACCCGAATCTATCATGGACTTATCCATGTGTGAAATTCCGTCACTCATTTGAAACACGATATTGTCTGATAATACCTGGATTTGTGGTTTAAAACCACCGTAACATTGAGAGAAATATCCGAAATGTTTTTCCAATAGGGCAATTAATTTTTCTTTCTCTACAGAAGTAAATGGAAGATATTTTAGAAGGAAAACAAAAAATTCTCGCGCTGTAGTTTCACTAACCCTATCAGTTTCAGAACCATGTAATATTCCGTATACCCTACCAAGTAGATAATCTTTGAGGTTTTGCGAAAATCCTAAATCTCCAATGGTGGATCCACCTACTTTCTCATGGATGATCGCATTATTCTCTGCATCGACATTTACAAGTGGGCTCATTGCTAGATCCTGGAAGAGCAGGCTTCTTTCCACAATTTCTCCATATCGGTCCATCTCCAGATTAAAATCTTCACTCTTGTGATATTGTCGTACAGTGACTCCTTGGTGAAGTTGACCTTGATCTGATACATAATGTATCTGAAGTTCAAATTGTTTGTATTCTTTTTCTTCTTTGGAGGTATATTTAACATCATTTACAGCAATCGTTATTGCAGGATTTCCTAAATTATCCATCATTCGTGATTGGAAGAAGGGTCCTAACTTCATTGCTATTCTTTTTGCATCCTCATCGTTAGAAATTAATGTATCAAGAGACAACATTTTGATAACTGAAACAAATTTATTATTGTTTTCGTTGCTTTCTCATAAAATTTGACCTTCTTAGCTTATTGATAACCCTATCCTCATAAATCCCAATTGGGTAATTAGTCTAACCATGCTTTCAGACATGAAAATACTTGATTTTACATCTCTTTTGCCGGGTCCCTTTGCAACAATGATGTTGGGAGATATGGGTGCCAAAATTATATGTGTAGAAGCTCCAAATAGGTTAAATCTAGTTAAAGTAATGGATCCACAGGTAGGAGACGCATCTGCTCTTTATCAAGCGCTAAATCGTAATAAAAAGATAATTGAATTGGATTTGAAAGATTCTACAGATATTGATAAAATAATGTCAATGATAGAGGAATATGATATAATTATTGAGGGCTTTAGACCTGGTGTTATGAAGAAATTTGGTTTGGATTATGAATCTCTTAAAGAAAAGAATGATAAAATAATATATTGTTCACTTACTGGATATGGACAAGATGGCCCCTATGCTCAACGAGCAGGTCATGATATTAACTACTTAGCCCTATCTGGTATTCCAGCATACTCCGGCAATCCAACCGGAAGACCTGTACTAGATGGAATACAAATTGCTGATTTAGCAGGTGGGTCCCTTCATGCTGTAATTGCAATACAGGCTGCATTCATCCATCGACAAAAAACTGGCATTGGACAGCATCTAGATGTAGCAATGTATGACGCAAGCTTCTCTCTATCAATTTTCGAGACTGTAAGTTACTTAGCCAGTGGGGTGATTCCTAAATCAAATTCAGGAATGTTGAACGGAGGAAGTATATACGATTATTATGAGACCCTCGATCAAAGATATCTTTCAATTGGCTCCTTGGAACCCAAATTTCAGAAACAATTATTTCAAATTTTAGAGATTGATGTTGCTGATAAAACTGTTAAGGATGTAAAAAAATTAATCCAAGAATCAGTCTCCGTGAGAACATTAGATTATTGGATAAAACAATTCTCAGAATTTGATGCATGTGTGGAACCAGTATTAAATTTGGACGAAGCAATGAATCATCCACAATTTGTAGAACGGAAGATAATTCAAACACTGAAGGTTTCTGACAATTCAGATGTGAAATTCATTAATCATCCAATTAAATATTCCGAATATAAATCGAACGCAGAGCCCTTCATTCGTCAATAAATATGTTCACAAATGGATTTTCTGTTAACAAATAATAACTAAATTGTATGAGATCTCGATCAGTGTGTGGTTCAAGAGCACCAATTTGTAATTTTTCAACTTCCCTTAACCATGCAACGAAAAGTATCTGTAAATTTATTGTATTATCAATTGGGTATATCTCAGCTAAACTCGGAAGTTTCATCGAAATTAATGCATCTGAATATCCTGCAAAAAAGTAAGATATTTCCGATTTTGTGTAATCCAATTTACCCGTTTTTTGGAACTCTTGGAATGCCTTCTTATAGAATATATATCCCGCATCGCTCATCCTATCAATTGTAAGCTTATCTGGGACTTCATAACGAATATTTGCAGTAATATTATTAGTGGTAGACACAGTTTCCTTGTCCAGATTCTTTTTACTGTCTTCTAATTGAAATACTATACCAACCGGCCTAATCAACATCTGTGGAATTAATCCACCATAATTTTGTCTATGTTTTATTATGTCTCTTTCCACTAGATTCTGAACGCTTTTTTTCTCATCATCAGTAAATGGGAGGTGATTGATTAAGAAACTAAGAAATTCCTGTAGTGTTCCATGATCCAATGGTTCCAAATCCTTTCCATGTAGTACACCATAAATTCTTCCTAAGATGAAATATTTCAACTCATCTGACATCCCTAGTCTATCAAGATTGAATCCCTTTGGCTTCTCATAAATTAGTAAATTTCTTTCTTGATCCACTTTCAATAATGGGTACAGATTAATATCTGGATAATTAATACATACATCTACAGTCTCATAGTAGCCATCCAATTCTTGTTTCATAAGTTCAGAATTTGCGAATTCACGTATCCATAGGGATTGAAATAATTCGCCCTGGTCGGACAAAAAATGGATATCCAAAGTGTATTCTACAATATTACTATGTGATTTCTGAGTATAATCGATATTGTGGACTGAAATATATCTGGCAATGTTGCCATCTTTGTCTTGAATTTTGGATTGGAACAAAGGAGCGAATTCTTCGGCTATCTCCATTGCGTCCATTCGATTTTGGATAGAACCCTCGAAAATCACTATTTACCAACCAACAAGATAAATAATATTAATCTTCCTCCACAAACTATCACGGTATGAAAAATGAAAACTGTAAAACTACCTCCAAATGTCATTATTGGATTGGTGAAAGGTTCTCAAAATAAGTGGTCAAAGGGCTTCTCTGTCAATAAATAATAAGTATAGCGCAGCAGATCTCTGTCATCATGTGGGTCAAATGTTCCAATCTGAATTTTTTCAGATTCGAAGAGCCATGAAACAAATAATAATTGAACATTAAGTGTGTTACCTGAAATATACATCTCTTTGAGTGGGGGCAGGTTAAGAACTTTTAGAGCTTCAGAATATCCTTGCATAAAATCTATTATTTCTAGGACCGTTCGATCCAAATTCCCATGCCGGAGAAATTCGTTGAACGATTTTTTATGGAAGTAAAAAGCTACATCTCTCATTCTGTCCACAGTTAAATCGTCTGGTGGTTCACAAAAGAGTGAAGCATGTAAACTTTCACCTGCTAGAATAACCTGACGGTCAAATGATTTAATAGTAGAGTCAATTTGGAACAACATATTATTTGGTTTTAAGAACATTTGAGAATCGAATCCTCCAAAATTCTGATTAAACCTTAGGAGATGGCCCTCTAACATAGTACTAATGCTCTTTTTTTCCTCATCTGTAAAAGGCATATGATGTAAGAAAAATTCCATAAACTGTCTAATTTTGACATCATCTAGTCGTTCAATATCGGTGCCGTGAAGAACAGCATAAATTCTTCCAAATATAAAATTTTTAAGTTCTTGAGAAAAGTCAGTTCGCTTTAATTCGAACCCAGATGTTTTTTCAAGAATCATTAGTTTCCGTTCTTTGTCAACTTTAACCAGCGGGTTTGGATCAATATCTGGGAATAAAAGACATCTACCAACAATTTCACGATATCGATCTAATTCTGATTCTAACACTTCATCATCAGCATACTCTCTAATGATTACTGATTGGAATCGATCTCCCTGATCTGAGAGAATATGTATTGTCAAATCATATTCAATTATGTTGTCTAGTATTTTTTTGTTATAATCTATTGTATGAACTGAGACATAACGTGCCACATTCCCAAACTTATCCGTTATTTTTGATTTGAAGAGCGGTGCTATTTCCTCCGCTATCCCCATCGCATCCATTCGATTTAGTATCGAGCCTTCAAATATCACTGTTGAATATATGGGGAAAAAATAATATTAACCTTCTGACCTAAGTTATGTAGATATGATAAATTGGGTTCTCAAAACTGATAAAGTTCAGTGTTCAGTGGTTGAAGTGGCAATATTATTTGAAAATATTATCTAATAATTGATATACATTTTCGGAATTTTTCCCAATAATAGCTATAATGACTGTAAAATATAGTTTTGAATATATGTGCTAGTACTATACTGTTTTTTAATCCGATTGAACTAAGTTCATATCAAATTTTATTGAACGCTTTACTTCTATGTTTTCAGCAAAATCTAACTTTGATGATAAGTTCATTTTATTTAAATTGTACAATGTTCAATTATTCCTATTATTGTTGAATAAACCAAACATATTAATATTATAAATAACAAATTTGTTCAGAAAACATGATCGAAAATGATTCGCCCTCTTCTGATTATCAACTAGACGATTTGGATAAATATATTTTACGAGAACTCCAAAAAGATAGTCGCAAGCAATATCGGGAACTTGCTGCTGAACAGGAAAAAGCTCTAGGAACTATATCAAATAGAATTCAAAGATTAATGCAACTTAAGATAATCAAGAATTGGACAATAAACGTGGACCCGGAATTAGTCGGTATTGATTTTACAACAATTATTAACATTAAAATTGATGTTAAATTTCTCGATGAAATCAATAAACAACTAACCAAAATACCTGAATTAATTGCAATTTATAATGTGACGGGAGAAAATGACATTATCGCCATAGGTAGATTCTATAACCGCAAACACTTAGATTTTACCATTCATAAAATAATAAACATTCCGTATATTGAGAGAACCTCCTCAAATATATGCCTAAGAACCTTGAAGGAAGATTTGTATCTTGATTTTCCCGTGAGAAAACCAAATGGAAAATGATTACAATGAGTGAAACTAAATTAATTGAAAAACAAAAACTAGCTGATTGGACCCGAAATGTTCCTGAATCGGATATTCGTCGATTACTCAAGTATCGTGTAAAATATTATTTTGCTGGGGGTTTACCAGGTAACCAACCTCTATCTACGATGAAAACAATAATTTCGCAAATTGTTGATGAGATTGATATTACCCAATCAAAGAGTAACTTGTTCAATTATGGTCCAACAGCTGGATTAGAGCATTTTAGACAAATATTAGCAGATCGGCTGGTCTCAAAAGAGAAACTAACTCTACCTAATCAATATGAAGATGTGGTTATTTCCACGGGATCTCAGCAAAAACTCTATGGTTTGCTAAAAGTAATGATCAATCCTAAGGATGTCATATTAACTACAAGACCTACCTATTTAGGCTTCCTAGGTACAGCTGCCACTTTGGATGCTCAAATTATTACTATTCCGAGTGATCAAGATGGAATAATTCCAGAGGGAATTCATTCTGCGTGCAAATTGTCACTGAAAATATTTGCACGTATCCCTAAAATTCTGTATGTACAAAGTTACTCAGAAAATCCAACTGGAATAACAATCTCCCCATCCAGACGGAAATTAATTTACGATATTGCTCAAGAGTACGGAATTTTTATTATTGAGGATGCAGCTTACAAAGAGATTCAGTTTGGACGATCCCAAATATTACCATTGAAAGTCTTCGATAAGGAAAACGAGAATGTTGCGTATCTAAGTACATCGTCAAAGGAAGCCGTTGTCTTCAGAATAGGATATTCAGTTTTACCTAATAGAATAAAAACTGAATTTGTGAAACTAAAAGGTTACTTAGATCTCTGTACACCCAATTTCACGCAAGAAATTGCTTCTAGATATTATGAGAATCATATAGATGATTCACTTAAAATAATTAATGAGGCGTATAGTAAGCAATGTAGTGCGATGAAAGATGCAATAGATGATCATCTTCCTGGGGTAAGAACAAACCCAGAGGGTGGATTTTTTGTATGGCACAAATTACCCAAAGTAAATACCTTCAAGTTGCTCTCTAAGGCAATTGAAAATGAGGTTCTTTTCGTGCCAGGAAAAGCATTCTATCCTTTATCCGGTTATCACTTAGATGAATCTTTATCCAATTTGGAAATAATTGATGTACCAGATGATGAATTACGGTTTAGCTATAGTGACTTGAATCCAAATGACATTTATGATGGAATAATTAAATTATCAAAACTAGTTTCGTAATCTCTTTACTCTTTGAAACACAAAAGTTAGTGCTATAATCATACTAAATGCCCAGTATAATTCAAATCCAGAAGCATCTGAGCTTGAAGGTGTATTGTTATCAAATTTACCATTGCCTACATAAAAAATTGAATCTGGGAAAAAATCTTCCCACGCAAAGCGTTTCATTGATTTACCTTCTATTTTATTCAAAGAATCTAGTGAAGGGTCCTGTGATTTCCCAGTAATACTATTGTAGAATGATCCATCCTTACTCTTCAACATATTTTCGCCATCTATAAACACCAGCAACACTCCTCCATTATCAAATACATTTATGTCCATACTACTAAACACAATGGTAAGGTGGAAATCAAATATTTCAATATTTACAAGCCTTTCATTCCTTATTATGTCAAACGGAAAAGCAACTGATTGATTATTTAAAACTACACCATAGACCTGTTGCTTGGGCAGGATTGCCTCAAGATCAAAATCAAAAATAAGTTCATTATTCACATCAACTGGTCTGCTCATAACTTCAGTGTCTGGATAATTTGCTTTCCAATCCTCCCACATAACTTGAGAACTCTGAATGAATTCTAGTTGTGTACCATACAGGTCTCCATGGATTGATTTACCTGCAATTTGGGTCCATCTACTCTTAGTTAAATTATCGTATAATACTAAATTAAATCTCCATAACTCACCTGAATTGTACAAAACAATTTCTTGTTCATCAACAATTCTACTATAAACAATACCAGATCCACACACAGGACAATAAGAGATCAATATGGGTTCATGACTGATTTCATCAAGTACGGTCTCATAATAATTCATAATTCTTAATGGATAGGCTCTTGCAATATTATCAATTACAACTCCTATTACACGATCTTCAGGATTTAACCAAGCACCATCATCAAATGCAGGTATGATGGTTGGGAAATTTTGTGGTCTACTATCACCATGACAAACCCCTGACGAACAATCAAGAATATGATCTACCCCATCTAGACAGAATCCTCCATCACATATCATTTGATTCAGTGGTATTGGTTCACCATTAAATTGCGGGATATGTGATAAATTTACAAACAATATGAGTAATGCGAGAAGAAATATTCGACCCATCCAATGAATACTATGTTTGGTAGGTTTTAAATTGGAAGTAAGTTGAATAATACCTCCAAAAGAAACTAAATCAATATGAGAGCTGTAAGATTATTTTTTTCGAATTAAGTTAATTGTAACCATTATGGAAATTGTGGAAAACAGCAAGAAACCTGGTTCATGATAAATATTATCCGTACATTATTGCCATTGTTACATTCGGCCTACTACTGACACTATGTCCTCCAAAGATTCAAGTACTTTTACTTCCTAGATATTATTGAATAACTCATGTCTTTTATTGTTCAGAAAAACCATTTGCGACAAAATTTACAGTGTTATCAAACATTGAAATGGTTGAGTCATAAATGTAAAAATCTCTACAACAGTGCCTTGTATCTGATCAAGACTAATTTTGATCTCACTGGTAAATATCTGACATTAAAACAATTATTCAAACAAATAAAATCTCACATTACATATACTCAACTGCATTCAGATAATGCACAGTTAACCTTAAGAACACTGAGACAAAGTTATTCTTCGTTTTTTGAATTATTGAAATTGAAGAAAAAAGGAGAAT
>JAAFKL010000096.1 GCA_021399405.1 Candidatus Heimdallarchaeota archaeon | reverse complement strand
TTCAAGATTTCAATTATTTTATTATCTTTAGAAATCACAATATGAGATTCTATTTGAAATTTTTCAATAATACCACTATCGTTTCCTATAGTTGTTGGGAATTCTGGAGTTTTGTACTTTGCAGAGGAATCGTAAAACACAACTAATTTTCCAATTTGCATTGAAAATTGACCATACTGACTATAGTTATCACTTTGTTGTAAACTAAATTTCATTGGAAAATCAAACAATGATGAAATAGTACCATAAGTATTATGTTCTATTTGTTGATCTGGAAAACCATCATCCAGAAAATATAGAATCGAAAACATTGATAGTACAAAAATTAGAATTAAAGAAACGAATGTTTTCGAGAAAGTGGATCGGTGTAAATTCTTCATCTTAACTATTATGACTACTTCTTACTATAATAGTTAACCCCTCAAAGTGGATATTTTTTATATTCATTGATTGAATTGAAACTATTGCGATAGAGTTTATACTGAGCAAAAATGATTCTCTTGACCATATTATCATATTTAGCTTGGTATTCTCTCTGATTCAAAATAATATGTTTAAAACAGATACAATCGGTTCGCACATATGAAAGAGGGTTCTAAACGTGGATTTTGGAATGGACTACCATTTGAAATTTTTACAGCTGGTTACAATTATGAAAATCCTAAATTGTCACCAAATGGAAAATTTGTTTCTTATACAATGAGTAATGAGAATGGTCCTCATTTATACCTTTATGAAATTTCTACTTCTCAACATTTCCAATTAACTAGTGAATATTCATTATCAACTGGTACAGAATATGGTGGAGAGACATATTGTTGGAGTGATGATTCTTTATTTCTATTCTATTCATCAAAAGGAACACTGTACAGAGTTCCAACAGATGGAGGTGAGAGCACAAAGCTAAGTGGATATGGCAAGCAATTTTCACCATCTACCAATAATAATAATTTAATTTTTTCTGTAGAACATGAAGAACATATGTCTTTAGGCGTGCTTACTATTGAAGAAGAAATGGAGAAGAACTGGCCACGTAGAATCCCTATCACTGAAAGTTTCATTTATGACAGTATCTTTCATCCAACAAATGGTTCTATTTTGTCTCATATCTGGTCATATCCAAATATGTCATGGAATGGATCTAAAATTGAACTATTGCGACCTGTTAAATCAGATTATAGCGAAATTGAACGAATTATAATTGCAGGATCCGAGACAATTGCAACCTCTCAGCCAAGATTTTCGCCTAATGGAGACAAAATTTCTTTTCTATGTGAGAAAAATGGGTGGTTAAATTTATGGATAGCAGATGGTGATGGATCCAATCCACAACCCTTAGTTGAAGAGGAACATGAACATGCATATTCTACGTGGGTGACAGGTGGGTCAAATCATGTTTGGATCAGTAATGAACAAATTGTGTTTACTAGGAATACTGAGGGATTTATGTCATTACTTCTTGTAAATATTAATTCAAAAGAAACCAAAACATTAGATCTTCCAGAGGGCATATATGCAAAATTGCAATCCGATGGTAAATATCTACTATGTTTCTTCACTGACCATGAAACACGTGGTAAGATATTACTAATAGATATTACAGATATTGAAAATGGAATCAAAGAACAAAATGTCTCAGTGATTACCAATTCAGGAGTGAAACTATCTGAAAAAATCACTTCTCAACTTACAAGACCTCAAAAAATTACATTTCCAACTTCAGATGGACTACAATCTCACGGATTATTATTTGCAAACAATGATAATCAGGGAAACTTGCAAAATGCACCTGTAATAATAAACGTCCATGGTGGCCCAACTGGAATGGCAACAAACTCATTCAATAGAAATGCCCAGTACTATGCTTCAAGAGGTTATGCATATTTTGAACTTAATTATAGAGGCTCAATTGGATTTGGTAAAGAATATAGACAAAAATTGAATGGTAATTGGGGTATCTATGATGTGAATGATAGTACCGATGCATTAGAATATTTATCAAAAGAAGGTTTAGCTGACAAGAAAAAATCAATCATAATGGGTGGATCTGCAGGAGGGTTTACTGTACTGATGACCATGGCAATGAAACCAGGCATTTTCACAGTAGGGGTTGATCTTTTTGGAGTTTCTGACAATTTTCTATTAGCTGAGGAGACCCATTATCTCGAGAAGTTTTATTCTGACTCATTAGTTGGAACTTTACCAGAGGATGCTGATAAATATTTTAGTCTATCACCAATATTTCACGCTGATAAAATCGTTGATCCTCTTTTAATATTACAAGGCGAGGATGATCCTGTGGTTCTTAAGAATCAAAGCGAGTTAATAAGAGATAAGGTTAAAGGTCCTGTTGAGTACAAAGTTTACGAAGGCGAAGGGCATGGCTTTAGAAAAATTAGTTCACTACAGGATATGTTTGTAAGAATCGAAAAATTTGTTAAGAAGT
Source organism: Candidatus Heimdallarchaeota archaeon (assembly GCA_021399405.1). Next base: position 1,820 of record JAAFKL010000096.1, on the reverse strand, counting down.
ATGCGCTGTACTCCAAGAATGATTAAGTTTTAAGAGAAACAGTTATTCTTTTTTTGCAGCAGGTTTTTCCTTCTTAGGCTCATCCTTTGTTTTTGCATTTAAACAATCAACGCATAGTAGAGGATCTTTATCTGTAACCTCAGGACGTGTAATCCAGTTGGTGTGAGTTGTTCGAATACCACAAAGAGTCATTTCCTTATCATCTGTAAGGTGAATTTCTCCTTGAGTCCCAAGTCTTTTGTAAATCAAACTCATGAATAATTGTATCTTAACTCATGTTATTTTAAGAAAAATGGTTATTCAACTAAATTTTCGTTAACGAATTCGTTGAGATTTAGTAAATCTAGATGTTAAACTGATCAAGGAAGAAAATAAAAAGCAGAAATATAGATTAAATAAAGGTCACCTTGAAATATTTAGCTTAATATCTCTACTTAGGCTCCATGGCGAAATCGGATGAATTACTTGCATTGGTCAAATCTGCAAAAGAATTTGAAGCTCAGAAAAAATTGAAGGAAGCCAAACATGGATTTCTAGATGCCGCAACTCTGGCACTACAAGTTTCAAAATCATCATCAAAATCCGAAAAAATCAGTTATGAAATTATTGCCCGAGAGCTAATAAAATACGCTAAAGAGTTACAACTCGAAATCCTATTAGAAAGCCAAGCCCTACCAATGCCACCGGGCACAATAGCTGGTGAGAAGCAGAAGGTAAAACCAAAGAAAATTGAGATCCCTAGAAAAATTAGTGAAATAAAGATTTTTCAGTTGATGGTGGTGAAGGCAGGAGGGACTCCATTGATAAGTTATGAATTTGAGGAGCTCCCAGAGAATACTCAATTAAAATTAAATGAGATTTTATTCACAGGAGCAATCACAGCAGTTAGCAATCTAATGCAAGAAGTCATGGAGAAAGCAATTCAAACCATTAGATTTGAGGGAGGAGTATTAATGATTCATAATGAGAAGAAACTTCAGTTCATACTTTTTGCGAAAGAGGAAGAGGAAGTGTTATTTAAGTATCTGAAGAAGTTTGCCAATGACTTTTGTGCGATTTTTAGAGATGAAATCAACAATGCAGCCCGTACAGGTATGACAATTCCAGTTGATGAGAAATTTGAGAAATTAGCAACTGGGATATTTAAGATTAAGATGGCAGAGGAACCCTAAATAGATTTAGTATAAAACAAAGTTAATTGAATTTAATTATTAATGAGTTTTTCAATCGAGTTGAAAGCTATTTTACCGTAATTATCTCTTTCTTGTTCGAACAATTATTACTAATGAGAAGACGGCAATAAATAATCCAAAGCCAGGTAAGAAACCTGCTTTAGCGTCTCCATCATCATCATCTTTAGTCGAAGTGAAAGTTTCAACAGTTGTTGTTGTTATTGGGGATGAGGTTTCAGTACTCGTAGTTGGATCAGATGTAGTCGGTACTTCAGATGGGTTGGGTGCATAGTTTACAATATAATCAGGATCGTGAATAATATCTTGACCATTCCATTCAGGATAACTTACTATTATTAATGAAGCACTATAGAAGAAATCAACTTCGATCCTTTCTACTAGCCCACCAACACTTGCTGTCCCTGCAGTCTTATCAGATTCTGAATTGAATGGAGTTACTTTCTCCCCATCAAACGATCCACTTACCCTAACTAGATTAATTGCATCAAATGATGCCGCATAAGTTTCTGTACCATTGTTCAAAGTATAATTTCCCTTAGGACCTGTAACATCAATTTCTGTAGCACTACCATCCCCAAATGATACAGTAAGTCTACCGAATTGTTTGGTTGAACTTGTGTTTATTGG
>JAAFKL010000095.1 GCA_021399405.1 Candidatus Heimdallarchaeota archaeon | reverse complement strand
TTAATACTAATTGGGGTGTAAGATTTGTCTGATACCGATATTACTCCTTTCTACCTCATAAGTGATAATGATAATATTATTACCAAATCCGAAATCTCTGAGTTCAGATCGAATAATCTAGATATTTCTCATCACATCGATACTAACAATATTGAATTGAAACCTCTAGAGATTGAAAATTTTGAAGCATTATGTTGTTGGATTATTGGTCAATTAATTAGTAGTAAAGTGGCTAGAGCAATCACGAAAAGATTTAGAACTCAAATTAAAGAAATTTCACCAGAATTTATTCTTGCAATGTCATCTGAAGAATTACTTAATATTGGTCTATCAAAATCTAAAGTAAAATATGTAAAAAATTTAGCTAGTTTTATTATTTCGAATGAAATGCCAGATTTCAATAAATTGAGTAACAAAGAAATTATCAAATTTTTTAGTCAGGTTAAAGGAGTTGGAGAATGGACAGTCCAAATGCATCTGATTTTTGCATTTGGAAGGAAAGATGTATTAGCGGCAAAAGATTTAGTTGTAAGGAAAGGAGTTCAGAAATTATATGATCTAACAACTGTTCCGACTGTAAAAGAAGTTTATACGATATGTCAGAATTGGGGCAATCTCGCTACAATTGGTACTATACTATCTTGGTCTGTGATGGGAGAATAATTATATCTCAATTGGTTAATGTTTTATTAATGGAATCAAGTCTAGTACCTAGTTGAAGTCTTGTTGAAAAGGTTTATAATATTTTACGCGTAAATTTGTATATAGTAGGTAGATTTGTTTGTCCTACAAAGATCTAGTAATACAATATTTCAGAGAAGTCCTCGAAGAAGGAAATATGGATGTCATAGATGAAATTGTCCATCCCGATTATTCTAGTGAAACATACTATGGGGATCCAAGTAATTTTGGTCCAGGTACTGAAAACCTAAAGAAACGACTTGGTCAATGGACAGATACCTTTTCAGAAAAATTCTTGCTAACACAGATAATGGAAAATGACGAAGCAGTTTTTTGTGAATATAAAGTTACAACACAACAAAAGAAATCATGGTTCGGTAAAATTCCGAAAGACAAGACAGCAAAAGTTGATGGCTTCATTCTTTTCAAATTTAGGTTGAATAAAATTTTCAAAATTAAAGATATTTTTGACTATAGTGATTTTTGGTCTCAATTGGGATATTTGGTTGATGCAGGTGAATATCAATTACCAGCTCACCTGATAACTAAGGAAAGCGATAAAGTAGAACTGAATCTATCGGAAATTGAAAAATTAGAATCAGACTATTCAATGTTACAATCCTCTGCTGACCAATACAAGGATCTATTGCAATACACGAATTATGTGAAAAATTTCTTAAAAATTAGTGATAAGGCGATTCGAGCGATTACTATTTCCTCTGTTATCGATTGGCAAGAAGAATTCAATAGACATCAGAGCGATTTAACTGGTTCCTTACCTCAAGAACTTCTTATGAACACGGTTTGGATATTAGAAAGGGGAAAACAGAAAGTAAAAGATCTTCTTATGTTTGAAAGTGACGTTGGAAAGTTAGATGAACTATTTAATAATTTGATTGATTTCTTTGCTAAAGAATTTTCAAAATAGTGTGATATACTACACCAACTACCAATAATTGATTTTTTGGAATTACACATTAGATTTGGAAAAATTAAATTGACTTGAAGTTAATAAATATTGCATATTCATCAAGTTTCAGTCATTCCAAAAGATATATAAGAACTCCAATAATCATTATTTCGTGAACCTTATAACCACTAGTCACGAAATAAAAAATGAACTTACTAATCCGGGTTATTCTGTAGTCCCTTCCGACGAAATTCATATTTCTAAAAATCTAAATGAGGCAAAGAAAGCTTTCTTCAACGATTGGAACCATCTAATTGTAGACGAACATATGAATGATGGGGGAAAATACCGATTACGACGTTACGGTAGATATTCCTTGAATAGTGAAACAATGGATCTAAATTATCAAGGTGAGGTTGAGTATTTTCAAACTAAAGGTCTTAATCCATTGAACGGAGGGGAAGTGAGACAATTTGCCCCTATCACCAAAGAATCAGTGGAGAATCAATTTCTGCAAGAATTAATATTGTTTGACTATAATCAGCTTCCTATTAAACCAGATTTAACAACAACAAAATGGAATGTTGGAGTCCATCAAATTCGAATCCTTGCGGAACCAGGAAAACAAGGGCAACCAGCCCCAGAGGGAATACATAAAGACGGTGAAATGTATACAGTTCAACACTTAATTGATAGAAACAATATCGAAGGTGGACAAAACGCAGCTTATGATAATAATAAGAATTTAATTGCCACATGGATGCAATCGAAGAAATTTGATTCATATTATTTTGAAGATGATGCTATTTATCATAGTGTTAGCGAAATAACATCTAAAGATGAATCCTGTATGGGATATCGTGATGTCTTGCTGATCGACTTTGATCCTATTAAGGATTAAAACACAATGCATCTCTGCCATGATTGATTTAAATGACTCAATATACAAATCTTACTTCTGAAGAAATTGAGGAATTTGCGAAAGCATTTTCAATTGGCTCTGTAACCCATTATCAACCTATGCCAGGCGGTTGGACCAATTCAAATTTTTTAATCGATACTGATAATCAGAAATACATCTTAACGATTTGTGAGGATAAAACCAGACAACAAGCCTTAACATTAGCAAATTTATTAAATCACCTTAAACATTATGATTTTGAAACCAATCAAGTTGTTGCGTCAACAAATGATGAATATATAATTCCTTTTGAAGAGAAATCAGTTTACATGAAGAAATATTTAGAGGGTAAGGTTGTTGAGAAACCATCATTAAGGTTCGTCGAACAATTAGGAGCTCGAATTGCTCAATTACATAAAATACCTGTTCCGGATGGAATACCAAATGCTTTTCCCTATGGTAGATCGTTCTTCAATGAAATCACGTCAACAAATATCGATCACTCTTATGTTGATTGGCTGAAAACCAAATCAAGTTATCTGCAGGATTTAATCCCCGAACATCTACCTACAGGATTAGTTCATGGAGATATATTCCCAAGTAATATTATTCAAACAGATGGAGAGCTGAAAGCAATAATTGATTTTGAGGAAGTTTCAAATTATCCTTTGATATTCGATTTAGGTATGGCAACAATAGCTATGTTTGCAGATATGAATACCATCGATTTGGAGATTACACAATCTCTAATTAAAGGATATCAAAAAGTTAGAATGTTAGAAGCTCTGGAAAAACAATCATTGAAATTATTTCTCATCTATCCAGCAGTCGCGACCTCATTTTGGAGATTCCGACAATTCCATATCAGATTTCCGACTCCTAAATATTCGGCACGCCACATGCAGATGGTAAAAATTGCTGACAAACTATATGATATGGATAACCAAGAATTCATGAGCAAGATATTTGCCTGAAATAATTATAATGCATTAAATTCAGCTGCAATATCTGACCTATATCTTATACCAACAATCTTTTCTGGAATTAAATCATAAACATTTTTTCTTGCTTCAGATACTGTATCGCCAGTTGCTACAATTACAAAACTTCTTTTTTTAGTTGTAACATAACCCTCAGCTAACTTATCAACATAGGCAATACGTAAATTATCTTCTAATTGCTGCGGAATTGTAATGGTTATGCCAATTTCTGTGTTTTCGGGAAAACCTTTTGGAACTAAATAAATGGCACACGTAGCCTTTTTAGCTAATATAATTTGAGATGAGTTGAACGAATTATTTGAGAGAGATTCAATCACATCCAATAATGGAGTTTCAAGTAAAGTAAATATATTGAAAGCTTCAGGATCGCCCATTCGGGCATTGAATTCGATTATTTTTGGACCGTCATCAGTAATCATGAATTGACCATAAATTGCACCTTTGTATGGCCCATTTTCCTTGTGTAAAGCCTTGAGAACATCTTTCATTATCTGTTTAGCAGATGTTATTTGTGTTTTCGTCAAATAAGGAAGTGAATGATCTGGAAAACTGCACGACCCCATAGAACCGGTATTTGGGCCCTTGTCTCCCTCATAAGCGCGTTTGTAATCCTTCACCAGTGGAAGGAACAAAATCTCTTTTCCATAAGCAAATCCTTGCAAAGAGAATTCAATTCCAGTTAACTTCTCTTCTAAAACCACCTTCCCATCGTTTGATATTTGTAAGATCGCATATTCAATTACATCTTTTTTTGAATATAGATGATCTCCAAAAACACGTACACCGTCTCCTCCAGTTAATCCATCAGGTTTTACGACAACTTCAATAGATTTGTCTAAATATGTAACCACATCCATTTCCGATGTACAGACTGCATAATCTATATTTCCTTCAATCTTGTTACGGGTTATGAATTGTCGCATGTAACTTTTACTAGCTTCAATTAACGTGTTTTTTGCTGAGGGACTAAATACTTCTATCCCATATCCTTCTAACCAATCTCCAATGCCATCTAATGATGGGGATGCTTGTCCAATAATAACAAGATCAATTTGATTTAACCATTCTTCCAATAACT
>JAAFKL010000012.1 GCA_021399405.1 Candidatus Heimdallarchaeota archaeon | reverse complement strand
TTAACCACTTCATTTTAGTATTACCAATATGAAACAGAGTTAGGTATCTCTATGCAATGTCCTGATTGTAACAACTTAATGCGTAAACATGGTGCATTCTACACCTGTGAAAGATGTGGGTTATCGCTCAAACCCTGGGAAATTGAGCAAGCACAAAAAAGAGCTCGAGCAGAAGTAGCTGATTTAGAAGACAAAGATTCTGACGAGTCTGGAGAAAAGAAGAGAAGAAAAATGCGTAAATATCGTAATTGGTATGAAGGTAAAGCAGAAATCGATTAATCCCTCACAAATATCATCAAACTGAGATTAGAGAAATTAAAGTTGTTTTTTAAAATAGAAGAGTATTTATGCAATCAGACTTTCATATAGTATGTAGTGATTTGGATCTTAAGTGATCCAAGTTATGTTGGGATTTCAAAATGGCTATAATTGCAAGACACATGCGTTGTGATTCTCGAAAAGTTTGTTCACAATGCTCAATCTATCTCTGGAAACCAGGTGGAGAGCCACGTTTTTATCAATATTGCCCCTCCTGCAAACACGATATTTTATGTGATAGAGGGATAATACAGGACTTCATTTATGATGACACCATGAACGCTGAAAGGGTCAGATATTTATGTTTGATATGTAGAAATGAGGTAGAAGATGCACAATGGCCGAATCCATCCGGTGTAAGGCTTGATATGATGACCTAATACATTTCAATTGTAATATCTATACTGAAACAACAATCAAGAATTCTCATCTACAGGACCTATCCACGTAAAGGGATTGTGAGCGATCTCCCATAAATGCCCATCTGGATCTTTGAAATACCCGGAATATCCGCCCCAAAATACTTTCTGAGGTGGCTTAGACTCAGTAGCACCTGCAGACAAAGCTTGAGCAAATGTCTCATCAACCTCTGCTTCAGATGAAAGGTTGTGTGAGAGGGTGAAATTATTGAAACCACTACTATCTGCCGATACCATTGCATCCTCAGCTAGAGCTTCTCTAGAATATAATCCCAACCAAGTCCCATTTAAATTGAAAAATGCAACTTCTGGTTCCGAATCGACCTTAGGGAAATCTAAACCTTCTTGATAAAATTTTATCGATCTCTGTAGATCCTTCACTCCTAATGTAATCATGCTAATTCTGGGTTTCATTTGTATTCTTTTTCAATAAAGGGCTCAGTTTATTTTATTTTTCCCAAACTATGAAATAAATGCCAAATTGACTCGTAATAATATCACATGAGTATTTAACTGATGAATCAGGTCTTAAGATCTTGAACCGAATTAATTAAAGGCATAAACCCATCAATATGACATTCAATTAAGTCTCCATGAGATAATACACCCGCTCTGGGTGTTCCTGTTGAGATAATATCTCCAGGTAACAAAGTCATTACTTTTGAGTAAAATGCAACAAGGTAATCCAAAGAAAATCTCATATTTTCAATTGTATTTTGACCTACTAATTGATTGTTTAGAACTGTTGTGACCTTTAATGCCGAGAGATCCGATATTTCATCAGGAGTCATGATATGTGGTCCAAAACTGAAGAAGGTGTCAAAACTTTTGGATAATCCCAAATATCTGGCATTCTTCTTCAAGATATCCTCTGCTGTCATGTCAATTATTGTTGTGAAGCCAGCCACATAATCTAACCAATTTTCTTGATCTATATTCTTACATTCCTTTCCTATGATAACACCAAGCTCCGCTTCCCCTGTTGTTCGTTCCGATAATTTTGGTATTCTAATTGTCTGTTTATGTCCAATCACAGTTGTATCTGGTTTTAAAAATCCAACAGGATATTCAGACGGTGGTGCAGCATCCAGATCAGATGCATGTTCAACATAATTCAGTCCGATCCCCCAAATTTTACCTGGGTGCCGATACGGTGGGGCATAAAGAATTTGAGACGATGGAATAATTAATTCTAATACTTTCTCCAAGTCCTTTTGATTGAGATTCTTGACCCAATCGTTTAGGGAGTTTATTTGATTGTTAGTTATTATATCATACAAGTTGTCAGCTAATGGAAAATCGAGATTGAACTCATCTTTCAATTTGGTTGTAGTCAATCCACCGTTGGGAAATATGACTGCGGCTAATTCCATTCCTTCGATTCTGATTGTACCAATTTTCATATGCCTGCAGTAGAAACAGGTGGCTAATACTCTTTGTTGTCCAATTCTGTAAAGAAGACAACTTTAACTCGATTTTATCATTAAATCTTTTCGTAATAATAGGTAGCAAAAATTGTTGAAGATAATTGTTTTTTGTAAACATGTCCAATCTCAAAATCTTGTTGTATATCATCTATTTTTGGAATATTTGATAATATTTGTTTTAAAAAATTGAAAATCTTTAAATTGTATAGTAATCCTCAAACTACTATCTCATGTCTAATTCAAGAGTTATTGTTTTGTTTTCGTTTTTGTTGATAATATTAATCAACCCCTCAAATAATTTTATTGTTGAAAATAGTACCACTTCTGACCCTCGTTCTTCAGATTACTCTAAGAAAGGGATGGGGCGAGATTCAACCCAAAGCCAGATCAGATTAAATGCTCAACCATGGAATAAGATTTCTGTTGTTGAAGAAGGAAAATACGAAGAGAGCATCGATGGGCTAGATGCAGTTTATGATGGTAGCAATTATCATGTGATTTTTTCAATTGAAAATACGCCAGGAAATGTATATTACACTAACTATTCAGGTTCGCTATGGAGCAACCCAATCATAATTTTTGATGGGATTAATATTGGTATTGCTAAATACAATTATAGTGAGGTTGATAGCATTGCTTTGGAATATGAATCATCGACATCTACATTTTATTTGGCTATTAATGCTTATAATTTAAACCTAGGCCATGACAAAGTATTATATATAGAATCCAAAAGTAAATTATCTAATATTACTTCAATTGATTTTGATGGTTGGATTTTAGGTAATGCCTTCCATAGGCCTGAAAAAATAAGACTTACACAATATGGTGATACCGTAATTTTAGGTTATCAACGATTTATTTCAGTAGTTGGTTCACGCCCTTATGCAATGAGAAAAAATACTACTTCTAACCCAAATTGGGATTCAGCAAAATTGATAACGAATGAGAATACAAATTCAGGAAATCATTATTTTGAAGATATTGCTTATTCACCAAGTAATTCAAAGTTTTTAGTCTTCCTCATAAATAGTTCAAGTCCTCAATATGAGAAAGGTAAGATTTTTGAAAGTTCTGATGGACTTAGTTGGATCGAAAACACTTCATTTGGCAATTTACCTAGTAATCCTGAGGGTTTCTCTTCAGTATCGCTTGAAGAATACAACAATGAGCTTTATGCCACATACTCAATCAATCAAGATCGTATAAGCAATAAACAATTTAGGGATCTGGTTATCACAACGACAGAAGGTGGTCAATTTTTGCCTTACTTAGACTATATTGAGGCAAGAGGTGCAGTATTCCCTCCTTCATCCAACGATAAATCCAAAACAATGTTTGTCAATGGGAATCTGGTGGTAATCGCCCTAGTACGTACTGATTTCGTTTCTACATGTAATTGTGAACCAAATATTGTGAAAATGTATATTGGTACCGGTGTAGATATTCCAGCACCTGCTTTACCCACACTAACAAGCCCACCCGATCAGACAATATTAAATAATCAAACTGTTGATCTTTCATGGACCGTGAATAGTGGAGAATTCGGATATTACGAAATATTTCGTGATGAAGTAAAAATCCAGCTAAATCCATACAATTCTCAAGTTAATTGGGGTACTTGGACTAATAATAAGATCATCAATTATACTGATTTTACAAGATTACCTGAAGGAACCTATAATTTTACAATTAATATGTACGACACAGAAGGCAATTTTTACACTGATACTGTGTGGATTACATCAACTACAGCCCCATTTGCTATCTCGACGATTTACGCAGACAATGGGACAATGTTTATTGGCGAAATTACAACAGATGCGAAACCAAATTCATTTTGGTATATCTACGGTGGGTTATCCGGTAGTTATGATATTTATCGAAACGATACCATTGTCCAACAGGGCACGTTCACTTATGATCAAATAAAATATAATTACTGGGTTGAATTGAATGATGGGCCTATATTTAGCCCAGGTATTTATAATTATACAATTCATGCAACAGATTCGTCAAATGCAGTCGTCACGGATACCATCTGGATAATAGTTAAAGGCCATGCGATATTGTCTGTTTCCTCACCATCTGATCAAACTTATTTAACTATTCAAAATTTCAACATTTCATGGGACGTTAGTGGAGAATCGACATACACATTTCAGCAAACATTCTCTGTTTCAACCAATGGGACATGGACACATACTCCTAATTTTGGGAATTGGTTAGATGGAGATAAAATTACTATTACAGATGGGTTATTGCCTGTAGGGGTTTATAATTATACAATGGAATTACGAAATTCAACTCATACAGTTTCAGATTTTGTTTTAATTACAATAATAAATCCGATACTCCCTACTATCACTATACCTGCTGATATCACCGTTTACTCAGATCAAACCTTTGATTTAATTTGGAGTGTAGACACTACACTGGAAGGATCTTATGAAATACTGAAAAATGGGAGTAAATATACCGAAGGGAATTGGTCAGATGGAGTTATAATAACTATTACTGATGGTCCTTTGCTAACTGGATATTATAATTTTACAATCCTAATTACAACTTCGGAAGGCAATTCCGCCTCATTCTCTGTCTTTGTTACCGTGATTGACCCTGCTCTTCCTCCTGTATTTACACCAAGTCAAATTACATCAGTTAGTACTACTAACACTTCTTCGCAAATCACTAATAGTACCGTAGGTGACAATACAGATGAAGCATTTCTATCAGGATTTACTTTTGTGCTGCTCAGTGCACCAGTAATGATGACAACTATAATAATTAGACGCAGATCATCAAACTAAATTAAATTGAAACTTCTCTGAAATATTTATGCGCCAGCTGCTTACTGCTAGTTTTTGCCCACTCAGTGATTTTTCTTTTAGCATTAACAGCTAGCATAGACCATTCACGGGGGAATTCACTTACAAAACGTTCTACATTGGCAACTAATGCCTTGTCCTTGACTAATTCATCAGTCAAAAGTATGGAGAAATCACCACCTTCCCAATGTCCTTTTTGGATTGCTGCAATTTTTTCTGACATTTGAGCTTTTAATGACATTAATGCAGCTTTCTCCACTGGATCTTCACCTCGCATAGGCAGTTCCATATGAATTAGGATCGAATTAACTGTATTCTCAATCAAAAGCCCTTCTTCCATGACTACATCGACTGCACCAATTTCACATTCTTGACAGATCGCACATGGGAAATTAATATATCCTCGAGTTGGACATTCTATGGGTTGCAATTTATCAACCATTTCAAGCTTGATTAATTTTCCACTCACAAATAAAATTAGTTTTTATTAAATTTAACAACTAGCTTTTAGAATCCGTATTTCGACAATTAATTTGTGGAATTGTTGTTATATTCGCTATCTTGCATTCCCTGTCTGGGTGCCACTGCTTGGGTAATTAATGTGATATACTCTCTTGTTAATACAGCGTCTTGGAATCTTTTAATCTTAGTTTTGATTGCAAGTTTTTTTGTTGGAGCAACTAATTTACTGATCAGATCTCTAGTCTCTATGGTTTTAATTTCTAGCTCATGGACCATGGTCAGAAAGGCATCTTCAACGTCATATGAAATATCTCTTAGTAGAATCTTCTTTTTAGATGGTTTTCTAGGTCCTTTCATTCTGAGAGCTATTGGTTTCAGATTTTTTAATGCTTCAGTTTTCAATTCTTCCTTTCGTCTTGATATTTGGTCTATCTCACTAAACTCATACAATGCAACAATAAGTGCCATATCTGCTCTTAATCTCCAGAAGCCTTCATACCAATTTTCACTTAATTGAGCAATTCCCTTAGATCTGTAACTCCTACTCATAGCTTTCCATCTCTCAAGCCTTACAAGTGGTTTTTCAGATTTATTTTTCTTGACGTATTCTTTATTCTCAATTTCCCATTCTTTTTTTAGTTGAGCAGCTAACCTAAGATTAAATCGCTCAAATTTTAATGGGATTAATTTGAATTGTTTTCTTAGGTTTTTAACTTTTGAAGCTACTATATCTCTCATATCAGTACGATCAAAAGTTTCTACTTCCAAATCATTGTACTGATCACTCATAAAATTATTCACCAAATAGATTATTAGGGGCTAATAGCACTATTCTTATTGTTACTTGAGCTTTTTGACCATATAAAATCTATCATATTCATCGAGTTCATAATCAAATTTTCGATAATACTCACGAACTCCAACACCAGAAATGACAGCAATATTTTCGTATCCTGCTTCTAGAGTCATTTCTTCAGCCCATTGTAATAATTTACGCCCATAACCTTTGTGTTGAAAACTCTGCTCAATATGTGGATCACTCACGTCATCGATTGCAAGAGCAGATCCATATACATGTAGCTCTCTAATGATTGAGGCGTTTTGCAATCCTTTGAAAATAATATTCTCACTGGGATATCGAAGTCTTACAAAACCAATTAATATCTCATTTTCATCTTCATAAGATAGAAAATGCTCAGTTCCCCCAGAAGCTTCATATGATATTAAATGCTGTTTTACCTCTCCTAATTTGAAATTCTCAGGATCTTTATAGTAATTCATTCCAATTTCCCTACATCTAATACATCGACATTTAATTGCTTCAACTTGATCTAGATCCTTTTGAATTCGAGCTCTCATATCTGCCCATGTAGGTCCATCCATAACCATTGGAATTGGGAGGTCACGCAATGCTCTTTTTATTCTTACGAATGGTGGGGTCATTAATTTGGCTTCCTTCATTATTCTGAAAGTTTCCTCATTTGATAATCCTTTATATTCGCCTTTCAATACCATTTCAGCAAGTGGCGTGTTTTCAATTACCTGTGTTGGATAAATTTTCATTTCATCAGGGATAAATCTGGGATCGTAATATAATGTGTGAAAATCTTCAATATCTATTTCAGGGGTTGTTCCAGGAAGTCCAGGCATCATATGTGCAGTTATCTTTAATCCTGCATCTCGCAACGCAGCAAAGGCATCTGTTGTTTCCTGCAGATCATGTCCTCGATTAGTGGATTTCAGTACTTCATCACGAAGGGTCTGAACACCAAGTTCCACTCGAGTTACTCCATATTCCATCATTTTTCGGATGTGTGATTTTGTTGACCAATCCGGTTTTGTCTCAAAAGTCAAACCAATACAACGATACTTAGCTGTTTCATTTTGGGTTTTTGCTTCTTCAATTGTTTTTGCGGAAACATCATTCATCCCCTCATAAACACCAAGCATGAATTGGTCTTGGTATGCAGCTGGAGTGGAATTGAACGTTCCACCCATTACAATGATTTCTAATTTTTCTGCATTGTGACCTGTGGCCTGTAGCTGATCAATTCTTGATTTAATTTGAGAAATTGGGTCAAAACCATTGGAGATTGCTCGCATAGCTCCTGGTTCTCTCCCAGTGTAACTCATAGGAGTTCCCCATGATGGACCTCCAGGACAAAATATGCATGCACCATGACGACAAGCAAATGGTGCAGTAAATACAGAGATCACGTTTACTCCTGATAAAGATCTAACATTTCTTATCCGAAGATATGGTAGTACCGAGTTATAATTCTCCTTTGAAGCGCTTTTTAAGATATCAGAATTTCTTGGATATTTACCAAGCTTGTATTTCTTAGCCATTTCTCTCTTGAGTTTCTCAAGTTTGTTCTTATTGGGCTTCTCTTGAATAATAAGTTGGATAACTTCTTTGTAAGCATTAATCTCATTTTCTGTAGATTCAGCTCTGACTTCTGGTGCAAAATCACTAGTTTGTACTGGTGTATCTACCAATTTTCATACCCCATTGAGGGTTAAGGTTTCTATTATCTTCGGGTTCCTCTATTTTGACCAGCAGGTTTATTGCGAAAATGTCTATTGAAGAAATTGATTCTATTGCTGACTCGTGGGCCAGGTCGCTTCTTATTTGGATATTTCTTGGGCACTTTTGGTGTTCGCTTTCGAACTATGCCTGCGTTTTGAAGTCTTCCGTGAGTAATGTCAATTCCTCAAACAATCTGATGAGTTGATGTACTTAAATAATACGATTAGGTTCAGTGCAATCTAGGATTAATTTATCTGATAATATTTTCGATTACACATATAATAGCGACAATCTTATTGAAACACTAATGGGATGTTCTCAAGTGTCAAATAAAGAAAAAATCAACTCATCTAATTCCAAAATGTTTGATATAGCTAAGGTTATATTGATTCTAACGATCATAATTTTTATTTTAAGGGGTTTAGTGGAGGATCCTACCGGATTTACTGGAAAGCTTGTTGTTTTTTTATTTTTCTCAATAATATTTTTAGGACTGGCTAGCTTCCTCTATGAGCAAAATAAGAAATCACAAGATCAATCGAGGGCAGAATTTTCCGAATTTTCAGAATCAGAACCAGAATTAACTAGTATGGCCGGTGTAACTGCAGTTGGAGTATTAATTTTCATTTGCCTCTGGATATTTTTATCACATGAATTTGCAGGTTTTTTCGGTTTGATTTACTTCATCTTCATTATGTCAAAAATTGATGAAAACAATAGAATCCTCTATAATCGGAACATAGATTGATTTCAGAACTAATCTACGTTAACATGATTGGTTCAGTTCAATTCAGGGTCAAATGAACTCAAGATTCCCAGGATTGTATTAATAATCAATGTACGTACTTCATATTCAAAATCAGTACTTTTTTATACATCGTCTACATATATAGATGTGATGGCATCCAAAACAATTTCATTAACTAATGAAGTATACAATCTTCTTTCTAAGCTAAAACTACCGAATGAGAGTTTTGGTGATGTAATCAAACGGTTATGTAATGAAAAATTATCTTCTGAGCTATCGATCTGGATCAAAGAGAAAGTACTTTGGTCAGATATGAAAAAAGATGAATATAAGAGTGTTAAAAATTCTATTCACGAAATGAGATACACAATGGATGAGGTCCAATTATCTTGATTTTATTTGATACTTCTGTCTTAGTTGAGATACTTCGAAAAAATCCAAATGTTATTTCAAAAATAGATAAACTAGAAAACATCCCATTATTTACAACTGAAATTTCAGTGATGGAGTTAGTTTACGGAATTACAAGCAATAAACATTATCTCAACAAATCATCTGACCAGAAAAATAGAATTGACAGTATTATAAATTTAATGTCTAAGTTCTCAGTACTACAATTTGACAGAAAAGCAGCAATAAAAACCGCTGAAATAATGGGGCGACTGAAATTAGAGGGAAATATGATTGATTTCAGGGATGGAATGATAATTGGGATAGGGGTTAGTAATGGTATAAATTCAATATATACGCTTAATCGAGACCATTTCGATAGGGTTTCCGAAGTTTCGGTATATTGATTTACTTAATACTGAATTATAGTGAATATTATGAGTGAAATGAGAGCTGGCATCATCGCCATTTCATCTTTAATTTGTGCAACTCTAATGGTCTCGTTCTTGAGGGATGGATATAATCATTTCCGGCAACCATTTTCCGAATTAGGTGAGTTGAATACTCCTTATTTTATATTTTTCAATTTTTTTGCCTTTGTATTTGCTGGGATCTTCTTTCTTTATTCAACAAAAACTCTTCATAAGCACATCCAAATTGAAGCTGGTGAGATTTTGAGCTTGAGGATTGCATTTTTGGGATGGGTATTTACCGGCATTTTTCCATTGTCCTATTCCATATCTTGGTTGTATTGGGTACATATCATTTCAGCAGTCATTGCGTTTGTTTTCGGTCCATTGGGGATCATAAAAATATCAATCAAACTCTCAAGTAGGATTCAATGGTCATACTTTTCGTTTATCTCAACAATAGTTGCATTTGTGATTTGGGGGGCAATATTGCTTGGTGATTTATATTTTCACGCTGCTATTGCACAATTACTTTCAATATCTCTGTTCTTCATTTGGTATTTCCTTTTCTTGCTTAAAGCTAACAAGGAATTAACAAACCATGTCCCCATAAATTGATGATTTTTCAAATTATTGTTAAATTGCCGAAATCTATTTTGAGTATGCCTGAATTACGTCTGATCTATTTTCGGAAATGTGGTTCAACATTATTTCATACAATGCTCCCAAGTCCTTCTTTATGGTATCCAAAGTCCTCCTGGGTTTTAAAGTCAATTCCTCAACAAGTAATGCAATCTTGTGAACTATTGTCG
>JAAFKL010000094.1 GCA_021399405.1 Candidatus Heimdallarchaeota archaeon | reverse complement strand
TTAATACTAGGAGCCGTTAAGTATTCTAAAGCTAAATGGGCATCAGTTATTGATGTAGCAGTGTTTAATAAATAAATAGACTGAAACATCAAATCTCTAGTCATGTTTTCCAGCAAAGTCCATTGAACTGAATACCAGCCTTCGGAGATGTTTAGAATGGGGCCCATAACCGTTTTGTATATCTTCCGATCAATAGCTGGGAACCCTGCTATATCAAATTCATAGGATCTAACATCATACTCTTTCCACAAACCATCGTGATAATAATGGGTTGTATTAGAATTGAAATACAATAGATCAACGGAATCAATGTTAGATTCTCCTACTCCCCATGCGAGATCTTGGTTATGACCAATTAATACTAAGGGCAAACCAGGTATTGCTAATCCCTGGACATTCAGTCTGTCATGAGATAATTGAAGATTAACTTCATACCAAAAACTGGGTATACTTAAACGCATACTCAAGTCATTTGCCATGATTGGATTGCCAGAAATTGTGTTTGACCCATTTATTACCCAGTTATTTCCAGTAACTGCTTGGAAATCTTGTTTCAGAAAAAGAGTGGAGAATGGATCCTCGTATTCCGTTTCTAATGCATTATATGTCGCATTAGAATTGAGTAGAAAATTTCGAGCGCTTTGGGATTCTATGGGAAATAATTCTAAAGATTTACTCATTCCGACTTTTTTGATTGTAGTTAAGCGTTTGAGTTCATTGGCAAAGCCATCGAAATTGAAGTAGTAAGCCAATACTGCCTGCATAGAAAGAGAATCTGATATCTCCCATATACTGGGATTAATTCCTAAAACTTGGAATTCCCAAGGTAGATTGAATTCGTGTTGTTCATAATATAAATTAATTCCATTTACGTATGAACCAACAATTTCAAGATAAAATTGATCCAGTTTAGCTTCTGCTCTCATGCCTATAGCTTTGAAATCGAGCGATTTTATCATGACATCAGCCTCCAGAAGATCGAATCCAAATATAGTTGAAAGTTTAGCATTTATCAAAGCATGGTACAGCTCTAGTTGAAAGGTTCTGTCCCTTGCGAATTCATAACCTTGTACGAATGCCATATCCTTAATGTTATTTGCAATGATTGTTGGTACACCTAAATTGTTTCTATAAACTTGTACTTCATCTTCAATTTCAATTATTTTTAAATCTTGAAAAATGGTGTCATCCGCGTTACGGATCCCTGAATATACACCTAACGAGACAAATAATGAGATGAACAGCGTAATCTTTGCTACCCGGCCAGCTATTTGTCGTGGTTCCACGACTCGAATCTGACTTTTAATAATTAATAATTAATCGCTAACAACTAACGAAATTTCAATATAAAATTTGCTTTTTACTTCGTTTCCTTAATGTTTAGATCAATTGAGTAATGTTGCAAATCGAGTATGAGTATAACATTTTATATAATCCAATATGAGATCTAAATAATATATGGTTAATCGATCCAAGATTGCAATTATTGGCGTACCTCAAGATTTGGGAGCATCTCGCCGAGGTGTTGATATGGGACCAATGGCTATCAGAGTAGCGGGATTACACAATAAAATTGAATCTCTTGGGTATGAAATTAAAGATTATGGGAATTTACATTGTCATGATATGGAAGAAGAACCAAGTGATGAAAAGATAAGCAATCCAAAATTACGCTATCTTCCTTACATAATTGATACCTGTGGCCATCTAAAAGATGCGATACAAGATGCTTTAACCAAGGAATTCTTCCCGCTTATTATCGGGGGAGACCATTCAATTACAATTGGTACTCTTGCAGGCATGAGAAATTTGCATAACGGTAAAACAGGGATAATTTGGGTAGATGCTCATGGTGATTTTAATACTGATAGCACAACCGTATCAGGGAATATACATGGAATGCCATTTGCTGTTATTACTGGCAGAGGACATAAATCATTGCTCGAAATTGGACCATCTCCAACCGTGATTGAAAAAAATAGTGTGCTTATAGCAGCAAGAGATCTAGATCCAGCAGAGCAGAAATTATTGAATGAATCAGATGTCACTGTATTTACTATGAAAGATATCGATGAACACGGGATGGCAAATATCAGTAGTAGAGCAATTGAAATTGCAACAAATGGGGTAGATAATCTTCATGTCTCGTTTGATATAGATTCTTTAGATCCAACCGTGGCCCCCGGTACTGGAACCAGAGTGATAGGAGGTTTAACATATCGAGAAGCTCACTTGTTGATGGAATTAGTCCATGACACAGGGAAATTAGTATCTTTCGATATGCTTGAAGTAAACCCTACATTGGATGTTCGTAACAAAACTGCAGAGCTAGCTGTAGGATTAATTGGATCTGCACTGGGCTCCAAAATAATTTAATTACTATTGCAAGCCTTCTGGGGGATTAATCGCAATCGATCCAAACTTGGTTTCGTATTGTTGTAAATTTTTATTCATCACTGTAACCATCTTTTTGAAAGCAGCAGGAGACATTCCAAATCTTCCAACAACTTTCTGAATAATACCAGCAGAACTTATTTTCGCAATGTTGCGTTTTTTACCGTCTTCTGTTATGTTCTCTTGAGTTGAAAACTTCATCTGCGGTATAACTTCAACCACGGATAGTACAAATTCATTGGGTGTGTGCATTACATGAAATTCATTTGCAAATTTGGCTGATTGATCTTGCCCTATTATTTCGATATTCCTAGGTTGTATCATATTATACAACATGTCTAATAATTATTTGAATAATACTCTAGTGAACATGAACAAGTTATCTTTTTTATTTACAAACTTGAATTGATTTAGTTATACAAACGTATAAATAACTTCGAATGAATAATACATTGGAGTATTCTATGAGGAATCACCTTCCTATTTAACGCAGCACAAAATTATAACAGTATAGATTATTTTATTTTGAGATTTGACAGCTTGCAGGAAAGAGTATTAGGTGAAATTAGCATGGAATATGATGTTATGAGGTATAATTATGTTAGGTGAATATCATCCTCGACACTAAGTCGAAGATATACAAAAAAAGCATACACGAAGTTGAAAAAGTAAAACTAGAGGGATCCTTTGGTTTTGCATTGAAGCTCTCTATTTTACAAAAATATGGAATTTCAGTCGAAGACATACTAGAACAATCATATCAAGAGATCGTAATTGATGCTGAATTTGATAGATTAGATCATTGGGTGGATCAGCAATTGCAGTTAGAAAATCTAAAAGAAGAGGACTTGAAACGGTTACATATCACAGTTCAAGCAAAACGATATGATGCGGAAGAGCAATTGCAATATTTCGAGGATCGAAAAATTTCAGTTGTTCTTGTAGCTGGTCATCAAGATTATCTCAGGCAAGAGGAAAAGAAAAGATCAGGAATTAAACTAATTGCTAAATTTTATCAAAAATACACTTCTATTACCTATCTTGGGATTTCATCAAATACTCACGAAAAATTGAATAAGATATTGAACTATCGCATCAAAGATCGAATAGTCCTCGAATTGTACGGTGAACACAAATTAAATCAATCCAGTTTATGGGTATATTGGGCAGGATCAGAACTCTCAAATGAAGCACGCAGTTATATTGATAGAAGAAGGCAAAATGGTCAAGAATTATCTTATGTTCAAGTTTTGAGTTTATACTTTATCCAGGATCATTTTAAAATCGCAACCTATACCCAAAATCGGACTCTTTTTGTTTACCTTGATGTTTTCAATAAAGATGAATTCTTCAAAAATATGAAAGATTTTGATAAGAGCAAATAATAAATTTTCAAGATATACTCATCCATAAACCAACTAAAGACAGAATTGTACCGATGATTGTCATTTTTCCCACTTTTTCATGAAGCCAATATATTGCCAATGGCAATGCAAACAAGGGACCAGTAGAAGTAAGAACTGCTGTTTTTCCAGCACCCAATTCTTGAGTACTAAGAACTAAAAACAGTGATGATATATATGTACCAAGTAATCCTGCAACAAAAATTTTGATTTTGTCTGAAGTATCAATTGTTGAAAGTTTTCGAAATTGTTCCCTAAGGGAAACCTTCTGAGTGTTAGTGTTTGATTGATATGGTTGGACTAACAAAATTATTAGCAAGAGGAATGCCCCTGACGGAAGTCTCACGGAGTTAGCGACATTGACATTAAGGTCTTCAGAACCCAAAGTTGTAAAGAAAATACCTAACGCATACATTAAGACTGATCCAAAAGCTAACAACAAAGCAATCATCTTATCCCTAGATGTGAATCCATTCTCTCTAATCTCATCGTCCTGAATCTCTTGCGATAAGATAATGATCCCTACAATAATAAGGAAACCCCCTATTAAGAAATTATCATCAAATTTTTCTGCTAGAAAAATGGATGACAAGAGAATTGTCACAAAAGGATACACATTAACAATTGGTGTAGCTATTTTTACACCTAAAATTGTCTGAGATTTGAAGTAGAATGTATCTCCAATGACGACATTAAATAGAACTGAAAGTACAAGATAAAGGATCACAAGGCCACTTAATTCAAGTAAATCAGAGGTAAAACCAAATAAAAAGAGAGAAACAATGTATAATATTGCGCCAGTCAAGGTTCGTAGTAGGTTAAGAAACAAAGGAGAGCCAATGCGATCTAAATCTCTAATTATCACGCTTGATGTGGCAAAAGAAGCCGCGGATAATAGTGGATAGAGATAAACAAGATTTGACAAAGGACGCCCAATTTTTCTTATTTGAGGTGGATAAAAATAGAATGATACTTTATCTAGCTTAAATTAAATTATTAATCCTATGATGGTTTTTTTACTAGGAATACAATCTCAATCGATTTTATCAATCCACGTAAGCAGAATTATTTTAAAATCTATAAAAATCAAACCCTCTAAGATTGAGTAGGGAATTGAAAACGGTCTACCAAGAGGTGGACACTTATGCTCATTTACCCAAGATTAAACATCCTGATGGTTCAAGACAACTAGCGGATGACGCAGATTTGTGGTTCGCAAGTAAAATTAATGCCACTCTTAAGTCAGGTAGTGCTTCTGAAGTGTATTGGGAAAAGATGGCATTATCGGAAGAGGATAGAGCTAAATTTGTTACTGGAGTCAGAAACCACTCTTGGAATCGCCAACACATGGGTGCTATGATTGTAGGAGGTGTTGATTTAGAGGTCGTATGCTCTTCACTTGTTTCCAGTTGTTTTGTACTAGGAAAATTTTACAGAATGCAGCAACAAACTAGGAGATCAGTGGTTCTAGAAGAAGTTGTATCCACACCTTCGATTGATGATAATGATGAAGTAAGGGCTTCGTTCCAAGAAAGATTTGAACTTTATTGGGATATTGTTGATAAACGACCTGAGAAGTATAAAGGATTTGACCCCTACATTCAAGACGCATTTAAAATTCTACCATTATCAACTAAAACAAGATTTGCAGGTAATCTTGATCTACGAAGTCTCAAGGGTTATACTCGATGGAGAAAATTAGATTATCTTCCATCTTCTATCATCGATTTTGCTGATAAGCTTCATTCATCTGCTGCAGAAGAATATCCAATTATGTTTCAATCATATCTGTTTGATAAGGGACAAGCTGATGATCAGAAGTATGAATTACATCTTAAAATGGCTGAAAAAATCGGGACTAACGATTTGATGGATGAACCAATGTTATGGTATGCAGACCACAGTTTCTTACTACCACATAATCACTATTTCGAGAAATTATACAAGGATTTCACTTTAGAAACTCAATTTGATAAGGCAGGACCTGATGCATTAATGGTGGGATACTTTAATCCATTGGGAATTACCTTAAATGATTTGTCTGAGATATTTCAAAATAAAGATGAAGCTAGTAAAACTGCTCTCGAATTGACAAGTTTCACATTTGCATCAAAAATTGACCTGAGTGGAGCCATAGACACGTGGAGACATACCAGGTCTAATCGAATGGTACAACCCATTTATCACGCATTAGAAAATACCCCAAAGATCAGTATGCCAGAGTTACATAAGCGACAATTAAGTTCTGGTAACGAGGAAATCCCCATGAAATCAATGGAAGTTTCGGCAGAATCTTTGAGATTACATTCAAAATTAGTAGCAGAGGGAATTGAAGCTAAGGAAGCTATTAACGTTTTACCACATAATATGGAACTGATACAAATTGAAATGATGGATATATTCGGTTTCTTGAATATTATGGCGATAAGAACCTGTATACATGCTAGACCAGAGGTTCAAATTTGGGCAAAAGCATTGCTAAGAGAAATATCACGTACACCAGATTTTCGAGGTTTGGATCATTTATCAGATGAACAATCAAATCTTCTCGCAAGAGGAATTGTGTTTGGATATTGTGCGGAACTTGGTACATGTACTAAATGTGGAAAGGATGTAGTTTATCTCCCCGATCCTTTTAGAGGATAGAATTTTAATTTTATATTCTGTATTAATACAGAGATGTAGCTTTTAAATTATGTTCTGTTATTCTAATAACGGTTATCTAATGGAAATATTAGCTCTATATCTAATCAAATAAACACGTTCGTAATTTTCAATTTTTTTGATAGTTATTTTCGAAATACAAAATTTAACTGATTCAAATGTTTAAAACATCCTATAGTTGTCTAATTCTAAGTATAGACGGATTATTATACATACGGTATTTCAAACAAAATTCCATAATATTAACATTATCAACGTTTGAAAGCCCTAAGTGTGCGATTTCTTTGTTTCGCATTATTGATTTTATATATTTCGATGCTTAAGTTATAAGTATGAACTCACTACTAAAAACCTCAATGTGTAAAGAATGTGAAAAACAGACTCTTTTACAATGTCATTTTTGTCACGAATACATTTGTCATGATCACGCTCATTATTTGACAATTCCCCATCACTCTATCAGAGGGGTGTCAAACCGTACTTTAACCCTATGTGAAGCATGTAAACCACATGTTTAAATCCGTGATGTGGGATAAATGTAATATCTAATTTACCCATGGATAGTTCATATGCAAACAAAATCAGTCCGGAGAATGGAGAAGGAATGAGAGACGAATATTAATATTATCAAAACAGAAATAGCAAAAGAATTAAACTTTAGCCAGATATACTCAAAATTAGAAAGCAGTGAGAATGGGCTCACATCATTAGAAGCAGAACATCGTATTGAATCATTTGGGTACAATGAGATTATTGAACAAAAAACAAATCTTTTTAAGAGATTCTTGATCAATTTTTGGGGACCAATTCCTTGGATGATTGAAATTGCGGCAATTCTCTCAATAATAATCCAGCACTGGGAAGATTTTTTCATAATATCTGTGATGCTGCTTATTAATGCAGGTGTTAGATTTTGGGAAGAGAATAAAGCTGAAAATGCAGTGGAATTGCTTAAAAGTAAACTTGCAATAAAAGCGAGGGCATTGAGAGATGAAAATTGGCAAATAATTAATGCTAGGGAATTAGTTCCTGGAGATATTGTTCGGATTAGGCTTGGAGACATCATCCCTGCAGATTTGAAATTATTGGAAGGAGATTATCTAAATCTTGATGAATCTGCATTAACAGGAGAGTCGCTCCCTAAAAACAGAAAATCTTCAGATGTTGTTTATGAAGGGTCAATAGTTAGGAAAGGAGAAATGACAGCAATCGTTACTGGTACTGGCATTAACACATTTTTTGGCAAAACCACTTCCTTAGTTTCTGAGGCAAGGACAGAGAGTCATTTTCAAAAAGCCGTAATTACAATTGGCAATTATCTGATTGTATTAGCTATCACATTAGTGTCACTAGTATTTATTGTAGGATTATCTCGCGGTGAAAATTTTTCTGAACTCCTTCAATTTGCCTTAGTTTTGATTATAGCAGCGATCCCTGTTGCCCTTCCAGCAGTATTAATGGTATCTATGGCCGTCGGTGCTTCTGATCTTGCCAAGAAGAAAGCAATCACTAAAAGATTATTGTCAATTGAAGAATTAGCAGGAATGGATATCCTCTGTGTAGATAAAACCGGCACAATAACTAAAAATGAATTAACTGTCGGAGAAATTATCCCTTTTGAAAATTATACATCTAAAGAAGTAATTCAATTTGGGGTTTTGGCATCGAGAGAGGATGATAAAGATCCTATTGATGATATATTTTTTAAAAAATTCAAAGCAATGGATGGTGATGTTAAAGAATTTGTTGTTCAAAAATTTTTTCCATTTGATCCAGTTGTCAAAAGGACCGAATCGGTTGTTGAGAAATATGGACAGACAATGAAAGTATCAAAAGGTGCAATCCAAGCGATATTATCATTAGTCACAGATAGATCTAGCATAACTCCAATTGTTGTGGATTACGAAAATCAATTCGCATCAGAGGGGTTCCGTGTTTTAGGTGTTGCAAAAACTGAAGGTGATAATACATGGCATTTTATCGGTATTGTAGCTATATTTGATCCTCCACGTGGAGATTCAGCTGCAACTATCAAAAAGGCTGTAGCTATGGGAGTAGAGGTAAAAATGATTACTGGAGATCACATTGCAATTGCTAAGGAAACTGCAACCAAATTGGGTTTAGGAGAGAATTTTGTTTCAGCATCGATGTTGTGGGAAGATGGAGAAAGTAATGGAACAAATTTAACTGAGAATATTGATGGATATGCGGAAGTCTATCCAGAACATAAATACAAACTTGTGGAGGCTTTTCAGAAAGAAGGTCACATTGTAGGGATGACAGGAGACGGGGTCAACGATGCTCCTGCATTAAAAAACGCAAATGTCGGCATAGCTGTGTCTAATGCTACTGATGCTGCAAAATCTGCTGCGGATATAGTGCTTACTAAACCTGGACTTTCAGTGATTATCGATGCTATTGAGGAAAGTCGAACAATATTTGAACGAATGAAAAGCTACACAACTTATCGCATTGCAGAGACGGTTAGAGTCCTAATATTTTTGGTTTTAGTTATTTTGATTTTTAATTTTTATCCAATTACAGCAATCATGATTGTGATCTTGGCCCTTTTAAACGATTTACCAATTATGACAATTGCGTTTGATAATGTTAAACCATCTCAATATCCAAATAGATGGAACCTACATAGGGTATTATTCATCACTTCGATACTTGGGTCAACAGGAGTATGCTTTAGTTTTATTCTCTTCTTAATAGGGAAATATTTTCTCCATCTAAGCATACTCAAATTACAGACCCTAATATTTCTGAAATTAGCTGTCAGTGGGCATATGACGATTTATTTGACAAGAACAGAAGAAAATAATTTTTGGCAGAAACCATATCCTGCTAAAATATTATTTGTAACATCAGAGACAACCCAAATAATTGCGACTATATTTGCAGCATTGGGAGTATTTATGACCCCAATTGGGGGTAGTTTGGCATTATTTGTTTGGGTATATGCAATTTTTGCATTCCTCATTACAAATTTCATCAAGGTGTCGATACTAAAATATGTTAAGAATTAAATGCTGAATCATAAATATAGGAATTCTTGAAAATAAATTTGTCGTTCATTTTTAGAAAATTGAGTTATTTTGATTCTGTTTTAAAATACAAATAAGGCATGATAGAACGGATTACTTTGTTCTCCCCCGCTCTCAGAACCTTTTCGACCCCATAACGTGAGATTTTAAGTTCATCAGCAATATCTTGCATGCGAATACGTCTGGGGATATCATAATATCCACCCTCATATGCCTTTGTCAGTATATCTGCTTGGTGATTAGTCAAATCGCCAATAATTTCTTGAATTGATAACATCTGACTTTTGAATAAACCATCAATTCCAAGGTCCTCGGTGGCCAATATTTCCCACGTAGGAAGAGTTTGTATTAATTCCAGAACTTTCGAAACTACTTTTTTATCCAAACATAGAACTCTGTGATATTCCCACCCATCCTCATATATGATTGGATATTTCATCATACCACCCCTCTTAAGAATTCGAGCGGTAATAGAATCTTCATCACCAAAATAAAAATCCTCGCAATCACAATCCATAATCATGTAACTGGTTTTTGAATCGGTCCCAGTTGTATTGATTTTCCATTTATCAAAATTTTTGAATAATTTCTTCCCTAGCCTTATATTCTCTACTTTTACATCTCCGGGGATCATTAAAACATCAAACTCCCTGCTACAATATCCGAATAAACCATGCTCGAAAGAATTTGCAAATTCGAGAAAGGGACAATCATGCTGTGCTCTAAATCGTATTTCATATGTCATAATATCAACTTTCTACAACTTTAATCAGGACCTTTGAGTCCTTCTCTGGAGTACCAAGATAGGGTTGGATCACAACAATTACCATAGCCAACACTACCAAAACAGATCCCGTGATAACCCACAATGAATAAGTCCTGCCTAGGACAAAGAAATCAATTGTAAAAGGGACTAACATCTGTAAAGGCAATAATACTGACATCACATTTGCTGAAATTTCCTGTGCTCCCCTAAAATATGCCAAGAAAGCAATCAAGGTAGAAAAGATTGTTAACAGGACAATCCATTGAATTCCCTCACTTGGAACAGAGGATAATTCACTGAAAGTCAGTGAGGTAACAAGGCTTGCAAGGGTAATAATCAGCAATACTGAATAAAACAAGGTGAAAGTATCTACATCCGGTTTTTCAATAGTAGTTAATCTCGAGGTTGATATGATATAAAATGCATAACCAACAGCAGCCCCGAGAAGTAATATAATCCCTATAAACGAACTGCCCATTATGTTGTTCACATTTCCTTCAGTTGAAATAAAAATTACGCCAATAAACGCAACTGACATAGCAATTAAATGATTTTTTTCTAATTTCTCATTCAGTATGATTGGGGATAGGAAAGGGACGATAATAATGAAGCTTAGTGACAACAAAGCCGCCAAACCGGCAGGAACCGTCTCTTGACCTAGATATTGCAATGTCAATCCAGAGGCTTCTGCAAGGCCGATTGCCCATGTCCATTTATTCTTAATTAATTCAAAAAATTCTGAACGACGGAAATAGAAAACAAAGGGAGTTAATACAAGTGTTGCTAGTCCGAATCGATAAAATAAGAATGGGAACGGAGCAACAAATTCAAGGCCAAATTCGATAAATGTTGTAGATAATCCCCATCCGAGGATTGCTATGGCCATTGCCCCATATGATAATGATGATGGTCTATTGCCCATTAGTTCCACATTCTAACTATTAGCAGCATAACAAATGATACTTTATGTTGCATACGCAACTATTTTTTCATCTTTTATAGCTATACTGATAGAGGAAACAAATTTGATCACATAATGCAATAAATCAAATGGGTAATTCTAATAGCAGTTTACTCCATTGAGGGTTTGACATCATTGAATATTGTATATGCGTGTGACCTGCTGAATCATTTGCCCCTAATCCTTTTTCAAAAATACTTGTTTCTAGAAGCTGCTCCAAATGTTCACTCCACAAATTTTCAAGCGGTTTAGGATCGCGAATAAAAATGATCCCAATAATTTCAGCGAATGGTAGGTTAAGAAGGTGATCGATATTCCAGAACATCTTTTTGGGTGCTGGTTTACTTGCATAGGAAATTCCAATTTCGTCAAAAAATAACAATAGTTCTTTTTGTATATTATGAGATTCGAATTCTGGGGATCGAGATGTATGTCGCCTTAGTCTATTTCCAAGAGTCGTTGAACCACGCGTAGCTAAAGCAGAGCCAATATACAAATATTCACCAACCTTTAGTGAAATGGGTTTTCCCTTTCCAAATCTACCAAATACAAGGGTTGTAGGTTCTTTAAGTGATATCCGCAGACAGTATGTCCCATTGGGATGATTTGACCCTATGCTATGTATATTGCCTATATGGCTAGAATTAACTTCCCGAGACATTATTCCTCAAACTACAGATAAGAATTCGTTTATCAGTGGGTTTATAATCTTGAATTTTGGAACATTGCTAAATGGAAGAATTAGCCAATTCCAAATGGAAGACGACTCGGGTGGGTACACCACCTCTAAAAGGGGGAGATCTACAGAAGTTAATTTCCAAATTGAATCACAATTGGGAACAGGTTGAAGAACTGAAATTACAAAAAGATTTCAAATTCACAAATTTTAATCGGGCTTTAGAATTTGCTAACTTGGTAGGTAAAATGTCAGATGAACTCAATCATCATCCTGATTTACACTTGGCATGGGGAAAGTGTGTGGTACAAATTTGGACACATAGAATTGATGGTATTTCGCAGATGGATTTTGTCTATGCAGCTCGAGTTGAGGAAATTTATCAAAACAAGTTTAGTAATTTAATTGTTTAGAACAAAGTAATTATTTCATATTAATTCGGATTTCTTATCATTCTGGATACAAGTTTTGATCTTTAATATCCTTAATTTTTTCCAAGTAAGCAGAAAAATCAGATGTATTGTCTAAGAATAGATGAAGTAATTCTGTCAATATTTTATATTCTTGAACGCCAAATGGCTCAAGTGACACTACTTGTTTTTTTGAACCGTCTACAAATTTATCGGTCACTCGAATGTATTTCTTTCCACGCAGGGCCTTAATGTGGGTACTGTAATCATTCCAAGTGATATCAACAATTTCACGTATTTGAGATGAAGTCATTTCCATATTTTCATACAGTAATTTGGTAATTGAAAGTCTCACAGGGTGTAATAAAAATTTATAATTTAATAGATTATTCGGAATACCATTCCTAATCTCCCGATCAATCTTTTTATCCGGAATTGAATGTTGGCCCATTAAAAGAAAGTACAAATTTGTTTGAGAACGGAATATCTCTTTCACAATATCCTTTTGTTTACCATTTAGAGTTAATCCCACTGATTTTTTTAACATTAATGGTTTGATAAAATAATACCCAACTCCTCCTAGAGAAAGAAGTGTTAAAATAATTCCTTGGGGTGATAAAATAAATTTTTTAATGTTTTCAAGCAAATTATCCTCTGATAATTCATTATCAATTACTGGGCTTTCATTGTAAGCGTACGGAAATGAAACAGCGGATGCATCAGTACTATTTTGATCCCCACTAATGATGTAAGGTAAATCAAGAGTTCCATCATTATCTTCATCAACAGTTGATTCGCTCCAATAATTTAGACTAAAACTCGATATTAAATCGGATCCAATTACAAAATAATCAAACGTCTGATTAAGTAAAAACCCATCAACTGCCTGGGAACTAGTGGGTTGCGAATCTACACTCAATTTATTTGTTATGAAATTATTAAAAGAAATGACAGTATATGTAACGAAGGAAAGTCCCGCGCTAATAGTCGTTACATCAAAAGGAGAAATGGTTAATAACCCATATCCTGATGAATTAATAATTGTATTGAATTGGATAATATTACCACTTCCTGAAAAAATACTTATCCCAGTTCCAGAATAACGCTGAAAGCTCAAATTCTGGTTATGAAGACCAGTATCTTCAATTAGATTGCGCGTAATTTTATTGTCAGAACCTGAGATTCTTATACCTTGATCACTTTCAGTAATGAAATTATCCCTTACCTCGACACCAAAACCATTGATATCTATTGCAATCCCCGTTATTCTATCATCAACTGAATATTGTTTGGTTATAACATTTGATTGTATTAGTAACTTAGGTAATGGTGATGAGAAATCTGTGTATCCAGATGATTGATAATATATACCCGTAATACCCCCTGCGATAATATTATTAAAGATGACTCCATTTACCAGGTTGATTAGAACTATGGTAGATTGAATTTTTCCTTCCGTAATATTAAACGAGTTCGACTCAATAATAAAATAAACTGTTGAATCTCTAATTCTAATTAATGGGTTGTTATCAGAACCAAATCCAGTAAACTGATAATTTTGTATCAAATAGGGATCATCCTCAATTCCTTTCCCTGGCCACATTTCAGTTGAAGCAATTTCGTGGAATTCAGAATCTCCAACAATATTTATACTCGAATGTGCAACTAATTGTGCGAGGTTCAAAGAGGAATTCGATGGTGATGCATAGACTGAATTGCTGTAGTTGATGTTAATAAATAAAATACCCAATAATAATATTATGAACACTCGTTTGATCCAAAACGATCTAGTATGCAAATCCATTTTCTCAAGGTGCATATTGGCTGAAAATATTAAAAACATTACGCTTTTTGGATTTCGCGTGACCTCACTGAAATATTGTATATCCATAGTCAGAAATTAATTAATCACAACAAAATTTAGGCAAAATAACAGTTCAAAAATTACTTTCGCTTGATCAGATCATTCAATTCCCATAATTTTGGAACTAATTCCAAATCATTCAATATATCATAGAAACAAAATGATCCCCATCTATCAATAATCTTACCATCTGGATTGATATACAATATTGTAATACCTTCAAATTCAACCGTTTTATTAGTTGGTTCAAACCCCCATGCATTACCTTCTTGAGTTCCAGTAGCTTTGTACCTAATCCAGACTTCTGAATCCGTGGCAATAATATCTATTACCTGATATTTTAAATCGGGAAAGACACTTCTAAAATATTTTATTTCATGAACTACCTGTGCAGGTCCTGATTTAGGGATAAATATCCAAGTTGGATCATACTCAGGGTGAATAATTTTTTGAGCTATCTCAAAATTCCCCTCGTTCCACAGTTTTTCAAACCATAAATTACCAATTTCTATATTTCTTTTTATCATGAAGAATTTTAATATCATTGAGTTATAATCCTTATTAATCGAGCAATTTAATTTAGATTATGACTGAAAACATGCCTCCAATGGATCATGAAGGGGAGTATAAAGAGATTTTAGGCGTGATTCGCTCTCACGGTGGAGAAATGAATTACAAAGAGCTCAATGATATCCTATCAGAAAGATTTGAGGGGGTAAGATTAAGATTAAAAACAATGAAAGATAAGAAATTAGTTGATTTTGAAGGTATGGTTCCTGGATTTAGTGCCTTAATTACACTTGGTGAAGATGCTGATACGATAAAGTAATTATTTACTGTACAAAAATTAATTTTACAAAAAATTCAGAAACTTACAAAATTATAGCCGCGACAATATATGTTAAATATGCCTGTATACCTAATAAATCTAATTATCTTATTTTTGTGAGAAAAATGACCGATACATTAAACAACAAAAAAATGAAATATGGACTTTTAATGCCCAATGGTGGTCCATCACTCAATACCCCCCAAAAAATTACTAAATATGCAAAAATTGCAGAACAATCAGGATGGGACGCATTTTTTATTTGGGACAGTATAGGTCCCTCTGCAACAGATCCTTGGGTTACTCTTGCGTCAATTGCAATGAACACTGAAAAAATAAAAATTGGAGCAATGGTAACACCTGTTGCCAGAAGAAGACCATGGAAATTAGCCAAGGAGGCCGTTTCTATTGATCAACTATCTGAAGGTAGACTAATTTTTGGAGCAGGGTTGGGTGATGATCCTGTATTTGCCCCTTTTAATGAAGATACAAATAAAAAAGTCAGAGCAACAAAATTGGATGAGGGATTGAATATTCTCAACCAATTATGGAGTGGGGAAAAGGTGAATTTCAATGGTGATTACTTTAAGATTACTGATATAACTTATAACAAACCGGTACAAACTCCAAGAATTCCAATTTGGATCGGAGGTCTTTGGCCCAACAAGGGACCTTTTAGAAGAGCAGCAAAATGGGATGGAATGATACCTCAC
>JAAFKL010000093.1 GCA_021399405.1 Candidatus Heimdallarchaeota archaeon | reverse complement strand
GCTAAAAGTATTCCAACAATTAAAGCTGCCTCCATGGTTTCACGAAGGGTTATCACAAATGAAGCTACTGAGAATATTGACATGTTATTTCCCGTATATAGTGTTCGGGTGTACGAACTTAAAAAGTTCGGGTAACTGAACTTTTTCGATTGCCTCATATTCTCCCCGAAACCAATATGATCCCCATTTTCATAAAAAAGATAAATATTTAATAGTTTTATACTATATAATTCATACTAAAAGTATAATTGGCTGACATTCCTCTACAACCTATTTTCGACCAAAGTTTATGAGTTATAGAAAATAAACTCATTTAATGAGTTCATTATTACTAAATGCACAAGATGTAATTTTATATAGAAAATTCAAAGGTCAATTAGAAATGCCAAAATTTAAAGGATTATTGCTCTTCATACCATCTGTACTAGTTATTGCAGTAGAATTCAAATACTTAATTATTGATAATATTGGAGAATCCAATACTGTTACCCTAAATTCCGATCAGTATTGGGCTCTAGCTATTCCTGTTTTTGTATTATCATTCCTTGTAGCTGCATTAGTGATGTGGGTTGGATTCACAATGATTGTGACTAAGGAGCCTATTAGGATGACTTATGATAGTGCTTACGAAGAAGCAGCAGGTGCAGTCTCAAGTAAAGAAAATAATAATGATAAGGAAAACTCGTCTTCGTGAAACATTTCAAGTAATTGTAATTATGAGTGATAAATTTCGAAAACCAAACATTTCATACTCTAAGAGTGAAAAATGATTAAATTTACTTTCAGAACTTAGTCGTCATGGCAAATCAAAGTACTGATAATTCTTCGATTCTAGAAGAATATGAGCATCAAATGGATCCGAAATACAAAGCATTGATTGCATTTACAATTGGATTTACTGGTACTGTGATCCTGGCTTGGTTACTGGGTGGTCCATTTGGATCAATCATGGAGGATACTCAGGGCACATGGATTTATCATTTTATACCTTTTATCTTTTCAATTAGTTTATTTGGTTTCCTTATATACAAGGCTTATGTTCAAAATGTAAGAGGTTTAAGTTTTCTTGGAACTGCAGTATTGTTACATGGCCTTGCTGAATTTTTGAATATTTTCTCTTCAGGTGAAGGTGAAATATTTGATAGATTTGATGGGAATGGTGATTATGTTGCAGCTGTTGCAGATTTGCTATTTCCAATAGCCGTCATTTTTCTCTATTTACATATTGAATTAATTGACCAATTAAGACCAGGTATACGTCATTCGATCGGTATAATAGGTACTGCGGCACCACTAATTGCTGGAGGTGCATTATTAATTGTTGTAGAATTTTTAGGTTTAGGAAATACCGTATTTGAAGACGTACAACAGATAGTAAATATTTATCTTGGTTTGTTTGCTTTGGTAATTCTATGGATTAGTATTTTTGGTTTTAGGGTAATGTATCATACATTAAGGCATGCAGACTCCCCCGATGTTTCAAATGGGAGTTTATTTGTGCTAATCGGATTTTCGTCTCTGCTAACCAATTTTATTATTTTTGGAGCAGATTATTCTTCAGGATTAAGAGATTCCCCGTTAATACTAGGGGGTGATGAATTTATTATTCACAATACATGGTTAGTAACATTCGCACTAGCCATAGTACTAATGGCCTACATATTAAATCCTGGATTTGCCTATTCACTTCCTTTTGATGTATATCAGTTACTCGTCATTAATTCTGAGCAAGGTGTCACTCTTTTTTCTTATATTAATGAATTCAGAACTGAGGGAAACTTAACCCATGCTGCATTGAAATCACCTGCAATTGTGGCAATTCAAAATCTTGTTCAGGAGATTGCGCATGCTGAGGGTCATATTATATTAATTGGAATGAGTGATAGGGTCTTGATTATGAAAAGTAAAAAACAGATTGTATCAGTATTAATTTGTGA
Organism: Candidatus Heimdallarchaeota archaeon; assembly: GCA_021399405.1. The sequence goes on along the minus strand of JAAFKL010000093.1, from coordinate 22,964 downwards.
GAGAAATTCATATTTCATAAATCAAGGACTTGATGAATTCACAAATAACTTCTATGAACTGTTTGAAAGTCATATCGTCAATTTTGTTGGAAATGTTGATGTATTCAAAGAAGCAAAATTTTTAGTTCATGAACATTTACCATTTATGCGAAAAGAATCATTGATGGTACCTGCTTAAATATTCTCAAACTCTCCACCGTTTTGATACCAAGAAACAACTCCTCCTTCAAGATTAATTGCATTTATCCCTAAGTGTTCAATTAAATATTTCACTACATTACTGGAACGGTTCCCTGTTCTACAAACTACGATTATTGGTTCTTTATCTTTTAAGTTCAAACCTGATTGTAATTCCCTAGGCAATGTTTGCATCTCTATCATTAACGATCCTGGTATTACGCCCGTTTGCGCCCATTCTCTAGGCCGTCTAACATCTAATAAAGTCACATCCTCATTATTAGTAATTTTATCCATTAGTTCTTTAGCTTGCATAGCAGGAATGCGCGATTTGTTAAACACTTATTTCGTAACTGTTTTGTGTATCTAAAAAGTTGTTATAGTTTTAATTATACAAATTTCTCTAAACCTTTACTTATAGTTAGTGGAAAACCTAACAAAATCAACCACCATCTTCAAAACAAGATGTGGATAAAGATCTTTTCAAAATAGTATTCAAGTTCATTCGGATCTCAGATCTAATTTTCACTTGAAATTAGGTCTCTTTTACTTTAATAAGATGATAGAGTTGATTATATATGATAATAGTTGCTGCTGCAATCTAATGTTAGCCCTAAGCCGTCCGCACCCTAATCCCTTAAGATGTAGGTTGTGAAAAATACATGGACCTGTCGGGAAAAATAATGTCTCACCCCAATTTATCTGCCCTCTCCGCATATGAGGGCTTTCGAATAATCTGTCGATAAGGGCTTTGTGCTCACAATCGATGGTTGATTTTGGTAGATTCATAATATGCGTTTCATCAAAAATTAATATCAAATGACAACAGTTCTAGATCTAATTAAATAACGAATAAAAAGGAATCTCAATAGTTGGTCAATACTACATTCAATTGATAATTTAGGAAATGAATTCTTTATCAATTGTTGTTCCTCACTTACATCCTCGATATTTTTGACAACCACAAGCATCAATTTAGCAAATGCACCATAACTAGTTATCTCTAAATGCTCTAGATGCTTTTCAATAAGACGTCGACTCGATCGAAGGTTATCTCTGATATAGGAATTACTTTCTCTCTGAATTGAAAGTAAATAGGCTATACAGACCATATATGTGTAGATAAATAAATTGTCATGTTGGTCCTCAACATCCAATTCGACGATTTTGTTAAGTAAATCTTTGTAATCAACAACTTCATGCGTCTCCAAATTATTTTGATTGATTATTTCTAACAACAATTTTCTTGATTTTGACCTTATTGCTCTGGATTTACTTTCTTTGCTGTCACTAATTTGGATAAAATAATTATATATGATTTGAAGAGTATCAATTTGAAACAGATTTATTTCGGTATTCACCAATCTCAAAGTATTTCCGAAAAGAGCTTTGCTATTGCCTTCTGATTCATAATATTGCACTCCTAATACTTCAAGGAGAAAATTAGAAATTTTCAATATTTTTGCATATTTTCTTGAAAGAAGTCTTTTACTTAATAAATTTGCATACTTCCTAATTAGTTTATTTATCAGTTCAAAGTCCATACTAAATGTCAAAGAAAGATGGCACAAGCTAATAGCATCGAGGTTTAAAGAGAAATCCTTTTCGAGAGTGTATTTTATTAGATCTACTGAATTTGATAGATTCCCGTTGTTTAAGTTCCATGTTAGAATGTTAATTATACTTTCTGGAGGTAAAAAATTCATACTTAAATTGAGATAATCTTTGATTAATTGGTAATCATAAATAATTTTTAAATCCTTACTGGAGGCATATTGATTTGCTTTACGGGAGATTAATAATTTCATTAAGGGTTGTTGCTGCATGTCCAATTGATTATAGTAAGCTAGTAATTTACCTAGATCATTCCAATTCCAATTAGATGAGTAATTCATATTTATTAGTATGGGATTAATCTTCATCAATAGTTTATAGAAACTTGGAATATTAATTTGCAGGGGATCTATTTCAAGTAATTTTGGTTCAAGATTAATTATATGTGCTATATAATTGTACAAGATATCATTGATGTGATTTGAATTATCATCCAGGTAGAACAAACATGCAATGACCTCGCTTGAATTAACCTGTAAATTTCCCAATTCAATTTGGGTGATAATTTCCCACACATGATATTCTTTGAACTCATTTTTACTTTTTGGCCAATTTGTATTACTATTCGGGTTTAGTTGACAATAATTAATTTTTGCCAATAATAATCTCCCGGTCTCAGTCTCGATTAACATCTTCTGCTCAATTGGATCTAAAGTACTCCAGAATTGAGATTTAGTAATAATTTCTTCTGATTCATTTACTCGAATATCAATCAAATTAGCTATAATTTGAATGAAGGTAATTATTTCTTCAGAATCCACTGAGTTTTGAAAATTAATAATTCCAATATCTGTAAGTAGGAGAGGAAAAAGCTCGTTTAAATTGTGTACTTCAGTTTCAGTGAAAATCCCTGATATTAAATTATTGGTCAATAATGATAATATATCTAAAGACATTATACTGGAGCTTTTCTTCATATCAAGGGTAGGTGACGTAAGCCAGCCCATGATATAGAAAAAAGCTTCTCGTTTTGTTACACTCAATCCATCCAGATTGTCAACAATTAAAGTGGGCTTACTTAATAAATTATGTGGGTCATCTATTTTTAACATATTTGGATCATGTATTACCAGTAGGGATTCTTCAAATGTTTTAACTATTCTCCATGTACCACTAAAAATTGAAGGTTGTTTGCTTTTTGCTTCTTCTAACCAATTTTGGAGATGTGATTGCATGGTAGATGATGGTTCCATCCCAAAAATTCCAAATTTATTGTCGGAGGGTGAGTTATTCCCATTATGCAGGATTTTGATTTTGGGACCCTTCTTATCCTCAAAAGTGACTTTCGATTTAAGTTGGATATCCTTAATTATTTTTAACCATCTTTGAACTAACTTGGTGTTACTTCCTATTTCAAGAGCAATATCATTTAATTTGACAGATCTGTCATTCTTTTCTAAGAAATTGAGGATCGCATATACAATTTCCTCTGAAGATCGTCTTGGATTTGTATTGCCAGGCCTCCCCGACATCTAAATTCCAAATTGACTCATGGAATAAAATACTTATATCTTCTTAGGTTGAAATTGCATTAGATTTTCGTGGGTATAATTCATTTAGCCCATAAAATGTTCCTGCAAATATTGTTACTACTGCCGCAAATAACATTGTGTTGACAAATGAATCTGAAAATCTTAGGAAGAACAAAGCAATAAAAGGACCCACAATTTGAGCGATAGAAATTGATGAATTATATAATCCAGTAGCAGTTGCAACTGCATTAGACTGTCTACTCCTTTCTTCAACACGTCTCAATCCACCAACATAAAATAATGCCCATGAAAAACCTAAAATAATTTGAGTCCCCACAATTTCGTAAAAATTGGATACCAGTGTAAATGAATAGAATGCTAGTGAAGAAAATATTGAGCCTACAAAATACATTTTTCGAGGATCTAATTTATCCCCCAAAATTTGCATAAAAATGAATTGTGTAAACATATTAGTAGCTTGAACTACTCCAATTTGAGTTATCGAGAGATTTAATTCTTCAGAGAGGAATATAGGCCAGAATATCCAGATTGCATTTGCAGTTCCATGTCGGAGAATTACGATTAAGTAAATCAACCAATTCTTTCGGATCACTTCGGAATAAAATATTTCCCTCGAATTATCCCTCGATGATTTAATTACATTTGAGTCGTCCTGTAAGAAGAGGCTAATTATGAAAGCAGACAAATACATGAATGAAGAGTAAATAAAAACAAATGACAAAGAATATTTATCCGCTAGAAATCCTCCTAATAATCCTCCAAAAGCCCAACCCATAGAACCAAAGGATGATAGCCATCCAAGTTTAACTTTATTATCTGAAGCTAAGCCGATTAATGAAGAAGGAAATATACCAAGGGCAATACCATTGAAAATTCTAGCTAGAAAATAAGTCCAGAGATTTAATGAGAAGATAAAGAAACTAGTACTAAGACTCGATAAAATTAATCCAATCAGTATAAACTGTTTTCTTCCTCTATAATCACTTAATCGACCAGATATACTATTTGAAATCATTAATGATAATGAAAATGGTATTGCAAGCAAGCCAATTTCAGTGTCACTTACCCCATCTTCTTTCATTAATAATGCCAAATAAGATGCTATCACTACAACTCCCGAATTTGAAAGAAAATTAATGGTGGGTAAGTGAACAGCTTTAATTCTAACTTCGCCATATTTTATGGTCACAGACTAATTAAATAATTATTGTTGGATTCAATAATTATCCTTTAAGCTTCTCTCGTAATTCTTCAAAAAGATCTAATGATTCTGGATTTCTTAATGCCCCTCGATTAGTAACCTTTCGTCCATGAATGATATTTGTTACGGCGGATTCCACCTTTTTACCACTGAATGTATAAGGGATATCAGATACTTCGAAGATTAAGCTAGGGACGTGGCGGGGTGAGGCTTTTGATCTCAATTCCAGATTAATTTTTGAAATTAACTCTTCATTCAGAGTATAGTCTTGATTTAATTGAATAAACAATATTATCCTTTGGTCTTCACCATAATTTTGACCAATTGCAAGACTGTCTGAAATTTCTGCAAATTCTTCCACCACGTTGTAAATCTCTGCTGTACCAATTCTTACTCCTGATGGTTTGAGTGTAGCATCGGATCTTCCATAGAAGGTTACACCACCTGTTGTCCCATTAATGACGATATAATCACCGTGTCTCCAAACATTTCTATCTTTAAAATAATTAAAATACGCATTTGAATATTTTGAATTTTCTTTATCGTTCCAGAAGTAAATTGGCATTGAAGGTGATGGACTTTCACATATTAATTCCCCTTGTTGATCTTGTATACTATTTGCATTCTCATCATATGCTTTAACTTTCATACCAAGAATTAAACCCTGTAATTCACCAGCATAGACAGGTAAGATTGGGATACCTCCTGCAAAACATCCATTAATATCTGTCCCCCCTGAAATCGAATTTAGGTGTAGGTCGTTTTTTACTTTCGAATAGACAAACTCAAAACCTTCAGGAGATAGTGCAGATCCGGTTTGAGATATCTCTCGGAGATTTGACAGATCTCGATTAACATTTGGTTCTGCATTTATTCCCTTCAAATAATGTAAATAACTGGCACTGCAGCCAAAAATAGTTATTTTTTCAGTTGCTATAAAATCCCAAATGGTTGACCAATCGGGATGAAGTGGATTACCATCAAATAATACAATGGTAGCCCCTACAGCTAAACCACTGATTAACCAATTCCACATCATCCATGATGGTGATGTGATATAAAATAATTTATCAGACCTCTTCAAATCAGTATGAAATATCAATTCCTTTAGATGGTTAATTAATACTCCACCTGCCCCCTGTACCATGCTTTTTGGTTTTCCAGTTGTTCCCGAAGAAAACATGATATACAAGGGGTGCTCAAAATCTAATTGTTCAAATTTGATTTCTGATACCTGTTCTTTTGATTTAAAATTGACATAACTGATTGAATGGTCAATATCGGAAAGATTCAATTCTTTTGAGTAATATTGAACAATCACAACTTTTTCTATTGTTTCAATATTTTCAACCACCTTTTTTACTTTGGTGAGCTGATCAAATGACTTCCCTTTGTACGGGTAAGCATCTACAGAAAACAATACTTTGGGTGTAACTTGGCCTAATCTATCAATTGCTGCATCGGCACCTAATTCAACTCCGCAAGAGGACCACGTAGCACCAATTCCAGCTGTAGCTAACATAGCGACAACAGTTTCAATGATGTTCGGCATATATCCAACAATGCGATCACCAGATTTGATGCCTAGTTCCGATAGAGACAATGAAAGTTTAGCTACTTCAGAATAAAGTTCATCATAAGTCATCTCTTGTGTCATACCATCTTCCCGTTTGAACAGTAATGCTACTTGATTATCACGGTATCTAAGGAGATTCTGAGCAAAGTTTAATTTTGAACCAGGAAACCATTTTGTCAATGGTGGAAATGAATCGAGATTATTGACAACATTTTCATATTTAATTGAGTGCCTGATGTCGGTAAATTCCCATACATCTTCCCAAAAATCAGGTATCTTATCTACCGACCAATCATATAATTCTTGATATGTTGAAATTTCTATTTCTCTTTTCTGACTCACAAAATCGATAAATTTTGTAATATTGGCATTTTCGATAATGTCTTGACTTGGTTCCCAAAGTAATTTGTTACCCATTAAGCTACAATCACATTTTTAGCTACCAATTTTTATTTATTCCCTTTAATAAAGAGCCAGTTGGCTTCAATTCTTTATTTTGTGTCAAATTTTTATGTTAAGAATCTAAATTTGATAAGGTTAAACTCTAGAGTTTATGTTTAATCTGACTCTACAATACATTATCCGTTACTTTTGACCTACCTTTAATATAACAATGAGGAATAAATAGTTAAGATGAACGATGCAATAAATTTGGAAGAGAGCTTGAAGAAAAAGTTAGATTCTGGAGAGATCTCAGAAACAGAGTACAACGAATTAATTTTAAAATTCAGCAATTTAGATTTATTATCCGCTCGGGTTGATGAAAATGAACGTCGATCGACTTCACCTAAAAAATGGAGTTTTACCGGGTCTTCAGTTGTTGATGGTGAAGATATTGATGTCCCAGTAAAAGTATCAGGTAAATTATTGGTAAAAGGGGATCTAAAATGTCCTATAATGAAAGTATCAGGTAAAGCAACAATAGATGGTAGTTTGACGGTACTCGAAGGGCTTAAAACCAGTGGGTATGTCCTCATTAATCAAGATGCTAAACTTGGTGGTCAAGTAAAAGTAAGTGGTAAGCTTGACGTAGTAAATAACCTATATATCCTTGATGAAGGAAAAGTTTCCGGGAAGTTAAGCGTCGGTGCTAACGTGGTTTCTGGCGATTATCTCAAGGTATCGGGTAAACTCAACGCAGAATCTGTAAAATCAACTGGGACTGTAAAATCCAGTGGAACAGTCAATACAGTAGGTGATTTAATTGCTGAAGAATTTATTTCGAGCGGTGGTGCCTCTCTTATTGGTGGAAATTTAGAATGTAACTCCATTGAAATTGCAAAAAGATTTAGAGAAAGAAATGCCAGTAGATCAACAGATAATGAGGATTATGATGAAGTAGAAAGTTTAAATGATATTGGTCGCTTTGTGACCAATTTAGTTGGGAAGATTGTACCAAAAATTCTGAACATGAACTTAGGTGATAATTTTGGTCGACCTCCAAAAATATTTGTAATTGAAGGTAATGTTAAAGCTTCAATGATTGATATTTCCTATGTTCACATAAAAGGAGATCTACTTGCTGATGAAGTTATTTTTGGTCCAGAAGTTACTGTTGATGGTAAAATAATTTATCAAACATCAATTGAGGTCCCAGAAGGTAGTGAATATCAAGTTGAGAAAGGAGAATAAAATTCATTACCAAAATAAGGAATGAATAGATATAATTCAATAATTGATTAGAAAGTTTATCAATAAATATTTACATAAAAAATTGTTGAAATTAGGAGATGCAATTACCTTACTACAAAGTGGTCAATTAGATGAATCTCAGAATCTGATTTCAAATTTTATAGAGGAAAATAAAAAAATCACCGAAAAATTTTTAGAGATAAAATTACTCCATTGTGAAATATTATTTTTCAAAGAACACTTTTATTCCAGTTTAAATGAACTTGATCTTTTGTTGTTATTCCCCGAACTTTCAGAATTTGAAATTATTAAAATAAAAGTAATACTTCTTAAATCTGAGATTTTACATCATCTGAGTAAAATTGATGAGAGCTTTATTTTATTTCAAGAAGCTGAACTTAATTTTGAAAAGTCGCGAAAAAAATTTGGTAATAATTCAATAACACTTGAAATTAGATTATTACGCATAAAGGGGGCATTTTTACAATTCCATGGAAAATTAAATGAGGCTGAAAGCGCATATAATAAATCTCAAACCTTAGCTAGAACGGAAGGATTTGAATTTGAATTATCTTTCACATTAAACTTACTTGGTATGTTCAATCTTAACACAGGCAAAATAGAAATATCAAAACAATTAATTGATGAGAGTCATAATATCGGATTAAAACTAAAAAATGACTATTTACTCGTAAAATCCTATAACTCAATCGGTGCTTTCTTTCAAATAAAGGGAGATCTAGACGCTGCATTAGTAAATTTTGAGAAAGCAATGAAAATTGCTCAAAAATTGGATTTACAAGACTCCATGGTCGTTTTATTCAATAGTTTCGGGTTAATCTCTCAAAGTATGGGAGATACCAATAAAGCCCTTGAATACCATCATCTAAGTCTGAAATTCAATGAAAAATTGGAAATTAAAACAAATGTTTCAATCTCTTACAATAATATTGGACTGATATATTTAGTTCAAGGTGATCTTGATAAAGCATTGAAATATCAACTCCAGAGTTTACAGATAGGAAAAGGGGTTTTTGATGAAATTAAGTATGTGGGTTCATATAATAATATCGGTTTAATTTATTCTCAAAAAGGGGAACTTGATAAAGCCCTACATAATCATTTCAAATATTTACAAACAGCAGAGAAATATAATATTAAAACTGATATAGCTACTGCATACGTGAACATTGGTCTCATTCATCAAATTAAAAGTGAATATGTGACAGCTCATGATTATTTTATTAAGTGTCTTGAGATTGATCGTGAAATTGGAAATGAAATTGATTTAGCTGAATCACTCTACAATCTGTTAATTCTAGAGCTAGAGAGAGACAGGATTGAAAATTCAAAACAATATCTTGATGAGTTAATGAATATTGATTTAAATCTCGGAAATAAAATTGTAAATCTTCGATCTCGACTTGGATTGGCAATATTTAATAAATATAGCAATAGATTCATTACCAGAGCAAAAGCTCAAGAAATATTAACAACTATCTCAAAGGAATCTGTAATTGACCATGAATTAACAGTTTATGCCAAAATGAATCTCTGTGAGATGTTACTTAACGAATTGAAGATAACTGGTAATCCGGAAGTCCTTACTGAAATAAACGATTTGGTTGACAACCTACACACAATTGCTGAAGATCAAGTCTCATATAAATTAAAAGCTGAAAATTACTTACTCCGATCTAATTTAGAGTTAATAGAATCCAATTATGAAAAAGCAATTGATTTATTGCAAAAAGCCGATATCATTACTCGTGAAAAAGGGTTAACTAGTTTATCTATTAAAATATCAGATCATTTCGATAATATTTTACAAAGAAAAGAGGCCATTCAATCATTTGATCAAAATGAAGCCCCAATTAAAGAGAGATTAGATGAAATTGGGTTAGAAGATCTAATTGTAAAAATGATAAAGCCCTACGATATGAAAGTAAAGCCAGAACAACCTGCATATTTTTTCATACTAACTCAAGGTGGGGTTACAATATATAGTAGAAGTTTTCTCGATACGGGCAAAAAGAAAGAGCTAATTGGAGGGTTATTAACTGCAATTTATACCATGGGTGAAGATGTGTTTGTTGCTGAAAATTCCGTTCAAAGGATAAAACATAATGATTACACAGTTATTATCAAACCAGTACAAGAATTACTTTTCAGTTATGTATTTACAGGATCGTCATACAATGCAATGGAAAAACTTGAGAAGCTCACATTATTACTTTCAGAATCTGAACTAATTTGGTCTGCATTAATTCGAGATTTACCTCAGATTAGTATCTCGGAAAAAAATGGTTTAGATATAATAATTTCTGATATGATAATTAACTCTAATTAGATGAACTTAGCAACCAATTCCTGATTGTTTGGTGAATTTTCTCTCTTAAATCAAAGAGTACCTGAGATATTAGATCTCCATGTGGATTATTTTGATGATCATAAGCTTTGGTAATATAATCAAAATTGTTTTCAATCCTAATTTTTTGAAATTTATTCATACTGTTATGTAAAAACCCGTCTATTACTCCTTTAAGACCTGCGATCGTATCTGAATATGTCGGATCTATTGTGAAGGCAGTAATATACAATTCAGAGCTACCACGAGCGTCTTCATTTTCTATATTAAATGCGTTATATATCAAAGGCGCACCAATTTCAAGCATCTCTAATCTACCTGTGATTGAAACATTTGTTGTAACGTCTTCGAAATTAAAAGATGCGAGCAGTTTTGTTACAATTGATTTATGCTTCTGATATTCCTCGTTATTGATTTTCGGCAATGAGCCAATAATTATTGGACCTGATATCTGATTCATAGCTACTTGATAAAAATAAGGAAAAATTAATTCGGGGTCTTCCTCAAATTCTATTTCTTTACCGTTCAAAGACTGTCTATTTTCAATCCATTCTGCTATTTTATGAGTGAATTGTAGAATTCCTTCATTTACATTTACACCCGTTTTTGCGCTAGTTCGAATAGAGGATATTTCGAATTTAAAGTCTGAATTTTCTTTTAATTTCTGTACCATTTCATTTTGACGTGTATCGTCGATACAAACCTGAGAGTCATCTAAAAGATCGATTTTATTTCCAATTATCAGAAGAGGGAGGTCATTAACATTTGTTTGAGTTATAAAATCTGATACCCATTGGGGCACATTAAGAAAAGACTCCTCATTGGTTACATCAAAAACAACAATTATTGCAGCTGCTCCTTTGTAAAATAATGAATGAACTGATTTGAATTGTGGTTGTCCTGCTAAATCCCATAATGCTAGGCCAATATTTCTCGTTTCATGTTTAACAACTTGATAGCTAAAATCCGATCCAATAGTTTGTAAATAGTTTGTATCAAATGATTCTCCGATAAATTTACGTCTTAAACTCGTTTTCCCAGAGCCTGGATCTCCTATGACTACACACTTTATTTGTATTTCTTCATAGTTTTCCTCAGAACTCAATTTATACACCTAAAAGATCTAACTATATGAATATCTTAATGATCCTAATTATAAGAGTATATGAATACGCAGTCTAAAGTCTATTTATTATATATTATTTTATTTTAATCTCTATCAATGTTAACATATTTGGAAAATTTATTTGCTAAATATATTGTATCTCTGATCAGTAATGAGCGAACTTATCATATAACTAAAGAAGCTGAAATTTAATTTCCAGTCAAAGCGATGACTGTAGAGAAATTGATTAAACTTGTCACAATTTATAAAATTACAGAAATTTCTTCTTCTCATCAATTAAATCTACCTTATGAAAGTAAATGTAACAAATTACATGGCCATAATTTTAAAATCGAAATTTGGGTTACAGGCAGTGTAAATGAATATGGGATGGTGTTAGATTTTAATAAAATCAAAAATGAAATAATGAAATATGATCATCAACATTTAAATGATTTACTTGAGGTTCCAACTGCAGAAAATTTAGCCATTGAAATCTCAGAATCGATATTAAAATTATCCCATGAAGGGATTAAAACAATCAAAACAAGGGTATGGGAAACCCACAGTGCTTATGCAGAAACTGTATTTAATCTATAAGAGATCAATTCAATGAATATCAATGAAATATTTGAATCATTTCAAGGTGAAGGGCCAAGTATTGGAGTACCCTCTATATTTGTTCGTTTTAGTGGTTGTAACCTTCGATGTGTCTACTGTGATACCAAATATACCTGGTTGTTTAGTGAGAAAACATTGGTTCAAATCCAAGAATCTATTCCTCTCGAACTTATGGACAAATTAGGTACAACAGTATATTCCAAACAAGAAGAGATTCAGCCCATGGAATTGGATCAACTAGTTGCAAAAATAATTAGTTTCCAAGCAACAAATATTGTCATTACGGGGGGCGAACCCCTACTTCAGTCTAAAAATATTATTTCATTGTTGAATCATGTCGATTTACAGGATTATAAATTTGAAATTGAAACCAATGGTACTATGAGTCCAATAGATCGATCTCTTTTATCAAATCAAGTCCAATTAAGATATAATGTTTCCCCCAAACTATCAAATTCTTATAATGACTATAAGGATAGAATTAAAGTGAATGTTCTAAATGATTTAAATTCCGAGAATTCAATCTTTAAATTCGTTATTACAAATAATAAAGAAATTAGTGAAATAAGAGAAATTATAGAAGAAGTGAATATTTCACCTTCTAGGGTGTATTTAATGCCTGAAGCAATATCACAGAGTGAATTATTGAAGATAGGCAAAAAAGTAGCTGAAATTGCATTAAAAAATAATTTTAATTATTCCCATAGATTACATATAGAATTTTATGGAGATGAAAGAGGAGTCTAATTTAATAACAAAAAACTAATTCTTAAATATCTTCATGAATTTTTCATATATTATTGAAATTAGGTAAATAACTAAATAGGATCAAATATTATAATAATTAAGAAACTGACTGTTTCAATAAAGAAAGGTGTTAGAAATCTATTATTGTAATAATTGTGGGCATATGGCATTCTTAAATCGATCTGAAAATAAATTGAAACCTAAACTTGCAGCCTCAACGGTGATTGATTGTTTAGTTTGCAAACAACAAACTACTTACAGGAAATTAGTACCAGAAGATCTTAATGCAATAAATACAAAAGAATTCAATCAAACTGTAAAAGCAATGTATAATGAAATTATGAAAATGAAAGACTCCAAAGGTGAAATAAGAAATGATTAATCATTTAATGTGTTTATTCATCAAATCAATAGCGATATCCCAATCTTCATTATTTAATGCAGGGTCTTTAGAATCATTTTTCACAAATGCTTCAGTTCTTTCCAGACAGGTTCCACATTCAAGACAAGGTTTTTCTTTACCTTCATAACAACTCCACGTTAATTCGAAAGGTACACCTAATTCTATACCTCTTTTAGTAACTTCAATCTTACTTTTGTGTTGAAAGGGGGCAACAAGTTGAACGGGATCCCAAAGATTACCCTGATACAAAGCCTTGTTCATCTGTTCAATAAATTCAGGACGACAATCGGGATAGACTGAATAATCACTTGAATGCGCAGCATATCCAATGGATTCTGCTCCAATACTTATTGCCCTTCCAGCGGCAATACTTAGAAAAATCATATTTCTATTTGGAACAATTGTAATTCTCTGGCTTTCTGCATCATATGACTCATGCGGTACTGCTTCATCTCCCGTTAATGATCCCTTTGCGATTAATTCCCCAATATTGGTCATATCAATGATTTGATGATCAATGGGATAAAATCTTGAGGAAAAAAACTCGACGATTTTTTTTGCATATTCAACCTCTTTACGGTGTCTTTGACCATAATTGAATGTTAGGATTTCTTTAATTTTATACCCCGTGCTTTGTAAATCCCAAAGCATAGTTGAACTGTCAAGTCCTCCACTTAAAATTGCAATAATGGTCTTTTGAGTCATTATTATGAGATAATATTTGCTGTCATTTTTATGGTATTATTCGGACAAGATTTCTATGTAACTTCTTAATATTCTTTTATCATAATCATTCCAATTCGATTAGGGATTTTGGAATGTCCAATTATAATTTTCTCCGAGTTTTGAATATTCCTCAAAAGTTTGAGTTATCACATAATATTGTTACAAAACTACTCAAGAAATCTGAAAGTAGCAAAGATGTGATCGTGTATAATAAAGAGGAATTATCAGGCGAAGAGCGAAATCTTTTAGAAACTATCCAACATTTTTTTTCTCAAGAAGAGGCTTTCTCAATTGCGAAAATCGAGTATGAAAATAAAGAAGATCGATTCATCAGATTAACAAGTTATACCACTGAAAAACTTGATTTATTGTATTCACAAAATAATTTCCACTTTAATGATATTCATGCACAAAAAATTGAAGAAATAATTGAATTGGAGGATTTAAGCTCATTAATAGATATTTTAAATTTAAATAGCAAAATAATTAAAAAAACTATTGAAAATTGTTATCATAGAATCGAACTGATTCTGGAAATTTGGAGAGAGTTAACCGCAGAACTTCATCGAGAGGTCAAAAATTTTGAATATCGAGGATTAAAAATAATTTCCAACAAACTCCGATTACACTTATTACCTCTAATCGCAATGATTAAGGCTGATTTAACACAACAAATGTCTGAAGATTCACGTTCCAGGGCGGAAATCGATGAACAGTTGCGTGAAATGGTTTTAATGTCTGAAGAAGATCTTATTCAAGAATTAACTGAGAATCAAGTCACACTATTGCAAAATATCAAAGAAGCTCCAAGTACAAAGGAGGTAATTTCACTCTTCAGGGATCAAGATAAAATGAATGATTTAATTGAATTAGTCTTATCTGATTTTATTAAATTGTCTTTCAACAAGAAAGAGTTAAGGGTTATTTAGTTTCTTAATTTACTTTCTAATTCTTGGAACTAAAGCAACTAATGCAAGAAATGCACCAATACTGAGCCATAGACCAAAACCAGGTGAGTCATCCTCTGGAGAACCTTCTCCCACAACAAAAGAACCTTCCATTCCTGCAGTACGGTGACCTGGAACTGAACAATAAAAATCGAATGTTACATCAGCATCAGGAGTAGTAACATTGAAACTTCCTTCTTCTCCCCCAAGAAGTGGTATGTAAACTTCCTCAATACCACTATCACCTGTTTTACCATCAATAGTAAAATCATGTTCCATAGTATCTTCATTGATTAGAGTAATTTTTACACAAGTTGCTCGTGGAACCTCTATCTTGCTTTTATCAAATTTAAGGCCGGCTTGTGACTTAATTATTATTTCAGTAGTTGCATCACTACATTCGGTACCTGCAACTGGAACGGCATTCACAGTTGTAGCTGTGAAAGTCATTGCAATACCAAAAAATAGTGCTATTAACACGAATGTAAATGCTTTCTTCATTTAAATTTCTCCTTAATCGGTAACGCACCCTAAATTTTCTAATATATAAATTTGTTAAAAAATTCACACATAAATTTATTATTGCTCACACT
This sequence comes from Candidatus Heimdallarchaeota archaeon, assembly GCA_021399405.1. The sequence continues at coordinate 7,761 of JAAFKL010000093.1, read as the reverse complement.
TATATTTAAATTATCCAATTATGAATTTGAATATCATACAGTATAAGTATAGTATTATCAATTTGACTAGTATGATGTTGGTAAACCCGTGATAAATTTGTCAAGGCTTGAAACTAGGTTCTGTGATGAATTGCTTATTTCATTATCGTTGACCTTAAGATTACCAAGTGAATTTTCAATGCTTGAAGTTAATGAAATAGCATTATTGGAAAGGGAACTGATTTCATCAAGTTCTGATTTCACGTTTGAGCTGAATGAAGTGTACACGGTTTGAATGTCCATCAGTATGGTTCTTAGCTCATCTTGACGAGAATCCAAAGAACCCGCCAGATCATGTAATTTTAAGGCAATTGTTTCTATACCTGGATTTTGAGTTTCTAAATTTACCGATTCAATAGATGCATTCACTGATAACATATTTCCAGTTTCAGAAAGTGATCTGATCTCTGTAAATTGATTTTCCAATCTAATTTGTGTCTCATTATACCAGCTTATAAAATTAGAAATTTCATTATTGATTTTATCTATAGCATTTTCTTGTCTAGATACAAATTGAGAGAAACTATCCACATTTTCTGAAACTCGAGCAATATTGCTACTCAGATTACTTGAAGAATTAATCGCAGAGTGTGTTGCATTTTTTAATATATCTGCCTTTATCTCTATTGAAGAAATTTTGTTCGCAAGATCAAGAATATTATTATTGAACCGTTCTGAAAATCTTCGCAATTCCAATCCTCCTGTAACTGGTAATCTTGTCGCCATGAATGATCTACCAAATTGGGCTGAATATTCACTGATTTCCTCTAAAGGTTTCCATAATGAAAATTTAAGATAGTATATGCCAATGACTCCAATAATTAGACCGAGAAATATTAGTAGTAGACCGAAGAAGAATGAGTTGTTTAAAATTTCAGATCCTTGAGATGTAAACTGATCAATTACTTCACTATCGCCATTAGGTACAATTACCTGACTTCCAATACCCGTTCCAATTAGAATCCCACTTGAGATTAATATGAATCTATGTACGCTTTCTTGATTTCTTAAAGAATGCTTAGACTTGATAACATTATTCCAAATTGTATAAACACCATAGAATATTATTACTGCTAAACTTGAAATTATTGAATAAATGTACGTATATGTCATATACTTAATTTTCTTAATATTTATCTTAAAATAAATGCTTCCCTAAAATTTTGAGTACAATAATTTAATTTCTCTTTTAGTTATCAAATTTGATAAAAGATCAATTAATTTGGATAGATTCAATTCTCTCAAACAAACTATTTTTTCCTAACGCGACCACCAAATTTGCTGCATTAGGCCCCCTAGGTTGGCCCAATACCATCTGATAAAAAGGTGGGTAAATTTCTTTTATTGAAAATTGGTATTCATTAGATAATTCCCTTAATATTGATGTAAAATCAGTTGCCGTAAAGTTCTCTTCCATTTTGTTTAAGGCCTTCATCCAAATAGTCTTAGTGTCTTTTGTCCAATATTGAGCAATATCTGCTTTGTTTTCTGGTAATATCGTAAATTTGATACTATTGGGTGCAAGCTCATCTATCCATCTTTCTATTCTTGGTAGTCTATCAAATAATTCTGATACGGTAGTTTGATCTGGTATTTTATCCATTTTTTGTAATTTAGAGACAGTATTTTCAATTTGCCTCAAACTCGATTGATGAATTAAAACAAGTTCATTAAATTTTACTTTAGCAGGTTGAGTTTCTTTTTCTTTCAATGTCATCGCAAGAAATGCAGCTGTACTGAGTTTATCAACTTCTCTCGCTCTTCCTTCAAATATCTCACCCCTCCACATCCTTCGAGCAATATCAAATTCGTCTAGTAAGGTTCCGTATTCATCTGACTGAGGATTAAAATTTATATCCTTTAAGAGATCAGATCTGTATACTAGATATAGGAAAGCCGAGTGGGGCATAATCTTAACAATCTCTTCAGCAGCTAGGGCACCACCTTTGCTTCCGGAAAATTTTTTACCTTTGAGAGTAATGAAACCGTAACGAAGAAGCATTGGACCCTGTTTATTAAATATCGATTTATGAATCTCATTCGCTGTATCTATACTCCCTCCTGCAACAGAATGATCTTTACCTGAAGGTTCAATGGTAACTCCAAGAAATTGTTGTCTTGCTGGCCAATCTAAACGCCATTTTAATTTCCAGTTATGACTTGCAATTTCCATCTCTCCCTCATGATCGCATCCTTTGTATTGTTTGTCGGTAGTACATGTATAGATAAATTTCTTATCCATTGTAACTTCTGTTATCCGAGTGGTCTTTGCATTTCCACAATTTTGGCAAGTAATAGATATTAATGAGTCCATACGAGACCCTGTAATCGTTTCCATTAAATCCTGTAACTTGTTTTCATATTCAATGTATAGATCAAGATATTGATCGTATTTGCCTTGTTTGTATAGATCACTTGCATTTACAAATTCCACATCAAATCCCCAATCCTTCAGAGCTTGTTTAGGTCCATTTGCAAAATATGACGAGTAATTTTCAAATGTATTTGTAAAATCGGGGATATTTACCAAGGGATGGCCCAAGTAAGGAATTAAGTCTTTACTATATGATTTTAATTCATGTGGGATTTTGTCCAATGGGTCATAATCATCAATAACAAAGATGTATTTACTGTTTGATCCGTGTTCTAATAATTCCAAATGCATTGCATTACAAGTTACGGCTTCTCTCGAATTTCCTATGTGATAGATTCCTGAGGGACTCCACCCTGTACATACAACTTGCTTTTTACCGAATTGTTTTATTGCCTCTAATGCATTATTGTACGCCCAATGACTAATTTTGTTTTCAGAGATGCTAATCACCCCTATAAATTAAATTATAGTCATCCCAATTTAAAATTCCATTAGATTCTTCAATAATTTCATTTATATTCAGAGTATCAGGCTCAATCGTTACAACAACAATAGTTGGAATCCAGTTATCAGAAATTAAATCTTCAACCTCCTCAATAACCTCGACAATCTCGGCACGGAGTTCTTGTTCTTTTTCAAAAATTACCTGTACTATTCTATCGATTGGAGTACAATCTTGTATCAATTCAAGAACATCACCTAAATTATTTGCAGTTGGTAAGACTTTCTCAAGTTTAATTTCTGAACATAAATATCCATTTTGTGATAAATTTTCACCTAACCAGGCAACAGTTTGAGGAATAATTATCTCAATTTCAGGACTTTTGAAAGATTTCTTAATAGCTTTCAATCCTTTGCTGATTGCCTCAGCTGTCTGATTGTTTGAATATTTTGCTTTAATCCAAATCTCATCAATGCTTACCATATCAACTTTTTTGTTAGCATCATCTTCGGATAATGGAGTGGCCAATAAGAAACCACCGTCTTGTTCAGCGTCCTTTATTGCATATAACGAACTCTCATCTTCGAGTGAAATTTTTAAGCCCGACGAAATATCTTCCAAATCTTCAGAAGATACTAGAGTTTTTAGCGTATCAATGATTACTGTCTCTTGATCCAGCACAGAATCTATTTTTGATAACTCCACAAAACCACTATTAATACTAGGTATAAAATTTGTGACGTTATTGACCTTCTATAAAACTAAATGATTGGGAAAGATTTTCAGCAAAATAATAGAATTGATTTTAAGAGATAAACAAGAATCCTTATCTTAATTCTAAACTTAATTGTGAAACAAATCCAGCGTCACTTTTGTGAACTCGAGGATCAATCTTTAACCATGAATTAGAATATACTTTTTCTTGATCAAATTTATCAAGATCAATGGAACTGCTCTGAGTTACAGTAGGAATTTCAGGTAAAGCGTTCAAATCTATAGGATATTCCTTTACAATGTTCTCGTCAATGTCAACAGGTTTGAAATTACCTTGACGAAATGCTTGAATAATAACTTCTTGATTTTCGCTTGGATCAATAGAATGAGTGACATAAGCAATTTGTGCCTTATTTATCCCTACTAGAGATATTCCCCGTAAGGCTGAGAATTGAGCTCGAGCATTTGATATGATAACTTTTTCTTCCTGATCAAAATATGGATTTGGTCTTTTACCTGTCTCAGTCGAAGGCATTTCAAGATAGAAATGTGTGAATTTCTCTCTAGGACGGCTCTTTGTATAGCGATCTAATCCTACTTTTAGCAATTCAATTCTTTCTTCTTTGATTTGTAATCTTTCAAGTGTTGAGGATATGGCTTTTCTATGATTTTCATTTCTAGTTATCATAAAAATTTTAGATCCTTCTGAAGCTCTATTAAGTAGTTCAACAGCCACTTCACCATTATCTTGACAAATTACTAAAATTAGGGCACGTTCTTTTGTAAATTTAAGTAAATTAATCCCAAGGAGTCTTGGTAATGTAATTATAGAATATAATCCATTTCTATAATACTTGTTATCATGAAACTTTGGAACGTCATAACGTCCCTCAAGAGTTTTGATTGCAATTCTACCTGGCGATCGTTTAATCTCTTCTGAACTCATATCCGCTATCCCATGACCGACAATATTATAATACATATCCATCAATACTGCTTCATCACCCCGTTGTAAGGGTGGGATTGATGATATATCTCCGCTAACAATATCTGCACCCATAGATGCATTAATTGAAGCAGTTCTTCTTAATATGACTTGAGGTAGACCCCGATGTTTGATTTCCTCGATTTTATATTTATTCACTAATTGTTCAGTTGAGTTGGGATCGGGGATTATTTTTTTCCGATCTCTAATATTGACTGCAAATACATTGCCAAGTTCTTCTCGCTCAACAAACTCATACCCTTGTTTGTTAAAATCTTTTGATACCTTCTTCTTTACCTGGTCAATACCCTTTTCTTTTTCCGGTACATGCAAAATTAGAAAAAGATCTTCCGCAGCATCACGCACAGCTAGCATGAGATGGATAGCTTCTCTTGCTCCGAGAAGAAAGCATAACCTTGAGCTTGTATCCGGATGATAACGTGTTAATGAAGCTATATCCTTCAGTAGATGATTTATTACCCTAGACAATTCTCAAGTAAAACCTCAAGTCTCGGCTTTATACAGTATGTCATATATGTGTTGTATTTATACAAATTATTTTGACCGAATATCTATCATTCTTGGGCAAATTGTTATTGGAATTTAGTTAATCAGAAACTGAACTCAACATTCAATTATATTTGAGAGCAAAATCCCTTACTCAATTGGTGAAGTTGCAATTATCAAATTTCACCCAAAATACTACACAAGATGGAAATATCATTTATACCCAAAGTTTCCGGATTCATGTATGGTTGTTTCTCAGTCCCCTAAAGAAGGGGGAGTCCCAACAGACCTTGATAACAGATTAGTTTTTGCAAAATTTAACCAACTGTCTGTTGAACGAAATGCATTATATTCAGATTATATTGAGATTGACGAACCGGATGAGATAGGCTCAGCATGGGTTAATTTTGGAAATTCAGTTGTTAATGGTCTATTACAAGTTGTTGAACTAACCAAGAGCTTATTCGAAAGATTGGTTGATGAATTACGGAGAAGCAAAGATGAACCAGATCCAAAAGCATTTGATAGAATTAGAAATTTGACTGAATTTTGGTTAGACCTTTCAGTTGTGAGTTATTTATACACTACATTACAAAAGAGAGGCATACTAGGTCAACCTGGTACTAATAAGATTTCCAGGGGATATATTGATACCAAAAAATCAATTGATGAACTCATTATCTTAGCGTTTCAATCTGGTAATGATTTCTTCAGTCGAGATGCTCGCATTACTCTTAGTGAAGTTTTGGCGTTAAATCAAGAGAAAAAACGTTTAGATTTCTTTGATGAAATTCAAGAAGAAGAGATGAAAGAACGCTTCATGTTATTAGGGCATTACGATCAGCAACAAGCAGGATTTTTGATGTCGAGAGTACATCATATTATGATGCAAAGTGCACATACATGGTGGTGGAGAGATGCAATAGGTGTACATTCAGCCGCAGAACATGCAATCTCTCACATAGATTGTATGATGGACAATTGGAAGAAGAGTAGTTCTGATATGCTTGAAAAAGGTCAAGTTTTCTATAATAAGACATTTCCAATATCAAAGATGTATTCCGATGTCGCTTTAGCTCAACATTTCAAAAGGTTAGCTATGTCTGCGTTGCACTCTAGAGGAACATCGATTTCATCAGAATATTTTGATAAAGCTATGAAACTCACAGGTTCCTTGACTCTAGATAATGTTGGACCAGTTGATGGTACTCTTAGTTGGGGAAGATCCGTTCTTGAACAGAACATGATTTTTACTAAGATGAAAACACTGGCTACAATTTCAAGTAATTATCAATCTATTATTCGTTATCTGAAAGATGGTAAAACAGAGGAAATACAGGTTTTGATACCTGAATTACTGGATGATTTATCAAGTGTTTTCTCTCAAGGTGACATTGCTTATGTATCGTCAGTTGCAGTTGTTTATGAAACAGTTTTTGCATATATAGTTGAACAACTTGCTGCAAAACAAGATGTGAAAAAGATTTTAATTTTTGTCGAAGATAGAATAAACACTGTAGCAGAAAGGTTACACAAAGCATCTCATCAACTAACTGTGCAATGGTACAAATTATTGAAGAAAAACCCGAAAGACATTGATTCTCTAAATGAAATCATTTCTAATATAGATTTACCTTTAATGGCACTATATATCTTACCACCTGATAATGAAGTTGTTGTACCAATTGCATCTGAGCTACTGGCTGTTCAATTAGCAACTGAAGCTTTAACAGTAGGTGATTTAGCGGATAAGGAATTTGGACAAAATCCAGTTAAAGAAATGCTTATGAGGTCAAAAATTTATCAATTGGCTATTGAGGCTCAATCGTATCTTGAATATATCGAGGATAAAGACACAGTAACAAATGTTAGAGCTATGATTAATCCATTGGCCCAGAATGCCTTATTAAGAGGTTTAATCGCAGAAATCCAACTACGTACTGCTGTTTTGCAATTTCAATTTATTAATTCTATTGCACCAATCCTCGAAAATTCAACTCTAGCAAAACCTGAATTTACTGAAAATATTGGGATAGATACAGAAGTGTTAGTAAATTTCTCTGAAAGTTTAATTGAACTTAGTGTGGCTGCCAAAACTATTCTCGACAATAAAACTCCCGTTACAATTGCTGGACAACCCCTTAATTGGAATTATATTAACAAAATTCAATACTATGCTTTAGGATTAATTGAAATTGTAGAATCAGTGAAATTTGCAATTAAAGCGGTGAGCACAAAGAAAGGCGATATAGAAGATGTGATTCTAGCTTGGAATGAAGCAAAAGACCTCGGGTTCAAGGCTGCAGATCTAGTAGCTAAAGCAAAATCAAATGATTCTGAAAATTTAGCTGAACAGGTTTATTCTCTTGCCCAAATATACAATGGCTTTGAAAATAATAGTCGATCACGAAAAGACCCCACTGCATTCCCAGTTGATGGAATCGTGGAATTGATCAATGCTCTTGTAATGGGTATGTAATAAATTAATTTCGAAAATTAAATTGATAACATCTAAGTTCTGTTTACTATGTCTATCTAATTTATAATTTTGTACAAATTTCTTGTTTCTCCCTTTATTTTATTTTACTGTCTTACACTTTCTAAAAAAGCTTTTAGAACTGTCTTCCGGATGATAATTTAATTGAGATTAACTGAAAATGTCTCGAACCCAATTCTTGTAATATTAGGTTGGTTCTTCTC
>JAAFKL010000092.1 GCA_021399405.1 Candidatus Heimdallarchaeota archaeon | reverse complement strand
TATATTCAACTCTTTGGGAAGAAGTTCAATTATCTCAAATTTAATCTCATGATCAAAGGTTGAATCATATAATCCAGAATCAGCTCCGGTAATTAATGGCATTGTGGTATCGATGATTTCCCAGTATTCCCTGCTAGATATAGTTAAACTTGAAGAGGATAGATCAATTTTGACCTCATGCTGACCGAGATCAAGAACAGGAAATTGAATGGTGATGGGGTTCCCATTCCAAGCAGCATTTACATATTCAACATCATCTATATAAATAACATAAGAAAGAGGTGTAACACCGTCAACTCCTGCATCCCAGAATACTGAAAATTCATCCCCATATTCAAACTCCCTATTTTGTTGAATTGCTATGAAAGTGTCATGATCAAATTGAACTGATAAAATTTCTATAGAATCAGAGCTCCCAGCTTCATCATAGAGAATAAGTAGAATATCATGCTGTCCAAAATTAAAATAGTAAGGATTCAAATCTAGCCCACTATTCAATACATCAGAAATAAGATAGCTAGAATTGTATAATTCACCATCTACTAGTAGTTCTAATCTTGAGAGTTGTAAATTATCAGAAGCATCAAATTTAAATGAATAAATGGTAGCGATGCTACTTATTGCCGAATTGTGAACTGTTAACTGTGGATTTGTCAGATCCACTGTAAACTTAATCTTACTACTGAATGAATTACCAGTGTTATCATTTGTCTCTTTCAAAGTTAAATTGTGCTCTCCCTCAGGGGTACTTGACAAAATGTATCCACTTTCTTGAACACCCAATGATGATTCATCGAGATAAAATTCAGCCAAATTAGCTGTTGATTCATAATCCACTGCTACATCAACAAAGTTAATTATTGAATTGTTGTCAGGATTAAGAATATTTACAAAAGGAATAAAATCTGGATCCAGTACCGATATGATGATTTTGTCTATGGGATTATTGCTGTCAACCATTCTTACAACAAGCATCATTTCAGTATCTGTAGGGGTACTGATAGTAATTGATTCATCATTAGTTGCATCGGCCATAGAACTACCAATTGATGAGAAAAGAACCTCAAGATCCCCATCATCAGATCCGCCAGCTTTGTATACCAGTAGATCAACGTCTACACCCTCTGGAGCTTCAGCGGTAAAAGTATAAGACTTCCCTGCTTGTGCGAAGAGAGTTGATGAACTTACCTTTGTCCCAAAAGGATTTTCATGTTCCATTATTACTGTTTTTGTACCGAAATAAGATGATTTTGATAAAGCGTCAAAAGCTGCTTTAGCAGATATCATGCCCCATCCCTCATAATAATCCTTGCTGGATCTATCTATTGTGGGAGAGGGATCAGGATCACCAATATAGTTCTCACCACCTGCCAGTCCAATATTTGCCACCTCAAATGTACCTGCGAGAATGGCTTGTTTGATTCTACGCACATCGTATGCATTCCAATTCCACGAAGATTCATTAGTGTAGGATTCAATCAATAGTGCGGCTAAACCTGCCACATGAGGAGCGGCCATGCTTGTTCCCTGGTATCCTACTAAATCATTTTCTTGAACATTAAATCCTATATTGTTATTATCGGCTGACAGAATTAGACCGACACCATCAGTATAACTGGTAGCATAATCATTGGAAATCAAAGCATACGATCCACCCGGAGCTAGGATATCAGGCTTTGATGAGAATTTATTTGCAGAAGTTGAACCAACACTCGAATAAAATGCAATTTCATTGTATCGATTCACAGCACCTACAGTCAAAGCATCAGGTGATGAGCCAGGAGAAAAAATCCCTCCGCTGTTAGGCCCTTCGTTCCCAGCTGCAACAACTGGCAAAATACCATTTTCAACCAATGAGGTCATCATTGAATCAAGGGATGAAACTACTTCATCTATACCTAGGCTAAGATTCACAACCACAATTTTGTACTTGTCCTTGTTAGCAATCACCCAATCGATCCCAGATATGATATTTACCAAATTCCCAACCCCTTCATTATCCAACACCTTAACAGAAACTAGATTAGTATTGTGAGCAATTCCTGCGTATTGGGGAAAACCATCATCATTAACAACAGATGGAAGTTGAGTATCTAATGGCATTTTCACCCATCCCTCATAGACTTGCCCAGTTGCACCACCATAATTTGCAAAGGCAGCAATATAATCACCCCCGGGAACAGAGAAAGTGGTCTCCAGATAACCGTTATTATTGTTAGAACTACAACCGGTACATTGAGTCAAAGTAAGGGCATCATATAGAAGAACACCGACATAAGATCCAGGAAAATCCATACCCTCTTCAGCCCAGTCAACACCAACAGTTATATCCACCGTCTTGTTCATATTCGGAACAGAAATATCAAGATAAAGAAACCCGTCTTCGGGCAGTATACCCCTTGAAGTCTGAATTACAGTCTGATCCATATTAAAATTACCAGTAGCAATCCCAGAAACATGAGTTCCGTGACCTTCTCCATCAATAGGGGGTGTATTATTGTTATCCATGGCATTATAGCTGGCTAATAATCTACCATCGAAAGCGGAGTGGCTGGGGTCAATACCAGTGTCTAAAACTGCAATACTATACTCGGTAGACCC
>JAAFKL010000455.1 GCA_021399405.1 Candidatus Heimdallarchaeota archaeon | reverse complement strand
TTGTCTACTAATTTTTCGAGTCCATTAAATCTAGCGAAAGTTAAAGCAGAATCGAAATTTTCACTTGCCTTAGTGATGTTGCCTTTTAATAACTCAAATTTTGCATCTATTAAATTTAATTCTCCAATCAATAATAATGAATCGTGAGTTATAGCAATTAATTTCATCCTCTCTATCCAATCAACAATCTCCAAGAATACTTCCTCTTCACCATAACTTTGAAACTCTTCTAATTGTAATTCCATTAGATTAACTATGGCATAAATTGTAATTCTATAATCAACAAGCTTTCTATTAACGATATCGATAAGTAACTCCTGACTCTGATATTTATCTTTTCCTCGTTTTGATGTTTTCAAGTACACCGCCCGAGTCAAGTCGTGGATCATTCGAATTCCTTCATTACCTGCATTTTCACTCATAATTTTTTGGATTTCCTCAAAAAACTTGTTTGATAATTCTCTGTTATTCTCAACTAATGTGATGAACATTTCATGATTAACTAATGCAAGCAAATATGGATTTTTTTCTTTTTGTAAATAAAATAAGCTTTTTTCAAGATTTTCAAGAGCTAGCTTTTCCTGTTTTAATTCACGGTTTATCACAGCCAATGTCATTAAGGTCGTTGCCATTGCCTGAACATTCCCCAATTGTTCATCTATTAGGATACTCTCCTCAGACATTTCAATACTTTCGAGTAATCTACCTTGAAATTTACCAATTATACTAAGTTTATTCAGAGAACTCGCTATTCCCTTGCGATCTTTGATTTCTTGTTTGATTTTTATTGATTTTCCATAGTTCTTCTTTGCATCATCCAATTTACCCAATTTCAGAAATAGATTTCCAGCTGTATGAAAATATCTAGCAATCCAGATAGGGTAAATGTTCTCGTTGGGTAATTTAGGCCATTCCATTGCCAGTGTATTGACTAAATCATATTGTTGAGTCAATAACAATCTACTTGTATCCAAATCCCCTTCACGGATAAAAAAACCAGAAAACACATCTGCAAAATATATTTTGAGATATTCATTATCTATTTCATTAATATCTAGTTTCACGTTCTCAAAATCTCGTTTTACTCGTTCAAAATCTCCTTGAAAAATATGAATATCAGAAAGAAACAAAGTTTTAAGCACTTTTTGATCAAGAGTTTGCTCATCCAAGGCATTAGTCAACGAGATTGCCCCCTCATAATTTCCTGCCTCGATTTCACTATTTATCTTTTGAATGTCATGTGAAATCATCTGTGTCTCATTATCAGTTTTATTTCTGATATAAAATTTGCACTGATTTAGTATATTATTTGGTATTAATTAGATAATTGTTGCAATTAAATCCAAATTTATTTAACAACCTAAGTACTAAGGTAATTCCAATCTACCATTCTTGACATTTCCGGCTTGTTGATACAGTTTTCCTTACAGAAAATTTCAACAATAAATTAGGTGTACTCAACTCGTCTAAATTAAAAAGGTCAAACAGAGCCAGGAAACCCACAGTATGTTAATTTAATACATTATGTTACAGCATCTAAAATTATGTAATTTTATGAAATTAGCAGAAATTCTTTAAAAAGAGTGTTAGTTGTAAATTAAAAATGAAAGAAACGAGAAAAATTGAGGGTAAAAATAAGTTATACTATGCATGGCAAATAAATATTGGATTTGGAATTGTAATCTTAAATTTAATTATTAGTTTATTAGTTTGGATATTTATAAAAAATGGTGTGTTCTTTCAATCTAATTATTTTACAAATCCACTGTTTATTGCTTGGTGGTCAACTCAAATATTAGTTATCATTCAAACTATATTGATGATTCGAAATAATTTGAAGTTTGATAGTTCTTACAAAATGAACAAATTTAATTTTCTAACAACATTCATTCCATTATCGTTATCTTCAATTGTCTATCAGTTATCATATCCTATTATAAATACTTGGAGTGATAATACATGGTCAGAAGAAAAACGTCTCAGACATGAATGGATTTACCAAAAAACAATCGGGGATATGTCGCGTAATTTTTATCTTGATGAATTGCAAATTGGGTTAAGTTTCAACTCTCCTGGGCTTGGTACTAGAATAGGCGACTTGTTAGTCTTGGTAATTTTGGTTGTAATTGCACTTAGGTATAATTTAGAGCAATCATATCAAATTAGTAGCAAAGTTGCGGTACTCGGTAATGAAGAATCAAAAAAATTGATCTTAGGAATGATAAGGGCTACAAATGAAGTAGATTTAACAGAATTGGCGAATATAACTGGGAAAGATTTGAATTATTGGAAATTACATATTTACAGACTAATTGGGGAAGATATTGTATCTGGGAAAATTAGTGATAATAAATTTATTCTAGATGCTGAGACAAACATTGATTTGTTAATAGACAATTTATTCCAAGAATATTCCGCAATGGAAGAACAGGGATTGGGGAAACAATGATAGTTGAAATCGCGTCACTGAATTATCCTATAATGGATTGAAATATCACAAATATCGTAATTAATAATAAATCATTGTAAATTGATTTATTTTACAAATCAAATTTTCTCCAAGAATAATCCTGTGGTGCCATTAGAATACAACATGAAGATCCCGATTGATCTATGATCTCTAAATTCTTCGGAGCTGATTCACAGATCTCTTCACTGAATTCAATAATATCTTCTAAACGCGGCATTCTTTCATAACCAAAATTAGCTCGTGCATCACCTACACTAACGAATCCCTTCGCTTCAAGAAAGTGAGCTTCAGCTTTGAAGAAAAGGTCAGCATATTTTTCTGGTTCAACCATGTTTTTATCTTTGACAAGAGTCATTCTAACAACTTTTCTGGTATTCAAAGAAGGCATTAATTCTATTGTTTCCATTAATGCATTCCAAGCCTCTTTTGGCTTAAATGGTCTAGTAATTGCTGAATGGACCTTTGGAGACGCTCCTGCTAAAGTTAAGTACAATTGTGTAGGTAAATTGTCCAATGCTTCAAGCACTTTAGGTTGAGTTCCATTTGTTACCAGGAAGGTTGTCATATCCAATTCATGACAGATGCCAAGAAAATCATCAAGGTGTTTGTACAGAGTGGGTTCTCCTGAGAGAGATATTGCCACATGTTTTGGAATATTGGCTTTTTCCCATTTCTCCCTATCCACTTTAGAATTTCCACCATATCCGCTAATTAATTTTTGTTGACCTGTAATCATTTCCATGACAATATCCCTAGGATCCTCATGCTCAATCTGTGACATATCATCACCCATTGCATAAGATTCACTTCTCCAGCAAAAAGAACAGCGTTCTGTACACCACGTCAGTGCAGGGCTAACCTGCATGCATCTAAAGGATTCAATTCCATAGAATTTATTTTTATAACATGTCCCAGTTTCTTTCAGATCGTGTTTCAACCAGTGGCATAATTTTACTCCTGAATGATTTCCGACAAGATAGTAGCTTTGATCCTCTAATCTTTCACGTAAATCAAACGGCATACCCATATTGAGATTTATGACTGGTTGTGTCACAACTTTCTTTCTATTATAATCCTATTTCAATAGATTGTTAGATTAAAGAATTTTTGAAAATTGTTTACTTATCAGTGTTAGTTCGAGAAAATCATATTTCAGACAGTTTTATCTTAATCAGTTTTATCGATTTCACTTTCTTCGTTATAAGATTTAACAATAATTATATCTCCGATTTGTAATTTTTCATTTTCATCTGGGTATGGAATGAGTTCCTTACGCCTCCTAATCGCAATAACATCAAAAACTTCTCCACTGAATTTTATTTCTACCTCTGCATCCCAAACTGATTTACCAACATAGGGTGAATTTGGCCTTATTTTGATGATTAGTTGCCCACTAAAAAAGAACCAATATGATTTTAATGATTTATCTGTATGTACGGTATATTCTTCCACTTCAGCTTAATTGAAATATCTTTTATTAATATTTTCCAAATCATCGGTGGACGATTGATCTAATTTGTTAATTCACAGCGTTATGAGTTAAACTATTTACTGTTTGTTTTCTATATATTTTCAGTAGAAAATCTTAAGTTTTATATCAACCACGTAGAAATGGTAATTAAGCAGATTATTGCTTTAATGGCGAGGTACCCAAGTCTGGCCCAAGGGGGTGGTCTCGAAAGCCACTGTGCT
>JAAFKL010000454.1 GCA_021399405.1 Candidatus Heimdallarchaeota archaeon | reverse complement strand
GATGATCCACTACCAATGGCCTTAGTAGCCAATAAAATTGATCTTAGAACATCAAGTTCAGTCGGTTGTGTAAGTAAGGAACAGGGCATTCAATATGCCACTGATTTAGCTGAATGGGCTAAGATGGATGTGCCATATATTGAGACATCTGCAAAAACTGGTTTTAACGTTGATAAAATGTTTGGAACGCTAATTCAAAATATTCAATTTCAAGACGGTAGTGCATTTAATCTTTAAATATAAAAAGTGGGTGAACTTGCACAAATCATCATGTTTAAGCTGAATCAATGAAAATATACTATTTCTAGTAGATTTTTTAATGGGCAAGTAAGGAAGCTTTTAGTAAAATCAGTTAAAGATTTTCATAATGGAAATTATTCAGACTCCGAATATTGAGATAGAAGAGCTGACTGAATTCAAAGTGAAACCGTTTGACGATGAACTTAAATTTGGTCGTGAATTTACCGATCGTATGTTCCTAAGAAAGTATAAGGATGGAGCCTGGCATACTGGTAAAATATCACCCTATCAAAATTTTTCATTACCACCATCTACTATGGTGTTCCATTATGGCCAAGAAATTTTTGAAGGTCTAAAAGCATTCACACAAGTAGATGGAACAGCTGTTATATTTAGACCCGACGAGAATGCGAAACGATTCAAAAAATCAGCTGAGAGAATGGTGATGCCCCCAATTGATCCAGATTATTTCTTAGAATCCACAAGGATGCTTGTAGAATTGGAAAAAGATTGGATACCAAAGAAAAGAGGTACCGCACTTTACATCAGACCTACACTAATTGCGACAGAACCAGCACTTGGAGTTCATCCATCTGATGAGTATTATTTCTTTACGATTTTATCCCCAAGTGGTCCTTACTTCCCTGAAGGATTTGCCCCAACTTCAATTAAGGTTGAAGATAAATATGTAAGAGCATCGCAAGGTGGAACTGGAGAAGCCAAAGCAGGTGGTAATTATGCTGCCTCTTTGCTAGCTGCAACGAAAGCCAAGGAAGAAGGATTTTCACAAGTACTTTGGTTAGATGCAGTCGAGAGAAAATATGTCGAAGAAGTTGGAGCCATGAATATTGCATTTGTGATAGATGATGTAATCTACACGGCCCCATTAAATGGAACGATCCTTCCGGGTATAACCAGAAAATCTGTCATCCAACTATCTTCAGATATGGGTATTCAGCTTAAAGAAGAAAGACTTGCTGTAGATACTCTAATCGAAGGTATTAAATCAGGAAACGTTACCGAGATATTTGGAATTGGAACGGCTGCAAGTATTGCACCAGTTGGTAAGATTAAATACAAGGACGAAGTGTTGCTGATCAATAATAAGGAAATTGGCCCAGTTACTCAATCGATATACGATGAGCTAACAGGAATCCAATATGGTGAAATTGAAGATCGTCACGGTTGGAATTTAACAATCGGTAAATAATGTCAATTTATGATTATATACATTATTTTAGCGATTACGTACTAACTATTCAATTAATATTGTTTAAATATAAATAGATGTAATACAAATTATAATTATCGGTCGATCGATAATCGGACGTGGGTGAAATAGAGACAAAAGCAGTTCTTAAGCAATTAGTTTCATTTCAATCAGAAATAAACGTTTTATTAGATCAAGAAATGGAGCGATTCTTAGAACCATTAACACCAGAAATTGGTGAAATTCTAAATTATTATTACACTTTGGGTGGAAAGAAAATGCGTCCAGCATTATTCTTAGCAATAGCAAAAGCTTTCGATTCGGATGAGAATTTAGCACCGCATGCACTTGCTCTAGAATTAATACATACAATGAGTCTTTATCATGATGATGTAATTGATAACGCCAAAGAAAGACGTGGTGCACCCACAGTACATGAAAAGTGGAATCAAGCTACAGCTATTGTCGGAGGAGATATCCTACATGCAATCATTCATGGTCATATTCTAAAAGCAATTGAAAATAAATCAATACTTTATGCGGATCGGGCTATGAGATTTTTGCAGGATTTAATCTATCTTGTCGAACTTCCGATTGGATCTGCAGTTATTGATGAGATGCGATTTTCTGAATCAAAGGTGATTCCAGAATTAGCTGATTCATTAAAAACAACTGTAGGTAAAACAGCACCTCTTTTTGCATTCTCTGCTTCTGCAGGGGCATATCTATCAGGTCAAACTTCCAAGATTGCAGAAGATATGTTTGAGATGGGAACTAATATGGGACAAGCTTTCCAGTTACTAGATGATATTGGAGACTACTTTGAAAATAACAAAGATATCGGTGGTGATTTGAGGGAGGATAAGAAAACACCCATACTCATTCTAGCATACAAGAAAAACCCTCAATTAGTAGATAAGTACAGAGAAAAAGGTGAGAGCCTCACTTCACTGGACATTATCCAATTTCGATCGATATTTAAAGAAGAGATGCTTACTGTATTAGGTTGGGCAAATTCACATCTTGAAGCAGCTATGAGTCATTTGAATCTTATTCCCAATAATACAAACAAACAGTATGTATTGGCACTGTTTACACTTCTTCAGTTACAAATCAAGAAATTCAATGATAAGCTAAATATCGAAAATGATAATGGAATATAGTTTTTACTAGTTTAATTTGACATCTTGGATATTGTAACCTGCGTGTGAACCTGGATATTCTTTGTTGATTTGAATTGCTAGTGCAACCATTCGCTCAAGAGTATGACCGTGAACTTTTCCTCGAATACGGATGGGAGTTAATCCAATACTTTTAGCTAGCTGTGTAGCTACCATCAAAGCATCATCATTCAACGCAATTTGGAAATCACTTTGATTCAGATCAGCATCAGCATGTAATAATTCTGCTGAGATCGTTTTGAAGCAAGCTACAACCTCAGATTCTGGGAAGAGATCTCTAACATATTCGTAAGAACTTTTACCTTCTAATAGCACTGCTTTTGGAAATTTACCGTACTTCAGATTAACAGTGATATCAAGAATCACTTTGTTTAGCAAATTGTTTTTCAATGGGGATAGAAGAAATTCAACCTGATCTGCAGGAATAGCCAGTACAATAATATCGCTTGTTGTAGCAAATTCATTATCCCCTCCACTAATATTTCCATGAGATCCCGTTTTTCCTTGAACTTCGGTGCGCAGTTTCTCTGCTGCTTCTTCACCACGTTCTAGAGATCTTGATCCAATTTTAATATTATAACCAGCCACAGCCCAACGAATAGCTAAACCTGAACCTTGTTTTCCAGTCCCACCAATGATACCAATAGTTCCAATTTCCATATTGTTGTTGTGGTTTTCAAAACCCATAATACTTTCGTATCAGCCAAGGAACTCGAGCTAATTGCAGCTCTTGATTCAACTCAATTGTTAATTCTGATGACCATTCATTTCCGTCCTCTGCCTTATAATACCACTTATCCAGTTTAGGCATGGCTTTTTGAAATAGAAGAATAAATTCAGCCAAGGTTGCAAAATCATATGTTTTAAAGATGGGGGAACCAGGAAAATTAGGATCTACTATTACTTCAACTTGTATGTCACCGTTTTCATTGAGCAGGGCTTGAAATCCAATTGCTTGATTAAATCGTATCTCTTCTTCCGAAAAATCGCTATATTTACCTTTTAACCATCTTCTGACTCGAAGAGTATTAACTTGTAGATTATCATCATAAATGAGCACAAACCCATTGATTTCTTCTGTAAGCTGCAAATGAAACTGAATTGCAAAATACACGACACCTCCTATAATTGATAGGAAGAGTAGAGTGATTAAAATTTGTATAAGTAAAGAATCCAATTGTCCAATAATAATTAGAGCCAAAATAAGTAAGAATATGCTAAAAGCCTGTAGTAACTGTTTATAGAAAATAATTTGTTTGCGATCTTGATCAGTGAACAGATCACTGATCTCAAAATTACCGTCCCTAACCTCCGCTACTTCTAACATGATCCTTTATCATTGATAATTCGTTAGTTTTAATAGGTAATACCCGTTTCGTGACCAATTGATTAACACCGAAACCAAAATGGAAAAAAATTCTACAAAACAATACGAAGACGCAAATATGATTGAAACTACCGTTACTTGCTTGATAACTTGTAACAATTGCAACTTTCAGGTTCCTGACAATAATAAATTCTGTCCCAATTGCGGTCAAAATCTTGGTGGAATGAAAACTAGACTAGGTAGTATGAAAAAGAGGTTGGAACATAATGTGAGGGGTAAGGTCAATCAGGTAAAAGAATCTCTTAACAACCAGATAGCTGGATACCTTTCCAAAATTGATAATGATCAAGAACTAGTGGTGAAGGGTGTCAAAGTACCTGAACACAGAAAAATAGGGATAAGAAACGCTTTACTAAATTTCCAAAGTAAATTAGGTCATGAAAACTATACTGATGAGGAGTTCTCAGCATGGATGGAGGATCTACAAGCACGTATGGATGAGGAGAAATGTATTGTTTGTTTACAAAAATGGGTGGAGACTACTACCAATGTGGTTATCTGTAAATATTGTCAAAGTGGAGGGCATCAAGATCACCTAACAGATTGGGTAAAACAGAATAATTTTTGCCCTCTATGTCGCCATTCACTCAGGGAAACAGAACTCATTTCAATTGATGTAACTAAGAAAATGTAATGTTTGAGTAAAGTATCTAGATTTATTGACTAGTAGGTATAAAGATGTGAGTAAATCATATTAAATAACAAGTACCAAGAATATATGTGGATGATGAAGAATTCACCATAATTTGGGGGCAAGACCTCCCTCATTGTGATGAGCACTGTTATGAAGATGATGAATCCGTTGAAAGATGGAGATGTATGAACAGGGATCACGTTCCACATGAAGATTGTTCTGAAGACTTTTTACATTGTAAAATTGATTTTGTGATTATTAAAAATCCAGATGGCAATAATAATTATTGTAGTAAACATCAAAAAGAACGAGAATTGCTTGAGAAAAATAATTAGTGGGCTTCAGCTTCTAGAAAAGCACTCATACAATGTTCACAACAGAATAATAATTCCTTACCAGATATTGTTTTGGTCACTTTGGATTCATACAATCTAACACCGCAGTGATGACAAGAATCTAGTAACTGCTCTAAACGAGCGTCCAAAATATTAGACATTCGATCTAAGAGTTCTGACACAAGAGATGCTCCATCATCAGTCAATCGATAACTGGATTTGCTTCTAGCCCCAGCAGATTGATCCTCAATTTCTTCAATGTAGGAATTGTCCCGAAGTTCGTGTAGAAAAGGGTAAAGCTTTCCAGAGCTAGGTTTCTTACCAGTGGTTTGTTCCAATTCTTTTGCAAGATCGTAGCCACTCTTAGCCTCTTTCTTTTTCAATAATAATAGGGTTTGAATACGAAACATTGAATCCAATTTTACTTCTGTGACCATCTGCTAACAAACTATATAATTTCTCATGTTTAAAGGATTTGATATTTTGTCAATTAAAATAAATATGAAATTAATATGTAAATTAATCAAAAAGGATGGTTTATATATAATAGATCAAAAAATGATATGTCCGTTATTGATATATAGAGGTTAGTTAAAAAAATGTCTAATGAATTAAAATTAAAAATTAAAGGAATGACCTGTGGAAGTTGTTCAAATTCAATTACCGCACGTGTTTCAAAATTTGAATTTACCAACAATGTGAATGTCGATTGGGAAGCCGGTACAGGCACTATGGATGTTGCCCCCGATTTCGAGGATAATAAAGCCAAAGTCGTACAAGTAATCGGTCAAATGGGATACGAAGTCGAAGAAGCCTAGTTTCGTGCAAATTCAGAAAGAATTACACAATTATCCCTTGCACTAAAGCCAACTAATTTAGTAAACTCGAGAATTTTTTGTTCGTATGATAACTGTTGGAGATAGGTTTCCCGAATTTAAGCTAGTTGGAGTATTGAAAGATGAGATCAGTACATATTCATCTGAGATTTTAACGGATAAGTGGACGATTCTCTTTTTTTATCCAGAAGACTTCAGCTTTATTTGTCCCACAGAGGCCAAGGCATTTGAAAAACATAAGAATAAAATCAATGCAGAAGGTGGACAAATTTATGGGATCTCGGTAGATGAAGTTGATACACATAAAGCATGGATAAAAGAACTTGGTTTGTCTTTCCCACTCTTAAGTGATCATAATCATGAATTATCAAAAACTGCAGGAGTTCTAGATCCTGACGGTATGGCTAAACGAGCTACATTTATAATTGGACCTGATTATAACGTGGAATTCTCTATGGTTACCAATAGAAATGTTGGTAGATCAGTTGAGGAAACCCTCAGAATATTTGAAGCAATACAATCCGGAAGAATGTGTCCAGTAGATTATTAAAAGTATTAAGAAGGTGTTATGATGTCAAGTAATCATTTAGAACAAGTGCAAAAGAGACAGGCACGAATAGAGCTTAAAAGTCAAACCAGAGATTTTGTGTTTGGTATTCAAGATGGGTTAATATCAATTTTAGGACTAATTACAGGCGTGTATGGTGCTTTCGGAGATCAACCAAAAATTGTAATTGTAACTGGTATTACCGGTGCCATCGCGGCTGCGCTTTCCATGGCAGCGGGATCCTTGCTTTCAGCAGAAGCAGAGAAAGATCTATTGTTAGCAGAAATAGAAGAAGCAAAACAGGATTTTGATGAGGAACCGTATATCGCGCAACAAAGTGTTATGATACAATTGCAAGAGTTAGGTTTAGATAAACCAACCTCTTATGAAGTTGTCAAACTACTATCAGAGAAAGAAGAAACTCTATTTCAGAACTTCAGAAGTCTGGTTTTAGATTTACCAGGAATTGAAGATGTAAATCCTTACAAAAATGCGATGGTTATGTTTGGTGCTTTTTTGATCGGAGCGATGTTTCCAATTGTACCATTTTTGATTACTGAGGGTCGGACAGCATATATCGCTGCATTAATTTCCACTGGATTAGCTTTGTTTACGATGGGTGTCCTAAAAGGGCACTTTGCAAAGAGCTCGTGTCTAAAATCAGGAGTAAAATTCTTTCTCATAGCAGTCATAGCAGGAGTTTTGTCTGAATTAATAGGATCATTTGTTAGTGTAAATTATTGAAGTTGAAAGCTTGGTTATTCAATAATTTGTAAATTTAATCGGATATAATTTTATAACTTTGTAAAAGAATTGGGATAATCGATAAGCCCAAAGAATATAGATAAAAAATCGATATTGAAAATTTTATCTCATTTGCAATTCTTATACTTGCGAACTTTGATTTTCAATTAATTTCTATCTATCATTGTATGTCATATCTATATTTAATACCTCAATTAGAAATCGGAACTGTATTGCTCAATTTAATTTGATTTTCAATGAAGCTCAACAATAATTTGAACTATATTCTTATACATAATATGTCAATTGTTGATACATCGTATTTTATTTTGAAACTCAAAAATAAGAGGATTCAACTACAAATAAAGTGCGAAAGAGGTTCTTAATATGAAAATTTGTATTCCAACCAAAGATTCCAATCCGAATTTGTCCAGTAAAGTGACAAATTGTCCACTCGAAGCGAAAGCATTTATTTTATACAACACAAATAATGAAGAATCACGACCTTTCCTTATTCATGACATCACAGTACAAGATTCCAGTGAAATGAACTTGTCGACTTACAAAAAACTTGGTATAGATTCTGTTGTTGCTAATAGTTTCTGTAAAGAATTCAGGGACAATAACAAGATAGATGATGTTGAATTGTGGCAATGCACAGCGTCAACAGTAAGGGATACGATAAACATATTTAAAATGGGAGGTTCCTTTTTATTCAGTGAAAAACAATTAGTTGATCATAGACATCCAATTAATTAAATTTTAAATATGAATGGGGTAAATGTTCTATTCTCTAATAAATCGGTCAAAGCAACAAATTTAAAATTCGATAAGGTTCCAGTTATTACTATTTTTATTATTAGATATCCAAGCTTTAGCTTTTTCAACAGAAAGGGCAGAGAATGTTTCCAATAAAACCCCAGTTTTAGAAATATCTAAATATCCTTGTCGTAACGCAATTAATTCTTTTTCGGACAATCTGGAAATATCAAACAGATTAAACGTTGTCAATGAAGACTTCGAAGGCCGAATTGAACTTGATGCTTGTATTGTAAGATATACTTTTCTCTTGATTGGGGATGAAATGAGATATGAAAATGAGATACCAACGATTGCAGTCAAAATTAAAAATACGTTAAACACCAATTTTCCATATTGGGGTTTACCATCTCCCACGTCAAAACGAAGTTTCATGTTTGAATGCCCTAATCCACAATAAACTTGACAATAAGCAGTAATAGATGTATCAGTATTGGGGAGATAAAAATCATAAAAAAAAGGGATGGTTGAATCGATGTCTTCTGTAGGTTCCAGAATTGAAATGCCTATATCTAATTCATTTATTGATATCCCATGTTGTACATCTAGTGAATATATTTGTAAAAATACTTGACTCCCCATTTCCAATTTTCCCAAATAACCTACATATGAAGATTCTGCAAAAGCTTCATTTATTGAATATCCATCTAACATTAAGTCCTCAATTCTGTTTAAATCTGTCACTTTCATTGACCATTGAGATAATTCGATCCGAAAGTAATATGGTCTTTCTGTACCACCAATTGGATCTAGAACTTCTTCATCATTTATACTACTTAAAAAAAATGTTCCTGATGTTAGTAACAATACTATCACTACTGAGATTGCAAAATATGGTCGGTTTTTTATCATATGTTCTACCTAAACTGTTGCAAAGACTCCAACAACTTGCCCATTGGCAATAGATGAAATTACCCAATCTTCATTTTTATCACCCCCCATTCCGGGAGAACCATGTGGCATACCAGGGAGTGAAATCCCATTAATATCTGGATTCTGTGATAACAGATCAAACACAACAGAGAGTGGAATATGTCCCTCTATGAAATAATCCCCAATAATTGCCGTGTGGCAACTCCGTTGATTCTCAGGAATCAAATTTTCATCCTTTATGTCTTGGTAGGCTTCAGTACGTTTTTGAAAAGTGTCAAAGCCATTATCATTCAAATATGAAACATAGTTATGGCAACATCCACATGTGGGTGAACTATATAAAACAATCGAGAACTTTTCTCCATTCAATTGAGTAAAAGTATTTTCAGGTAAATCTTCACTTTTCACGAACTCATTATTACCTGGATTAGATCCAGGAGAGAAAACACCTGTTATTAACAATAAAAT
>JAAFKL010000453.1 GCA_021399405.1 Candidatus Heimdallarchaeota archaeon | reverse complement strand
TGAATTTTTCCCTAAACTGTAGTTTAAGTTCAACATACTTCATATCAGCTTTAAATTTTTCATCAATCACTTCTTTGAATTGAGCCTCTTTCTTTGGTCTCCATAATTTTAAAGTATATAATAGGGTGATAAGTGCCACTACAAAAAGAGTTGCTTCTATTGACCATATCCAGGTATATTTGTCCAAATCAGGAAAAACAAGATACCAAACAACTATAATAGAATCAAACAGAAAATGAAGTAAAATACCCAAGAAAAGACTGATCTTGGGTAATTTCTCATAAATTGCATAGAAAATTATCATAGATAATGATATGTGAAGGATTGTTGCACTTAGTCGCTCTATTAATCCAGGCAGTAGATCTAACAATGGTATTTCCACATTGGGATCCACAAAGTAATTGTTGACGAATAATAGTATCATGACAATAACAGCCTCTCCAACACCCCATCCAAGGCCAAATATCACAGGTGTGAGTTTTGTATCCCTCCTGCAATTGATACTCTGTCGGAAAAAAAGATATCGAGTGACTGCTTCAAAGATCCCCGCAAAAATTGGCCCCCAAATCATCACAGAGAATTCAAATTGATATTCTGCTAAACTATCGAGATCACTTAAATCAGCACCTGCTAGTTCCATGAAATTAAGTTGAACCAGCTGTAGAGGCACAATACGAACAGCAAAGGCGACTAACCAACCCAATGTACCCAAAAAGAATACTTTACCAAAAATTTTCTTTTCTCTAGATTTCGTCAGAATAAAAAAAGTTAGAATGGCAATTAGGGAAATTATTAGAACATTGACAAGAATATAGTAGATGGACATATTTGCTAATTTTTACATACGAATAAGAGATTATGCTGGATTATTCGTTTACTTTCAATATTTCACTAAGATATTCATACAGATTTTATCATGGTCTGACGACACTTTATTCTTAATATTGGTTAAGATTTTACTTATAATCAGATATTTTCAAAAAACTATTTTAAATATAGGTTAACTATTTTCTTACTATGTCTAGATTTTCCTCAAAGGCAATTGAAATCATGAGAGTTTTAGTTGAAGAAACTGATTACAAAAGAGCAGCTACAATGCTTGAGGAGATGGATAAAGATGATTTACTAAACTACGCATGGGTTAAAATATGGATGGCATTTTATCAATTGCTAGAATTAAAGTTTAACAAAATGCTTTCAATTCTAAATGAGATAGATGAGATGAATAAAGATCTCAATGATGAATTTATCCAATTTTTCATTGATACTACTTATGTCTGGTATTATTCAGGATGGGGATTTAGAATTACTGATAATGAGAAAGTAGATGAGTATCTTGAAAAAGTTGAATATTGTTTTGACAAAATTGATTGTCTCGACGATTGGGAGAAATATTTGATTGAAGCAAGATACCAATTTGCAAAATTTCAGTATGAGAGGGCCAGTACAGGAGATCCTAGAAAGATAATAATACATGTAGAGAGATGGATTGAAGCTTTGGGAAAAAATCCTATAAACGGAGAGTATTTCAAAAATATGTTTGGATATAACTTCTTAGCCACTTATAAGATGTTACTGGGTGAATTCGAATATGCAGAAAAACTGTTATACAAGGTGATTTCTGCTACTTCAAATAATGAAAATCTCTATAAACGCAATCCTTACAATACTTTAATTGACCTAAATATTCTTAAGGGAAATTTTGAAGAAGCTTTGAATATTAATGATCAGAATTTGCAAATTGCAGATAAGTACAACAATAGTTTTGATATGGCTCACTCGTTAGCCATAAAATCCAATATTAAATTTTCAATGGGAGAATATGAAGAAGCAATTCAATTGAGTAAGGAAAGCATTGAGATTAAGAAGAAATATGGTGTACCAATTGTTGAAACTAATGGATATTTATTTCATTTTGCCAAATTAATGACTAGATATGAACTAACCAAGGATGAAAACTATCTGAATAAGGCAAAAGAGATATTTGAAGAAATCGAAAGAATGCGAACAGAGTATCCTGAGGATGATACTATTAAATATATCTCAGAATTGACCCAAGCAGAACTGAAAAGGCACGGTAGTATGAGGGATAAGGTGAAAGCAATGGAAATTCTTGAAAAATTATCAGAGCTAACCCCTCATGAGCCAAACCTCTGGCTTACTCTCGCTATACTGTATTTTGAGGATTATTTACTTTCAGAGGATGAAATTGTAGCTAATAAAATAGATGAGATAATATTGAAACTTGAAAACATCAAAATAATAAACAATCCAAAAATTGTAGGGAATTATTTTCTACATCAATCACTTATTGCGAAGTATCATTTTTATGTGAAAGGAGACCCTGATGCTGCAATAAAAATACTGCAAAATTCGAAAGATAAATTAGAAACTTACAAAATAAAAAATATTATGGATTTTATTGATGATGATATAATAAAGTTGAAACATGAAATTACCAAATGGGACAACGTCAGTTATACATTAAAAGAAAGGATCAAAGAATCGAAAATCAATGATTACATACAATTGGCACTCAATGTTGCCAAACAACAATGAATTATTTAGAATACATTCATTTACTAATCATTTCTCTCCAGCTTCAACCTCCCAAAGACTAATTATCGGGAAAATTTTGCATAGAACTATAAAGAGAAGAATAAAAAATGAAAACTGGGCAAGTGTGATCCAGATTTCAGTTGAGGTAGGCAAATAATTTACCCAACCCATATTTTCTCCTCCTTGAGATAATGTTGGGACAGTGATCAAGTATCTCTTGATCCACATACCCACATTAACCAGTAAGGCAGAAGTGAACACTATAATCTTGGTCATTTTGCCTGAGATACTATTTTTCGTTACAATTAACAATATCAAGAGTATGGAGGGGAATATTAATCCAAAAACAACAAAAATCCAGAAAAATCCAGAAAATTGTCCATAGAAAAGCTCATCCAATAAACCTATCTCTGTTATTTGTGATTTGTATCCTGCTGTCAAATACTCACTAATTGTGAAATATGCATAAGTGAGGGCGATTATGAGAAATAGCTTGGAGAGGGAAATAAAGTGAGATTTGGTAATATAATCATCCAATTTGTAAAAGACAGTAAATAAAACCATGGCCATCAATACTGTTGCAATTCCAGAATATATCGCACCTACCACAAAGTATGGACCGAATATGGTTGAATCCCAGCCTACACGGCTGGTCATTGACATGATCCATGCAATAATGGTGTGCACTGAAATCATAACAGGGATAATAACAATACTCATCCTCTTGATATTTCGATTTAGCAATTTTTTCTGATCTTCTTCGCCTGTCCAACCCCTGCTTATCCAAGAATACAATTTTTTCCTAAATTTGGAGTGTTCTGGTATTTTATCCCTGTAGTAAGCAGCATCTGGAATGAGGGGGAGATAGAAGAAAATCAGACTACCCATGAGATAGAGTAAAATGGCAATGAGATCCCAAATTAGGGGTGAACGTATATTGGGTGAAATTATCATATTACCTATTCTTCCTATTTGTCCCATATCAATCAGAATTGATGAAACTCCGAGAAGTAAAGCAATGAGTGTTATCATCTC
>JAAFKL010000452.1 GCA_021399405.1 Candidatus Heimdallarchaeota archaeon | reverse complement strand
CCGAAAGTCCATCAATATTTATTCCCACTGTTCCATTAGTCCAAGAAGTATCGGACACATTGATAATCCCATCAAGAGTGATGTTATAGAAATCTGGATTATTATCACCTAAGTTCCATGTAATGGTGTTGGCTGTATTTCCTAATTTGTAATAGATGTTTGGTGGACTTGTTAGTATAGGACTATATCCATCTACTATCACATAAACTAGACCGGAATTTGTATTTCCAAATTTATCAACTGCTGTGATAATAACACTATGATTACCCTCCGATAGACCATCAACATCAACAATGCTTGGTAAACCATTGGTCCAAGGTATTTGTGAAAAAAGAATACTACCATCCAGAGTTATATTATAATAATTTGGATTTAAGTCCACCAAATCCCACATCAATGTATTTCCTAATTGCCCTAATTGGTAATACAAATCTTCCGGTTTATTTATATTGGGTTCAAGAGTATCAATTATCAAGTTATTAACAAATACAAACACGTCACCAGCTCCTCCATTATAGGTTTCATCATATGGTCCGTTAGTTGTGGGAAAATTCACCGAGTATGTTCTTCCAGTGATGTAAACATTTCCGGCACTATCCACTGTTATGCTGTATCCAAGATCGGACCCGCTTCCACCGAGAAATGTACTGTAGTCGAGTCCATTGCCAGTAGCATTTAATTTGGCTACAAAAACATCGCTAACTCCATTGTGGGTCTCATCAAAGGCTTCGATTGACGTTGGAAAATTTGTGGAATATGTATATCCTGTGACATATACATTACCTGAACTATCAATCGCGATTCCTTGCCCTTCATCGGAATCGCTTCCCCCTAGAAAGGTGCTGTATACTAGTCCATTGCCTGCTGCGTTGAGTTTGCTTACGAATACATCAAATTGCCCATCATTATCATTATGAAACTCATCATAGGTTCCTGGAGTTGAGGGAAAATCTGTTATACCATCTAGAGTGCTTCCAGTAACATAAGCATTGCCAGAATTGTCTATAGTTATACCATTCCCCTGATCAATCCCACTCCCTCCAAGAAATGTACTGTAAACTAGTCCATTACCTGCTGTATTGAGCTTGAAGATGAACACATCTCTTTCTCCATTGTGGGTTTCATCATAAGCACCCGAAGTAGTGGGAAAATCAATAGTATCATTATCAGTACGTCCAGTAACATAAGCATTGCCAGAATTGTCTATAGTTATATCATTTCCGTAATCACTTCCACTCCCTCCAAGAAATGTACTGTAAACCAGTCCATTACCAGTTGAATTAAGTTTGAATACAAATACATCGTTTACTCCATTATGGGTTTCATCATATGCACCTGGAGTTGTAGGAAAATCAGTTGACGAGGTATATCCTGTAACATACGCATTACCTGAACTATCCACCACAATTGCATTTGCAATTTCACTCGAAAATTCACCAAGATATGTACTGTAAATTAAATCATCACCATTGGCGTTTAATTTAGTAACAAATACATCTAAGTTTGAGCTCTTCGTCTCATCATAAGCACCTATTGTTGTAGGAAAATTAGTTGATGAGGTATATCCTGCCACATATACATTGCCCGAACTATCAATAACAATCCCTTGCCCGTAGTCCTGTCCATTCCCTCCAAGAAATGTACTGTAAACCAATCCATTACCTGTTGCATTGAGTTTTACTATAAAAGCATCCCTTCCTGCTTCATAGGTTTCATCATAAGCTCCCGATGTTGTAGGAAAATCAGTTGTAGAATCCAAAGTTTGTCCAGTAACATAGACATTACCCGAGCCATCAACTGCTATACTTTTACTGTTATCCTCGCTACTTCCACCAAGAAAGGTATTGTAGCCTTTCCAATGTAGTTTGGTGATAAACACATCAGTGATTCCATTATGAGTCTCATCATAAACACCATTTGTAGTTGGGAAATCAATGGTATCATCAGTAGTAACTCCAGTGATATAAACATTGCCTGAACTGTCCACAATTATATCTTTCCCCTGATCGGACCCGCTTCCACCGAGAAATGTACTGTATACAAGTCCACTACCCGCTGTATTAAACTTGCTCAAGAAAGCATCCATTTCTCCATTATGAGTTTCATCATATGCACCTGAAGTCGTTGGAAAATTTATGGAATATGTATGCCCTGTAATATAAACATTACTAAAATCATCTATTGTCATACCCCATGCCTCATCTCCACCATTTCCTCCGAGGTATGTACTGTAAATCAATCCGCTACCCATAGAATTGAGTTTACTTACAAATATATCAAAAGTCCCTCCATTATGTGTTCTATCATATGCTCCTAGAGTGGTTGGAAAATCAATTGTGTCACTAATGGTCCTCCCTGCAACGTAAATATTTCCAAATCCATCAACTTCTATTCCATAACTATAGTCATTCCCACTTCCACCTAGAAAAGTACTATAAATCAATACCTCACCGTCGGTATTTAGCTTACTTACAAATACGTCAAAAGACCCTCCATTATGAGTCTCATCAAATGCACCGGGAGTTGTTGGAAAATCTGTGATTGAATTCATACTAGTACCAGTAACATAAACATTGCCCAAACTATCTAGTGTTATGCTGCTTCCACGATCAGTCCCACTTCCACCGAGGAATGTGCTGTAAACTAGTACATTACCAGCATTATTAAGTTTACAGACAAACACATCGTCATTACCATTATGTAACTCATCATACGCACCATTGGTAATTGGAAAATCAATCACGTCATCAGCTGTCCATCCAGTGAGATATGCATTACCAAGGCTGTCAATTATGATCTCCAACCCAGCATCATTATCGTTCCCTCCAAGAAATGTACTATAAATCAACATATCACCATTAGCATTAAGTTTAGTAACAAACACATCCCAATTACCATTGTGGTTCTCATTATAAGCACCGGGCGTAGTTGGAAAATTAATTGTGTCATTACTTGTAAATCCAGTGATATAAACATCACCTGTACTGTCGACTGTTATGCTGTTTGCACGGTCCATCCCAGTTCCTCCCAGAAATGTACTATAAACTAGTCCATTACCTGCTGTATTGAGCTTGAAAACATACACATCGTCTGCTCCATTAATACTCTCATTATACGCACCCATTGTAGTTTGAAAATCAGTTGAATAGGTGTACCCTGTAATGTACACATTACCATAGCCATCCACAGCAATCGAGTTACCTTGTTCTAACCCATTACCTCCAAACAAAGCACTGTACCCCATTATTAGAGGATCGATAACTAGGATGTTATTTGGATTGTAACTTGAAATTTGATAACCATAAATTTGTTTCTTATCATCAATTAATGTAAATGCGGATTGAATACTGATCGATCTGTTCTGTTCATTTTCAATTAAAGTATCAGTTTCATAAACAAAAAGATTGGTATCAGCAATTATCTCATCATATTGATTGGTATCTAAAGCATAGAGTCCAATTCGATTATTACTCACCTTTAATCGCGCAGTTTCGCTTATTTGGATGGCTATGTCTGCTGGATTCCCACCAGGGTGAACAATAAATTCATATTTTAAACCTTGATCAGTCATGAAATAACGTAGGTCAATCGAATCATAGATATTGTGGTACCAGATCTCTTCATAACTGGAAATTCCCGTATAATGGATTTTACCTGTAAAATAATTAGTCGAATGTGTTAATGGATACTTTGCAAGAGGATTTACCTCATTCGCATCAACAAATGAAATTTGAAAATCAAGATATTTTGCATCTTGGACTAAATTTTCGACTTTTTTGTAATGTGGCTTGTTTAGTTGATCCAGGTTATCTTTGATCTCTTGTCTAAATCGAATTTTTGATTTTTCAAAGTGTATATATGATTCATCTGTCGAATAGTAGTATTTCATCAAAAAATTAGATTTCTGTCCAGTATTTTCAATAAATCCTGTAAATGGAATCTTTAAATTTTTCCTTATCTCTGCTTCTTCCTCGGCACTAACAGTAGTCAATCTATCAAAAAGGCGATCGGCTTCCTCTTTTGTTTGAGGTACATAATCTGAATCTGGAAATGTTACAGATTTATTTGAATCATTTGATCTGTGAACTCTAGTGGATTCTGTGGATATATACAGTATGGAACTAAGATTGAGCAATATCACAATTACCAAGGCAATCAAAGTCAAATAATTTCTATTTATAATTCTCATTTTTCGCATATTTTAAATCTCCCTCATACTATATTACATTTATATTCGACATAGTTCTGCCTGGTTTAACCACCATAATTCTAATTCTAAATGATTGCTTGATCTACCAAATCCTAATTTCACTGAAAACACAAAACCAAGAAATTGCTTCTCACCCACTTCATCACCCATTTTTCCCCAATTCATTAAAATCACATAGAATTAATTTCCAATTTGTCTACCTTTGTATAAAAATTCTGCCCACCTCAGTTAATCGAATTCTGAGAAATAATTATTAATTTACAACAATCTCAGACAAATATTTGATCTACATAATTATTAGTAAACATATGATCAATATCTAGAGTTATTCAAATCTAGTTCGCTCGAACACCATCGTCACATTTTGAATTGGTCTTGTATTTTCAATTACATCTTCCCATCTTTTGTTTCCTCAACTTTATCAAAACCTGCAAGCAGCTTATCAATACTGTCACCAATTTTCACAGTATCGAACTCTATAATGTCTTGGTTAACTACAAATCCAAATTCCTCCGGGAGATCGTACAACCATTTCAGTAAGGCTTTATCCTCCATATCCAGCATGTCTGCTAATTGGTTAATTCTCAGTTTAGCTGATCGTAGCACCACTTTTCTGAATGTTTCAATCCTATTTCTCATTTGCGCATCTAATTCTTGCTTTCTTTGAACTTCAGCTTCTTGAATAGCAAGTAATTTCGCTTCTTCCTTCTCTTTTTTCTCTATTTCTTTTCGCTCTTTCCTTGATAACTTTGAGTCGTCTGGTCTCCCAACTTCCACTGGTGGTTCTTTTAAATTTGAAGTTGTAACTGCTGAATTTTCATTCGTCTTTGCTTTCTTTGGAATTTCCTTCACCGAGTCTCCTAGTATTGCATCTTTAACATTATAATCCGCATCTCGTAATCGTATCACAAATTGATAAACCCCATAACCAAGAATCATTATCATTCCAATGAATGGGATTAATCGAACATTACTGATTATTTTTGCATTTTCAAAAGAAGATATATCTTCATTATTGTATATTGCTCCTGAGATCTTTGTAGTACTCTCAAAAGAAACAACAATATTCAGGGTTGGACTTACGGTGAATCGAATTTTGAGTATTTCATTAAATGACATAAACTCATTCAATGTTGTTATGGTTAAGGCATCAATTTCTCCTTTTATATTGATTAAACCCAAATTCACCGGTATAGTTTTACCTAAAGGCCCTAATAATCCACTGGTATCTAAAATCAACCAATAAACTCCTGATTCTAGCGATATTGTCATCCGAAAATCATCAGTTTCTCTAAAACGGCTTCTAGGAACATAATCCAACTGTTGATCTGCTATCAAATGAATTGAAACAAAGGAGAGATATAGTAAAACAAATAAAACAGTAAGAACAAACGATCTACGACTAGATCTAATAAAATTGATTGCCACATATAAATTACTAATATAGATTAAATAAGTTTATGTCAAAACAGATTCAAAATTTCATTCTATCAATGATTAGATTCTTCATTTTTATTTTTTTTATTATATTTCAATTAAAGCTTGCCATCTTTGTTATTTTCGTCGCTCTCGAAACCCGCAAGCAACTTATCAATATTATCCCCAATCTTCACAGTATCAAATTCAATAATATCTTGATTGATCACAAATCCAAATTCCTCTGGGAGATCATACAACCAATCTAACAAATCCGTTTGCTCCATTCGAAGCATACTGGCTAATTGCTCGATTCTTAATTTCGCCGATCTCATGACTATTTTTCTGAATTTTTCAATGCGTACCCTCATTTGTCTCTCTAATTCATGTTTTATTGAATTTTCAGTTTCTTTTGCAGCTAATATTTTAGCCTCTTCTTTCGTTTTCTTTTCAATTTCTTTTCTTTCTTTCCTTGAAATCTTTGGTTCTTTCGAAGGTTCAACTTTTTTTACATCTTTAGTCACCTCCGAGGTTTCAGATACCTCACTGCTTTTAATTGATGAAATTGTTTTTTGACTTCCTACCCATACTATAGAATTAATAATTGTACTAATAAGGACAACCCAAAACACAGCTAGATAACCCCATTCTATATCCCTTTGATTAACTCCGTCATTTAATCGAATTCCCCAATATATGAGTCCGGAGATGGTAATTAAATTTGTTAAAAGAATGTTTCGAATAGAAAAAATGCTTTGTAGTTGATTTGCCTCTCCATCTTTATTCTTTTGATAAAATGAATAAACTATCCAAGCAAACAATTGAAATATCCATGATAGATAGACAGACCATGTTCTATTAGGATTAGCATTTTGCATTACTTCAGAAGTTGATTTATAATATGTACCATCAACAGTACCTCTCCCATCACCATAAAAAGGAAAATCAATATGCGTATTACCAGTACTTTCCGAATAGCTTGAGAAAGGAACAGTTGGGAGAAAACTGATTATGATCAACAGAAGTGTTACAGATATCATTATTATACCAAATAGCTTGTTAGATCCAACCATACAAAACTCCATGAAATCATTATTAATTCAGTAATTAAGTTTATTTCATTATAAGTTCAATATTTCATCATATTCAAATGGGAAATTACATGTTTATAAAATAATATTCAAATTTTGATAAGATCGTCAATTAACAGCAAGAATTAACATGTTATAAGATTGCAAGATTTTTTTAAGAATATGAAGTAGTTATCAAACCTTTGCTATCATTCACTGCGGGATAGACGAAACCCATTCTCATCTAACAAAGTGAACATTTCATCAATCAAGACAGTATCCTTTTTTCTCTCATCCTCATCAATTTCTTCCCAAGATACAAGTGACGGATGCATCTTCAGTAAATTGTTCCTTTCAGACCCAAGTTTCCATCCTTCGATGAATTTACTTGCCATCCAACGAGAATGCTCAGCTTCAGATAAGGTTAATTTATCTTTATCAGTCAATCTATATTGTTTATCTAAATCAATTGTTTCTTTTGATAATACAAGATTCAACGAACGTAATTTGACATAAAGGTGATCTGCCAGGTACCTATTTGCATTCTTATAATAATTCGATAAGCTCTCCCACTCTTTAAACTGTGGTTGTGTTTTATCCACAGGTCCTTGACTTGCCACTTCTTTCAAATATCGCCCGTGTAGCTTCTTAGCAATAAAATCTAAACTTTCTTGAACTACAATTTCTTTACTACAAACTTGAGATATCAATCCATAAGGTATGATTGAAGGCAACACAAGATCAACAAAGGGATCGTCTGAATCAGTTAATAAATTTACAATACCTTTATCGTTTTTCAGATGGACAAATGTAGGAATTTCGATTTTTTGATTTGAGAGATAAGTCTTCAGCTCAATTGCTATAACTGTGGCATTCATTTCGTTTTTCTGGTTGATGAAAACTGCATCTATATTTTCTGGAAGTTGAGTTAAAAATGTACTATCAATTTCTTCGTTAAAAATGGGATTAGTATTGATTTGAGACAATTCCATTACCATTTCAATTTCTGGATAACTTGTTTTTAAAATTGCAATATTCGTGTCAGCTGCGCCATCAAGCAAGGAAATTCGAATTTGTTTGTTGTTTTGACCATAAAACATCCGTCCAATTGTTACAATCAAATTTTCGGTTGAATCATCCCACCCTATAATTGTAATATTCAAATCTGGTTTCTCCATTTCTTCACGATTGGGATTATTTTTTATTAATGGTAATTTCTCTATCCCGTATTTACTAAACAAAATTCTTGAGGTATTGAAAGCAGTATTGAAAAATTCAAGATCGAAATATTCATCTTGTGTAAAATTGTCATATGATTTTAATTTATGAAGATTGAAAAATAAACTCTTTTTATTGATATGAACAAAACATTGTAACTTGGAGGTTCTGTTCTCATCTAGAAGTAATAATTTTACATAATTTGAAACCTCAATGTTTGTTTCATCATCTCCAGTAGTACAAATTACGTACTTTGCTTTTTTGCATTTGGCTTTCTTTAAGATATTCTCATCACTTGCATTACCTATGATTACGATACCTCCCAGAGCTTTAATAGAATCTAAGTTTTCAATTTTTTCATCTCTGTCAATTGCTACTACTAAATCTCCATCCAACAAAAAATCTGTTGCTATAGAATAACCTTTCTCTCCAATTCCACAGATTATTACATGATTAGATGTAAACGACAATCTGAAAAATTTTAACCTTTCACGAGATAAAATGAATATAGTCTTCAAACCTGTATAAGCCACAATTAATGGAGCAATGAATCTTGCTAAATTCAGAGTTAGTGGGAGTTCATCTGTGAACGAAGCCTCAAGAAAGAAAAGTCTCATTATCTCATAAATTAATATCCATAAATCATAATCTATGTTGTTATCGTTAAAATATTCTGAATAGCCAATATATCCCAAAATTATAGATATGAGGAACATATTTGCAAGTATTATTCCTTCTAATTTGTTGAATGATTTAATTCCAAATCTTGTTTGATTTAATTTTGTGCTAATTCTATCTATTTTGTTGTCCCCAGAGCTAAATACTTCGTAATCATAAATCCAGTTTTCCCGTTTCATAAATTCATAATCACACCAATTTTCAAGCTAATTCTCTGAGATTGGCTATCTGTTCTATATAATTATCCAATTCATTTTTTGATAATTCGTTTATCAACAAAGCACCTTTATGAGATAGACTATCCCATTTCTGAAGTTGAGATTCAAAACTTTGTTTCTCATTGGAGATCTTGTCTACTAATTTTTCGAGTCCATTAAATCTAGCGAAAGTTAAAGCAGAATCGAAATTTTCACTTGCCTTAGTGATGT
>JAAFKL010000091.1 GCA_021399405.1 Candidatus Heimdallarchaeota archaeon | reverse complement strand
TTTTGTTTATCTAAGAAGACTGGAGATATTTGGATGATAGAGACCAACATATTGTCCCATTCTCTTATACCAATAATAAACTAATATTCCGCAATTGTCTAGTTGCTTATTAACTTAAAATTAATTAGATTCAATATTCTCAGAATTATTAGGTCGAAGATAACTTCCACTATCATCAAAATTTATTAATTTGGAATCTGATAAATCATGTATGAAAATATATACCGGGAAGGGAGACGAGGGTAAGACTAGTATACTAGGTCCTGATAAATTATTCAAAGATGATATTAGAATCAAATCATATGGGACTGTTGATGAACTTAATTCTCTCATAGGATTGATTATAATAGAAGTAGATGATGAAATTAAATCTCATCTAACTAAAATTCAGAGTAATTTATTTGACCTTGGATCAGATTTAGCTTCTGTAACCCCATTAAATTCAATTTCAAAGAGTGATGTATCAGATTTGGAAAAAATAATTGATACCTTTGATGATGAATTACCAGAATTAAAATCTTTCATTTTACCTGGTGGTTCCAAAGCTTCGGGGTGGCTTCATTTAGGTAGATCTGTTACAAGAAGAGCTGAACGAGATATTATCAGCTTATCAAGGGAATCTGTAATCAACAAGCAAATCATTCCATGGATCAACCGGTTATCTGACCTATTCTTTGTATGGGCACGGTATAGTAATATGAAAGAAGGTCAAGAAGATGTAAAATGGGTGGCTTCTAAAAAGTGACCAGTATTCTCCTTGGTTCAGATTTCATGTTTAATGAAGAACTTGGATCTCGATTACGAGGTGCAGGGTACTCGGTTCAAGCATTCAATAATTTACATGAACTTGAAGAGAGAATGGATAATGATGTCCAATTAGTTATTATTGATTTGGAAAAAAAAGATCTGGGGGGTATTAACACAATTCAAATTATTGTGAAAAAGCATATTCCTGTTCTTGCTCTAACACAACACAGATCGACAGATTTGGCAAAAAGTGCTTTGGAAAACGGTGCACAAAAAGTAATTTTCAATTCGCAAGCATCAAAAAACATAGAACGATATGTGAAAGAAATTTTAGAAAATGATTAAGACACTAAAAATTAGTTAAAAACGCCTGAAAATGAGATATTGAAGGATCTCCCATCAAATCTGCAGCAAAAAGAATACTTGACATTTTTGAATAATCCAAATTTAATTTAGTGATTAAAGCTTGATCATAGTATTGATCCTCTGATACGTCTCGCACATCATCACAACCATCGGTAATAAATTTAGTAAACTCACTAAATTCTGGAAAATAAGCACTATCTCCCTTCAAAGTGTGATACACCCGAAAAATTTCTTTGAATGCTTTTTGTTTGTTCCCTCCAATTTGCATGATCTCATCGATACCAAGCTTAAAGACATCTAATAGATGTTTATACTCTGTAAAGAATACATAGATTAACTCCTTTTCGACAGAATCTTCTGGCATGTCTGAAGTTACCCCAGTTGTATCAGTTGAGATATCCATTTCTAGTCTTTGGCTTTTTATTGTATTTAAAGTGGTCTAATTAATTATAAATGGACAAATCAACTACAAATGCTATACCTTTATTGCTAGTTTTTGATAAAAGATCAACTTGAATGAAAATAATGATGTTCAGTTGAATAAATAATCGGTGGAATCTTATTCATCAATACTGATGTCTGAATATTGAACTCTAAAATTAAGAATGAAAATATTAACACTGTAGAGAAATTACTAAAATCATTTGAATCTCTTGATGAAAACCATGATTTTGAAGTTTTTAGAGAATTTATACATCCTGATTTTTATATATCAAAAAGAAGAATCGCAACTCGGCAGTCTCAACAAAGAAGTTCAGATCAACTTTCTATTCAAATCGGTTTAGATGATACAGATCAAGAATTGATTGGGGTTGACATGTACATAGAAACTTTAAGATTAGAAGAAAGATTATCCGAATTGAAAATTGAGATATTCAGGATAATGTCTTCTCAAAATACAGTTTGGGCAGATATGGATATCAGTGGAATTCATGATAAAACCATTTTCGGAATACCTCCAACAAATCAATTCATTAAATACCGTGCTGTGTTTTTCTATGAATTTAGAGAAGGTAAAATTATAACATCCGATGGATTGTATGACCATTTAACATTTTTAAGTTATATTGGGAGAGCAGTATTGACGGAACCACAATCAGAAAAGACACAATTATATTTGAAATATTTGCACGAGAAAGGTTTGATATCTGACCCGACATCAGTTTAAAGTTATTTCACATGAATTGATCAAGTAGTTCTACAAAAATATTATGGGGAATTAGGTGAAATTTGGGGCTCAGATAACTGCCAAGTATTTTCGTCATTATTGTTGATTAGACTTTCCGGGTGGTACACGTTCTTCATAGCCCCAATATAATAAAGGTGCAAGAACTCTTTAATTTTATTCATTCGCCAATACGAAAAGAAAGTATTAATCAAGCCATACTGATGAAATTTGCATTACGGTGATTAAAAAATACAATATTGAAACGTATCTGCATTTATCGTTATGCCCTAGTAATAGAGGAAATCATCAAAAAAGAAAATTATCATGAAAATAAATACAAAAATACCGTATATATAAGCGAGAAAGCCTAGGATAAACGATGAGATACTCGTTTTTATCATTTCTCCCCCATCCATGTATCCCTTAAGTAATGAATATCCCAAAAAAACTGGAATGGCTGTTAGTAATATCAAGACAGCAAACCCAATAAATGGTGCAAAGGCGAAAATTGCCAAACCAAAGAAACCAAAACCAACCCCTGCAATAATTAATAAAACTCCAATCGTAATTTTTGTAGCGTCTTGCCAACTCACTGAATAAGATTGTCGAGGGTGAAATTGTGGCCTTTGATACGGTTGTTGTGGTGCCCCAATATCTCTCTGCTGAGGAGGTTCTACATAAGGGATACCTGTACTGGGTGTGACTTGTTTTTCTAGATTAAATCCACAGGATCCACAAAAAATTTCTGAGTTTGGATTACTTGCCCCACACTGGGTGCAGAATGCACTTACATCCATTGCTTTCATTCCCATTAAATACTACAATTAAGTGACCTAATATTAGTGTTACCCGAATTATATCATGATATTGTTTATTTTTAACAAAATCGTTTTATGGATAACTGGTCAATTTTTTGAATTTAATAATTTTTTTACACTACAATAAAAAAGAAAAATAAATCAATCAAAGGAAATTGACTTCAAAAATAAACGAAATAAACTAATGAATGAGACAATGAAAAAGCGATCTATTGTGGTCAAATACTCTGAGAATATTGCAGATAAATTCCAGGATTATCTAACAGATGAAGCTGCCATTATAAAAAATGGATTTGCAGATAAGATCTTTTTTCCTGTAAATCAAAAAGAAGTAATTGAAATTGTTTTAGAGGCTTCTAGCACTAAAACACCTATTACTATTTCAGGAGGTGGAACTGGTTTATCCGGTGGTAGGGTTCCGCTTGGCGGATGGATAATTGCAACTGATGATATAATTAGAATCGAACACCCAGAACACGAGGTATGGTCTGACCCAGAAACTAAAATTGA
Organism: Candidatus Heimdallarchaeota archaeon; assembly: GCA_021399405.1. Next base: position 2,984 of record JAAFKL010000091.1, on the reverse strand, counting down.
ATATGGTTTAAATCTCCATTCTATTGATGAAACCAATGCTTTGTTGACAGTGCCGGTAAGTATGACAATCCAATCTATTCAAAATTATGTTCGGGCAAAAGGTTGGTTCTTCCCACCAGACCCTACAGAGCGAACCGCATTCATTGGTGGGGCCGTAAATACAAACGCTTCAGGTGCTCGGACTTTTCATTTCGGTCCAACACGAGAATGGACACAAGGGCTAAAGGTTGTTTTAATGGATGGTACAAGTTTAGAACTTAATAGATCTCAAAATGATGGTACAATTACTGAAGATTCGATATTGATTAATTACGATGATTCAATAATAAGAGTTCCAAGACCAAAATATGAACTTCCTAAAACGAGAAAAAATGTTGCAGGACCTGTTATTAGAGATAATTCTAATATTATTGATTTATTTATTGGAACGGGTGGTTTATTTGGAATTACAACGGAAATTACATTGAAACTAATTAAGGAACCTAAAGAAATTGTTAGTATCTTTGTTTTTTGTAAGACCATGGATCAAGTTTATTCTATAATCGAGGAATGCCAGAAAAACCGAAGATCTAATAAATTTCCTGATGCCTTAGCTGTAGAATTTCTTGATAAAAGAGCAATTGAAATTATGCGAACTGCAGATGAGACTATCTCACGGGAAAATGAAGCTTTAATGATTCTTGAACAACATGCTGAAAATTCAGATGAACTTGAAGATGCGATAATGTACTGGTCTGAATTCTTCGATAATTTAGGTATTGAAGACACTCGTGTCGCACTTACATATTCAGAAATTGTAGTATTCAAAAAACTAAGACATATGGTTCCAGAGACCATCAACTCAATAGTCAAACAATATGGGCAATCGAAGATCGGAAGTGATTATGCTGTACCCGAAGAATATCTAATTGAGTACTTTGAACTCGCTTTTGAAATTGGAAATAAATTTGAACAATATCTGGATTTACAATCCCCACTTGATGGTAAACCAGGTTATGCATTATGGGCACATGCAGGAGATACTCACCTTCACTTAAATTTAATACCCAGAACTGATCAGGAAACAGTCATCGGGAAAGAAATGGTCATAGAGCTGATTAAAAAAACTGTAGAACTTGGCGGATCGATTGCTGCTGAACACGGACTTGGTAAGAAGACTTTTGGTGGTAAACCTGCTTTGTATTACCAATTAGGCGAGGAGGGTATTGAAGAAATTATCAAAATGAAATTGAGCTTAGATCCCTTTAATTTATTGAATCGAGGAAATTTGACAGGATAAAATCTTCCATATTTTTGTTACAATTGATTTCGTTTTTGTTCTCCTCTATTTTGCTGCGTTTGATGTTCTATCAATCAACTAATGAAATGTATATGTGAAATACCATAAGTACAGATAGAGAGCGATTAACATTGAGATAATAATGAAATACCGATCAATTTTTCTCCAATTCAAATATGTTGTCCAAACTAAATTCATGTATAAAGATATGATAGCCACTGCTATCCATATGAAATCAATTGGTCTGAAACCATGAATTCCTGGAATAATAAATAGTTCAGTGAAATCTATTAGATGAATATTAAATCTCAGAAAAATAAAATTAATAAGAATTAACATACTGTAAAAATCCGCAAGAATAAGACCTAATAATGTGATAGGTCCCTTAACATCATTGTTTACGCCTTGTGGTTCAATCGAAGTAACAAGTTCCACGTAACCTTAATTAACACGTATCTATTTAAACATAGATCCGATATTTCTTTCAATATTAGAGGATTTAATCAAATATTGATTATCTTTCTGACTCGGTAATTATTGGTTTAGGCTACCACCATTATATTGTTCATACTTGGCTAACATATTAATCTGCCATACTTTCAATATATTCGAGACTTTGATGTCTGAAATATGTATCATATAATTCTGCGTAATGTCCACCAGATTGTAATAAATCTTCATGGTTACCTTGTTCAATAATTTTCCCCTGTTTTAGAACTATAATTCGGTCCACATTTCTAATTGTTGAGAGCCTATGAGCGATAATAATTGATGTTCTACCTTCTAAAATTAAGTTAGTCGCTTTCTGAATTTTTACTTCTGTGAATGGATCGACTGATGATGTCGCTTCATCCATTATTAGTATTGATGGATTACGAAGCAATATTCTTGCAAATGCGATTAATTGTCTTTGACCCATTGATAGTAAATTACCACGTTCTCCAACATTAGTATCTAATCCTTTTTCCAATCTGTTAATCCAATCTAGTGCATCAACCTGGTTTAATACTTCCAATAGTTTTTCCTCTGCGTTCGCTTGGTCTTCAACTCCATACAAGAGATTTTCTCTAATAGATCCGTTCCACAAAAATACTTCTTGACTTATTATCGAAAGGTGTTTTCGATATTCCTGTAAATCTAAGTCACGTATGTCATGATCATCAATCTGTATGCTTCCCTGTTGAAATTCATAATATCGAGAAATTAACTTGGCAATGGTTGATTTGCCAGCTCCAGTGTGTCCAACTATTGCAATGTTTTCCCCTCCTTTAATATGAAGATTGAAAGTTTCAAATACGTTAATATCATCCTTGTATGCAAAAGTTACTTCACTGAAGTCGATCTTTCCTTTGGGTTCTTCAATAATCTGAGAATCAGTTTGTATCACCTTGTTATCTGCATCGATTAACCCAAATACTCTTTCACTAGCTGCTAAACCTTGTTGAAATAAACTCCAGAATGAAGCTACGGACATGAGCGGAAAGAAAAAGAGGAATAGACCTAAAACAAACAAAAACCAATCAGCTAATGTTAATTGACCACCAGGAAGTGCGTCAATCAAACCAATAATAAAATTACTCTCTCCTAAGAGAATTAATCCTCCAAAATAAATCACTACAGCTGTTCCCATATTGAAAATTACAGTGATTACCGGCCAAATTGAGCTGAGAATTATTCCCTTTCGTAAATTTATTTTATAACTAGA
>JAAFKL010000451.1 GCA_021399405.1 Candidatus Heimdallarchaeota archaeon | reverse complement strand
TCAAGTTCATATCATATAAGATTAGAAAATCCTATACAATAAGTTGTGGGCTGACGGAGCCCTTCCATTTCAGCATATAGCCTGGCTCTCCTTAAGTCCACATATATTAGATATATTCTATGAATATATACTTTCCTACTATTCTCGATTCTACTAAAGAGAAAAATAGCTATTGTGCTACACAATTACAGTAATTATGGTAATTGTGGTGGTGCATCCATAAATGACTAGCAAGTCATCCTGGACAAATCGTCTTTGAACCGGATCTGGGTTTTTAATCAGTCCACTCGATATCGGGTGTTTGACCGTCACCAGGAAGGGCAAATGCGAGTAGTACCACCAAAAAGGGGAGTAATTGAAAAACCAAATTCTTTAACTTTAACCTTAACATAAATAATCACTTTATTAAATAACGGTTTTTCTAATTGTTTTTCAGCTTTCTAATATAAGAAGCTATTATTTTGAAATTATTTTCAAAAAATTGTGCTTCACATATATAAATGTTATAATAAACGGTTACCCCCTTCCTTATAAACTCTCCTAGATATATGCATGTAAACTCTTTAATAATGGGTTTTATTTTAATCATAATTGTTTTAATTATAAGTATTGTAATTGAAACCGGCCAATCTTGAAAGCGGCAATCTCCTGTCGATACAGTTTACCAAGAGTACATAAATTGATGTGTCACCATTTGTAATAATACATGATATTGCATGTTCTGTCACGACATTGGTAAAACAACAGGAGTCTCCTCTAACCACCACATCTTACCATCAGATAAATGAATCTTGTAATACAGATCTGTGTAAGAATGCATTAATAGATAATTACGAATTTATTAGTACTCTACTGATTTGATCTTGACAGCATAATTATTGAGTACTAGTGAAATTCTGCACTGATTTCATCTAGAAAGTCAGTTTTATGTTTTAGAATTGTAATTGGATCATCGGATCTCAAGATAAATGAATACTCAAATCTATGATTCAGAGTATATGGTGTATATTCAGGCAGATATCCAAATATTTTCTTATACTTCTTGCATACTTTGTTTATCCTCTTCTTTATGGTGGGTAAATCAATCAAGGGAGCCCCCCAGATAAAAGAATACCTAGTTATCTCGGTATCATCAATAGATTTTACAAGACTTTTCATCCAGCCCAATTTACCCTCATATTTTGCTTCTGAGACAACTTTCTGATCAAAATTGGTGATCAGTGAGCTGACAATCTTCTTGTTTGGTATTCTTTCAATGAGACCCTCAAAATTTAATATGAATGTGTAATTGAGCGATATTTCTGTCACCACTCCTTCACTACCTCCAATTCTTACCAGATCATTTACACTAAAGGGTTCAGTAAACAGAATATAAGCCCCTGAAACAAAATTCTGGATTGTTTGGATACTGGCAAAAGAAATTATTGAGCCCAAAAACACAGATAGAATTAATGTGGTACTTTGTCCTATTTCAAGGAAATAAACCGCAGAATAGAGGAATAGGATGGCCATAATAAAATTTACAATCAATCTCAGTCCATTAACCACATCATCTGGAATTTTACCTAGGGCGGAGGCTTTTTTGACGAGTGCTAAAATGATCTTTTGAAGAATAAAGATCAAAACTAAAGAACCTGCAAAAACAATAATATTGGTTTCGACCATCTAGTTGACCTCCTTTTGGTGTAATTCAAGAAATACCGTTTGGTACAGATCTTCTACGAATTCTTCAAATATCTCCAATATCTGCTGGGGATGATCAAATATCAGAATAATTCTCATATCCTGTCTGAAAACGTACTTATTGAAGAAAAATCTGGGTTGGAAACCAAGTTTTTTCGCCCACCTTTTCATAACAGTATTCATCCGTTTATTTACATTTACTAAAGTTATATCAGGGCTAACAATATTGAGTTTGAGTTGCAATGTAAATGGATATCTTACGATATCCCTTCCGCCTAATAATTCATCGACAAATTCCTTGGTCAATTTCTTGGATTTTGGATTAAGCTCACCCAAGTCCTCCATCAGTGTTTGATAACCTATCTCATGACCCATAGAAGCTCTTTCCTTCAAATTAGAAATTTTAATGCTACAATTGATGAGATTAGCATCCAGTAGGCTTTTGTTTGGTATCAGCACGTATGATTCATCCATTGTCAATAATTTGGTATAGTTTAGACCTATCTCCATTACAATACCTTCTGTGCCTTTCACAAGGATAAGATCGCCGATACCAAAGGGTCTTACAGCTATGAGATATAGTCCAGCTACAATATTTCCCACGACAACAGATGTGGCAAATCCTATAGTGGTACCGAGTAGTGCAGATACGCTAAGAATTGCACTGGACTCTATCTGAAATATGAGAGTAAACAAAATAGCTATCGCAAATATCTGTGCGATTGTTGCAAGTAATTTTAGACTATTTTTGGCCTCAAAATTTTTTCTCCGTGAAACCCTATCCAGATTTTTCTTGAATAAAAATCCTATAAACCAGACCACAAGAGTGGATCCAAGAAAAAGTAATATCTTTATAATCAAAGGTGGATAAGTGCCGTCAAAATACCACATAATAATTGCGATGCAGAGTTGCTATTTAAAGACTCATTGATGTACTATTGAAATTTAGAGTTTAATCTAATTTTAATTTAGGGAAAATGGACTGAAAAATTAGAGTTGGTAATCTGCCACTTAACCAAATTAATAGTGAAATTTGATCAAATGATTTGGATACTTTTTTCTAAAATAATATTAAGAGAGAATTAATCTTGATTGGAGAAATACTAGCCTACATAATTTTGGGATATATATTGCTCATAATAATCATAGGAGAGCTCTATTTTTCCTTCACCAGGCATCGTAGATATCCAATAGATCCCAAAAAATTTGCTGCAAAACTTGAATTAAAAAATAAAGAGGGCGAAAATATAGTTGGTTGGTTTAGAACTAAGAGACACAACAAAGCAAAAATTGCCATTGTTGTCCACGGGCATTTTGACAATGCGGGTATGATGTTTGAAAGATATGCGGAAATTTTCACCAGCAACAATTGGGATGTATTAGCCATTGATTTGCGAAATCATGGTATGTCAGATAACATTAGACCAATAACCTATGGCTCTCTGGAATTTAGAGATGTATTATGTGCAATGAATTGGGTATTCGAGAAAAAGGAATGGCACAAAGTGGTTGTTTTTGGTACCAGCATGGGGTCGATTTCCTCCCTACTAGCAGTGACTCACACAGATCATAAAATTGATGGTTTGATACTAGATTCTCCATTTGTGTCTGTTGATACTACTTTCAAATTGAATTTGAAGAAACACCATTTACCAATAAGTTTGTTCTTTAGACCACTCTATCTTTATCTTGAGTTCAGATACAAGAGATACAGTTTCTCCTTAGAATATTTCCCAAATATAATGGAAAATATAGGTCAAGCATATGAAAAAACAAAAATGTTCATTGCAAGGGGTGTGGATGACAAGGAAGTTTCAATAGAGGATTTTGAGGGAATAAAGGAAATCACGC
>JAAFKL010000450.1 GCA_021399405.1 Candidatus Heimdallarchaeota archaeon | reverse complement strand
TGTGCTATCGGACAATCATCGTTTCCTCAGTCCGTGAATTTATCTACAGCCGAGTGCTCTACCGATCTGAGCTAAAACCCGTAGGTGGTTGAACAATTCAACCTAATTCTTCTAGGATAATTATACATAAAAATTACACGTTTGTGTTCGAAAAATATTTTTTGAAATCAACGAAACATTGACATATACATCCTTCATTCTTTTATGTTTAATACAAGCTCAATTTCTCCTTTTAATCTTAATATTTCTTCCTCTGGCAGCTCAGAAATTAATGAAAATGTATTCTTGGATTGAGATATCCACTTTGGCTTTTCCAGCCACATTTTTAAGAAATCTCTAATAGGAGACTTGGTATCTGGAATCATTGAAACATGGAGAATTAAATTTTCAGAAAATGGAGATATGAAAATACTTTCTTTCAGTTTTTTAGTTATTTTTTCATTTGAACTATCTAATTTTTCCTTTATTTTCCATGATTTAGTTTCCCATTTTATCCAATCCCCAAAGCTCGATTTGGCAATCAATTCCCTTTCATCAGGTGAAAATTCAACGGAAACTATTTTGTCTTCCCAATCAATTTCGGCTGAGAGTTGCTTGATAGTTTCTCTTGTTTCGACATTCCAGATAATTATGTCGAAATCTCTATCTAAAATATCTCGAAAGGCACAGACCAGAGTGGTATTATCCTGAGTTAATACAAAGGATGAAACATTCTTAGTTGCAGATGATATCTTCTTCAAGTATTTCCCAGTCTTTGCATTAAACATTTCAATATCAAACATTTTGTCAGAAGTGATAATCAAAGAACTATCCTCAGAAATAATCATTGAATTCACTCCATAATCTAATTCCTTGAGCTTTTTACGTACTTTACCAGTTTTTAGATTCCAAATTGTACCATTTGATGCTTTAGAATCATCCCCAGTGACAAAGAATTTAGAATCAGCAGATATTGTCAATGCTGAAATGTTACTATTAGGATCCATTTCCGGAAAAATTTCGTGAACCCTCTCACGCTTTTTCATGTCAAAAACCTCAATAGCCTCTTTCGTAGTAGCATTATCAATCAGTTTTCTAATACTTACCACAAATTTGTGATCTCGTGACAAATGACAATGGCTATAATTATGATAGTAGGGAGGTGAGATCGGTTTTCTTCGAGTGGATTGAATATTTTTACCAGAATTGATGTCAATTATTCTTAATTTTTCACTACCACCAATAATCAACAAGTCTTCGATGTGATCAACTGCAAGACAGTTAAAATAATCAATTTTTCCTTTACTTTTTGGAGCTTTCAGTTCTTTAACTCGAACGTTGCTTTGTAGATCCCAAATCCACAATTTGGTTCGATTACCAAAAATTAATCTTTTCTTCTCTGAATCCAATACAGAATGAACTATTTCATTATCAAAATCTTGCAATGAAATTTGCACTTCATATTCAGTTTTAAGTTTCTTCAATTCCCAAATTTTCAATAATCCATCATTTTGAAGACCAACTAACAAATCTCTCTGTAATGAGGAATTAATCATCATCAAATCTTCATGTTCAAATTCATGAGAAATTTTGAAATTCTTAAATTTGAAGAATAAGACATCTTCAGGTGTCATTGTGATAACTGATTTATTATTTTTAGTAATAACGGCATACTGAACCTCATCTTCCAGATCAAATTCAACATCTAACTTCAGATTTAATTTTTTATCAAATTTAAATTTCTTCAATAGATATGTTTCGGATTCTCCAACCGTGATCAAAACCCCTTCATCAGCTGCAAATATCATTTGATTCATCAAGTTTGAATATGCTCTAATTCGACAAATTCTATTATACGTTTCCAGATCCCAAATTTCTATAAAACCCAGCCTGTCTCCAGCAGCAAGGAATCTATCATTACTTGAAATTTGAAGAAACTCAGTTTTAATATTCATCGACAATAAAATATGAACTGTTTTCTTCTTTTCAATATCCCAGATTCTAATACTTTGATCTTCTACTGCATAGATTATGTTACCATTACTTGTCATGCAAACCGCATTGATATTACCTAAATGACCCGAGAAATCAAACATTGGGATGTTGAAATTATGCACAAAAAAATATTTGAAAGCTGATATTAAATTCTGTCAGAATAATCTGAACAATTGAAATCGATTGAGCAGAATGCTAAACATCTTCACCAATATTAAGTTTAAATTGTTTTAAATCCTCTAAATATTCTATAATATCATAATTGTTTGATGTTTCCATTTGTTTCTTGGATATGAATTCTTGTTGTTTTGAAGTGTTAAGGTTGAATGTTTTTCGTATTTTTGTTATCTTAGATTTGCAAAGATTCAGATCTCGTTCATCACAATAAAAATCAGCAATTTCAAGCAATTTGTATGCACGAGATACATTATCTAATGAATAATTCAATCTAGACTTCAAGATCAAACTTTTGATAATAAATAGATAAGCTTGCTCCCGTTGACCATATTTATAGATTTGATTTATTAGGGAGACAATCTCATTGAGCAATGTAGGATTCTGCAATACTTCGTATTCTGTAATTAATAATTCACAATATCCAAGTCTTGCTTCCATTTTTATGATCTCATTTAATAGAGAATTTTTGGTGATTCCGTGAAAAATCTCTTGAGCGTTAGATTTTTCAATTAATCTTGTTGCCGTATTATGAACTAACGCCTTTGAAAGTAAATATCTAAGCGTGATGATTTCATTTGATTTTTGTTTTTTAATTTCCTCAAGTTTTCTGAGAAAATACAGCGCTTCTTCCCTTAGTCCTTGTTCAATCTTTAACAAAATCATAATGTAGAGGGTTTTTGAAATTTCGAATCCATTTTCAAAAGAGTAATGAAACTCAAGGCTTTGTGTCAGAAATTCATTCGCTAATGATAGCTTGTTCTTTGACATGTAAATTTTACCGATAAAACTCAATGAACGAGCAAGCAGGAATTTATTCCCAATTAATTCATAAATTCTAATAGATTTTTCTAGGTAGTTTAGTGCTCTATCTAAATCACCTTTGATGATAAATATCTGCCCGATATTGACATATCGAAATGCTTTAGCTGGTTCATCATTACTACCAGCGAGATACCGAAGACTTTGAGTAAAATTAATTAAAGCTTTATTCAGCTCTCCTTTATCTAGATAAACTGCCCCTATATTCGATAGCACTGCAGAAAAATCAACATCATTTTGAACTGATTGTTTCAATAAAATTGTCTCTTGATATTTTTCCAACGCAAGATCATATTCACCTCTAATATAATGGATATTACCCAGATTTGTAAGCGATTTTGCAATTTCAATTTTATTTCCTAAATCTTTTCTGATTTGATACCCTTTGATATAACTGTCTAATGCCTCTGATAAGTTCCCCATATCCCAATAATAATTCCCTATTCCATTAAAGTAATTACCCATGAACCAGAGCATGATGTCAGATTTGTTAGTTTGAATTGTTTCTAGTATCTTATTCCCTTCTTCCACCAATTCAGATATTTCATTGTATCTACCAGTCTTCCAAAATATATGGATTTTGGCCATGATTGCACCAAATGTAACCACACTATCCTGAATTTCATGATTCAGAATTTCGTTAACAATTGATGATGATTCATCTATATCTCCTTTATCAACTAATATCCTACTCTTAACAATCTGCCCAATATTGCTTTCTTCTTGATTAAGAGTTTCTATAGCCTCGAGGGCCAAATCGAGATTGTTTTCACAGATATATTTATTCACTTGTAATAAAGTTGACATTAGACAATACTCCGATATTCTCAAATATAATATTGTACATTGCATTAAAAACGTTATGAATTGGTCATTAGTACGATTTAATGCGATCATTAACAATAATTTTTCGCAAATCGGATAAAATTTCTGAATTTCGATGCGGGAATCACTATAATTTAATTAGTATTGTTAGTTCCAATTGTAGCTTCAAAATATATCATAATTGGAGTACGAAAATCAATTTAGATAACAATAATTTATTGCCTACTTTGAATATCGAATCTTAATAATATGTGCCCAAATTCCCATGTTTTTTCAATTAAATACTTGAATTCATAGTTCAGAACTAAATTAATGGGTGCGAAGCTGTGCTTTAACTGTTTTGAAACAGTGGATGAAAAAGCAGAAAAGTGTGACAGCTGTGGAGTGCTGATAACAGATGAAATTAAAGTTGCCTCTAAAATTGGAGGGAATTTTCAAACTGTTGCTGTTGAAACCGATTATGATGAAGAATTAAACAGATTGGAAAAATTGAATAAACCTAGTTCACTAGATGATGGATATTTTGCAGGTGTCAGGAAAAGAGACCTATATAGAATTAGCATTATTACCTCCATTCTTGGTTTATTACAAATATATACCGCTGGATTACTTGATTCTATAAATGAAGTTTCAGTTTTATTCGGAGAGGAAAAAGTGATCGATGGTCTCCCATTGATGATTTCAGGTTTTGCGTATTTCGTAGGAATTATTGGATTTTATTATAAGTTCAATTTTATGCGAAGAGTATATCTGATTGCAAATTTGATTCATTTATGGATATTGTTTAGAGTTTATGAGGCTCTTACCCTTTTCACATTAATCTTAGAATACTTTGATACATCAAATTTTCCGATTCAGATGAAAGAATTTCTTGACGATATTGTCCTATTGCAATTTTTGATGTTTACATTTGCATTGTTTTATGTATTCCAGATAGTCTACATGTATAGACGAGAGTTACAAGGTATTCGATATAGGTAATTTAATGGAGGATTAAAAAATGGCATCACAAATACCAGTTAAATTTCTTACAATACTGCTAATTCTGGATTTTACAATTGGTTTAGGTATTGTCTATCAAGACGATGTTATTGAATTTGCAAATTTTGACGATTTCGATTGTGAAACAAGTAAATCCCATGTACTTATTGGACCCAAATGGCAAAGTTTCCCAATTCGATATTATATCGATATATCTGTCCCTCAAAGTTTCCGTAGTGCAATCCAAGCATCGCTTAATGTTTGGGAAGAACTAACACCAGTTACTATATTTCAGCGTATTATGACTCCAGAAAATATGGATTTGATAATTGGCTATGCTGACTTATCCTTTTTTGAGGGTGCGGTTGGAGTAACTGGTTTGGAAGGAAATGATGAATTTTTCGGAGATGGGTTTATTAAACAGGCGAGTTTGTTGTTAAATACACAAGAAGAGTTTGCTAATATCGAATTTTCTTGCGATCTTGTTCCATTAGATCACAGAGGACCATTTGATATCGAAGCTGTTACAGTACATGAGCTGGGTCATGTTCTTGGTCTTGATCATACTGTTGATGAATTTGCTACTATGTATCCATTTTATATTGGAACTTTCTCTAAAACATTAGCTCAAGGCGATATCAATGGTTTCTTTGATCTTTATGATTCACTTTTACCATAATTATAGTAATATTAAAAATTCCTAAAGTGATTATTTATTATTGAAGTAGACAAATTCTATAATTCAATTGAATTGGAGATTTTATAACCTTTGACTAACCATTCAGTGATTTGAGGAAGTAATATATCACCAATAACTTGGGGATCTTTTCTAATCACCTTCCTCCCAAAATTAATAGTGGAAAATATGATTCTGTGGAGAGCCTTTCTGAGGATTAGCGCAGGTGGAATTACTCCTACTTCCGACTTGATTTTCTCTACAAGATATTTAATATCATCAAGCTTACCTTCTTGGTATACTTCATCAAAAACTTTTGCCCAACTTTCAGTCGCTACAACTGATGCTTCAATAATCTTCTCTGCTTCACTTCTTTCATAATATCCAAAATGTGCTATACCAATTCCATTATAATCTAATTCTTTTAATTTATCCACCGAAGTTAGAAATTCATCCTCTTTCCAAAAAGGTGGCATCGATGGAGGGATGGCATCACCTTGAACATTATCTCCAATTGCATCACCTAAGAAGACATCTTTATTGGTTTCATCGTAGATTGCTATAGAGCCTGGCGTGTGACCTGGAACCTCATATATTTTCAATGTTAATCCGTCGCAATCAACAGTATCACCTTCTTTCAGCGGAAGAACTCCTGTGATATTTTCATAATGTTCATCATGGAAAACTTTGTTGAATGATTGATCTTCTAACAAAGATATTGCTTTTTCTCCTGCATAAACGGTAATGTCCTTTCCAAGTTTCTTTGCCTCTTTTCTTAGTTTGGGGACTCCTTGGCTATGATCCCAGTGCGAATGGGTCAATATTATAATATCTGGTGGATAAGCATCTAATGATTTCAGGGCTTTGATGATATTTGATGTATCTTTCTTAGACCCAGAATCTATAAGACAGGTTCTCCCAGCTTTTATTAAGAATACTGCTCCAACCTCATTGACATCAAACATTGCAATATCGATCATGGTTGTATTATCATTTATCTTTTGGACGAATTCATAAGTTGACATATTAGTTAATCCCCATTGGGTATTAATTCTTAAAGATACTTCATTTATAAAGCCTATACACTCCAATTATTTGAGTGCGGATTATTCTCAGCTATTTCTACTGATTTGTAAATCATAATGTTGGTAAGATGTTTGTTAGCTTTCTGTTTCTTCGAATACTTCTCCAATTATCTCATTTCTCAACTCGTCAATAACATCGAATGAGTGTTTGAGAATATCGGCAACCAAATTCTGTATTTTTTCTTTTGCAATTGCAGTTACAACTCGAGCTAATTTTTCTCCAAGTATCATTTTCTTAGCAGCAGACATATTTTCAGAATAGTTATCATTTATTGTTTTAATAACCGTCGGTGTAGTTGATTGTTGAATATCAGATATAATATCTTCTAATTTCTCTTTTAAAATATATGACTCCAAGCTCTCGAGAATTTCTTCTTCGATTTCATCCATTACCTCGTCAAAAATGGTTTTAGCAATTCCTGTTAATTCAGACATAATAAGGCACGTAACCAAAAATTCTTCTTAAACATTATTTACAATAACTGATTGAAATCTCTTGATTTATTTCCTATCAAACTGTTTTATCATTCAAAAAAGTATACTTTTTCTTGTAACTGTCTTTTTCCTAAGATTAAGACGCTACATTAGGGATAATGACGGGAGCCCCACTCAAAAAGCCTTTAGCCTTAAGAGCTAGTTCATACATTAGATATTCATCATTAAAGATAGATTGTGGATGATCGATAATCATATCTGATTGGAATATTTTTCATGAATTTCACATTTCTTTTCTTTTTCTTTACCTTCAAGCTTCGGATTACATCCATAGCTTTGTTCTTAGCATTTATTACCAACTGAGAATTAAGTGACGATTGTTTTCGAAATGTTTTGTACATCCCGTGATGCACCTTGATGCGATTTGAGGTATTATTGGTATTGGCGAAGTCATATGCAGTTTGCGCAGCTCTGGAGTATTCTTCAAAAGTTGTTTCCAGTAGTTCCTTAGATTTAAGATCAGGGAATACTGGAACACGTAAAGTTCTGATTAGATTACTCACAATTTCTATTTACAGGATTCTAGTATATAAACGCAGAAACATAGAGTAGCCCGAATGTAATGAACTATTATCTATATCAATTGGAAATAGATTTGAAATAGGTATACTTTTTTCCACCATGAATACTAAAAAATCGATAAGAAATTTAGATCTAGTTATTCTTTAGTATCAGTATAAACTTGTTTCTGCTCTTTCTCATTTACTACTAACTGAAAAACATCAGGTCTTGCATAATGGCCTACTACATCAAAATCATACCTAGTTTTTTCTATCCAGGATAAGTCCAAATCAGCAATTAATATTCCAGCTTCATTCCATAAAGGGCCAGCCAAATATTTCCCATTTGGATCGATTATTGCACTACCCCCAGCAGACATGATATCCGGTGAACTTTCTAAATCACTGTATCCGGCCAAATCTGTTGGGTACATGTCTTTGGTAACATATTGATTTGAGGTTAAAACAAAGCATCTTCCTTCCAGGGCAATATGTCTTACTGTAGATTGCCAAACTTCACGCCCATCCGCTGTTGGTGCCAAATAAATATGGACACCTTTCGAATACATTGCAGTACGTGCTAGAGGCATATAATTTTCCCAACAAATTAAACCTCCAACTGGTCCAAATGGAGTATCAATCACGGTTAGTGTGCTGCCATCACCTTCTCCCCAAATCAATCTCTCTGATCCAGTGGGTTTTAACTTTCTATGTTTCCCTATATATTTACCAGATGGATCGAAATAAACAATAGTACAATATAATGTACTCTTACTGTATTGGGAATCCTTTTCAATAATTCCAATTATTAAATAAACATTATTTTCTTTTGCAATCTCGCCTAACTGGTCCATTGAAGGACTTGGGATTGGAATCGAATTTTCAGAATATCTTTGAAAATCAGATTTCCCGGCATCTGTTCTACTCCCAACTTTTGCACCAAAATGCAATCCGCGTGGATATGTTGGTATAAAGGCTTCAGGGAAAAGAATAATTTTTGCTTTTTTATCAGCAGCCTGTTTGGTTAATTTCGAGACTTTTTCTATAGTTGCATCCCGGTCCATAATGATTGAGGAATCTTGGATTACGGCAACTATCACTGTTTGACTCATGTTTACAAATTTTTTATTTATTATTAACAAAATTAGCTTTGTTAATGATTAATGCAGAATTGGAAATTTACTCCTCATAAATTGAATGTAATGATCCAATTAAAGAAAATAATCAATCTGAATATACTAATATGGATGATTGGATCCCATTAGATCATATTGAAGAAATCATTGTGCTATAACTCTCGGAAGAAAACTTTTACAATATCAACTTCAATAAAACAAATATGGAAATGGAAAATCTAACATTCGAACAAAAAGGAAACTACGGAATTGTTCGTATTAATAGACCCAGTAAAAAAAATGCTCTACATTTCAAATTATTAGATGAAATTAATAACATGTTCACCAGCTTGAAAGATCGAAAAGATCTTGATGTTATTATTCTAACAGGGTACAAGGATGAAGAAACATCATTTTTCTCTTCAGGAATCGATCTGAATGAATTGCAGGAATTAAATAGTGAAACTCATGACAAGAATGAATTAAATGAATCAATTATTAATTTTCAAAACGCTTTACATTCTATTGAAGATGTAGGAAAGACTGTGATCGCTCAAGTAATGGGTTTTTGTTTCGGTTCAGGATTAGAAGTGGCGTTAGCATGTGATTTCATTGTCACTTCACCAGAAACCAAATTTGGATTATTGGAGACTAAATTTGGAATTATTCCCGATCTTGGAGGTACGTTTAGATTGATTCGGAGGGTAGGACATCAATATGCAAAACAAATTATTATGCTAGCAGAAACTTTTGATGCTAAAGAAGCACTAAGACTCGGAATTGTGGATTGGATCAAAGAACTTGATCAAATAGAAAATTACACAATGAATATTATTGATCAGCTTAATAATAATAAATTCCAAGCAGTAATTGCAGCGAAAGAATTAATTGCAAAGATTAACCCTATAGAGCGTACTGAAGCCTCAAAATATGAACGTTTAGCTCAAATGAAATTAATTTTAAAGTAAATATCACCTATATTGATTAATCAAATCTAGGGGTTTCAATGGAAATTTAAATGTTTAAAGTATATTTTCAGTATGTCAACTTCAAAGTCTCCACTTCAGAAATTCAGTTTGGATGATATTCAGGAATTTCTAGAAGATAGTGCAAATCCCACAGTTTTTACATTCATTTCAAATCAAGAACCAGTAACCATACCAATTTGGACACTGTACTATGAAGACAAATTCTATATTTTTTCTGGAAAAACATCAAAAAAGGTCATTGCAATTGAATCAGGAAATATCAAAGTAGCATTGAATATAATTCACAATAAATACTATCCTCATCCCATTTCTGATGT
>JAAFKL010000449.1 GCA_021399405.1 Candidatus Heimdallarchaeota archaeon | reverse complement strand
GAAGAAAGAGGTAAGAAAGAAGTAATTCTCTCTCCAACCTCTAACGTTATCGAAAACGTACTGGCTACGCTTCAAAAATCCGGCTATGTCGGAGAAGTCGAAAGAATTGAAGATGGTCGAGGTGGAAAATTCAAAGTACAATTACTGGGAAGAATCAATAAATGTGCAGTAATAAGACCCCGTTATCCAGTAAAGAACAAAGAATTTGTAAAATTCGAGAAAAACTATTTACCTGCTGCAAATTTTGGTATATTAGTGTTGACTACACCAGAAGGTGTAATGTCACAGGTCGAGGCCCATGAAAAAGGCATCGGTGGGCGATTATTAGCCTACGTATATTAGGAGTGAAAGGCAATGAAAACAGGTCGTTTACAAAATCTAATTAACATACCAGATGATATCACCGTTAATATTAAAGGAAAGGAATTGAAAGTAAAGGGTAAGTTGGGTGAATTAACAAAAGATTTCACACATACAGGTGTAGATATTGAATTGTTAGAGAGTAAAATTGTACTTTCCTCATATTTCCCCAGGAGAAAAGAAAAAGCATTGATTGGTACAGTTCAAGCTCATATCAATAACATGATTGAGGGTACAACATTAGGATACAAATATTCAATGAAGATAGTTTTCTCACATTTTCCAATTCGTGTGAATCCAGAGATGAAAAATATGAAAGTAAAAATTGATAATCTCTATGGTGGAAGAAAGCCAAGATTTGCAAAAATTGTACCAGGAGTTAAAGTCACTATTGCTGATGAAGATGTAGTAGTCCAAGGAATTGATAAGGAAGCTGTTGGGCAAACTGCAGCAAATATTCAAGAACTAACTCGTCAAAGAGGTAAAAGAAGACAAAGTCCAAAAACATTCATGGATGGGGTTTTCTTATATAATAAAGCAAATCAACTAACTCTAGATTAATTCTGATTAGATTTAAGGATTTACGGTAATTATCAATTAAACATTCATTCAGAAAAATTAGTATACTTTTCAACTGATTGACAGTATCTATTATTCAAAGCTAATTTTATGACAAATTGTAGTGTGAGAATTAATAAACATCAACATTCATCTTGGAAGAGAAGAGGAATCCACAGATATTAACAGAATAAACAATTGTGGTATTCCTTCTAGAGGTACTCTTCTTGTGGTTATTTGAGACATTTGATGAGATTGATTTAAAAATCCATAAGGCAATGATTCGGGCCAAGAGAGAAATTACGAATACTAATAATAATGATATGAGGCATAAAGTGACCAAAAATGCTGCAGGACAGATTTCAATTAAAGCAGATCTGATATCGGAGAAGGCTTTTCTAAAAACATTGGAAAGTCAGTCCTTAAATGGAGTATTATATTCAGAAGAGAGCGGAACCATAAAATTCGGGGACCCCAAGGAGGATGATGAAGATTCTCTTAACATAATGTTAGATCCTCTTGATGGAAGTCAAAATTATGTAAAAGGATTACCCATAGGGTGTATCTCTGTTGGATATGGTAAATATCAGACTGAACCGAAATTAATCGATCTAGATAGAGCCCTAGTGTTAAATTTATACAAGGATAATTTATTGTTTGGTAAAAGGGGAGAAGGGAGTTATCACAATGGTAATAAGCTTACCAATACTGGAACTTCCAAGAAAAACAGTGTCAGTCCACTGATTATTAGTTATTATTATTATTCAAAATTACTAAAAAACCAACATAACAAACTCAATACTAAATATTCCACCAGATCACTAGGAAGTTCTGCATGGGAATTAGCATTAGTTGCTTTACAACAAAGTGATGCATACATTGACATCAGAGGTGTGGTGAAAGCCCATGATTTTTGTGCAGCACGTATAATTTTGGAGGAATTAGGGGGTAAATTCAATTTCTTAAATTATGGTAAATATGGCAGTATAGAGAATATTCCACTTAATGATTTTTCCTCTGGATATTTTATATTAGCATCATTAGATACTCAACTTGTAGATAAATTGACAGAAGAAGTGAAAGAAATCATTTTATGAGAGATACAGATAGACCATTATTGATTATCAAGATCTATACGTTTTATCAGATCTTCGAAAGTATGTTCAACATTCATCCCTGAAAGAGCTGATGTCTCGATATACGGCACTTCAAATTTAGTCCAGTCTGAAAGTTTTTTCACATAATTCTGTACTTCATACAAAGATATGGGGGCATCGACAGTATCGCGCAGATCAGATTTATTTCCAACAATGACTAAGGGAACAATTTTGTTGTTATTATTACGTACAAGTTCTTCAATCCAGGTTGGAACGTTTTGAAAGCTCTCTTTGTTAGTGACATCGAATACAATCAAGCTTCCAACAGCTCCAACATAATATGCTTTTAGAATTTGACTGAAACGAATTTGTCCTGCAAGATCCCAAATGTGAAGCGTGTAATCTCCCATTTTGTATACTGCAAAATCTGCACCTATGGTCATCCCATAAGACTTTTTGAAGGTCTCTCCCATGAATTTTTTTCTTAGCGATGTCTTACCAACTGTTGCATCTCCTAATACTGTGATCTTGTAGACAGGAAATTAAAGCACCTATGTTTTTCTTACCACATATTAAATAAAAGTGCTTGCGTTTTTTATTATATATTGCAGATATTCATTGATTTTCTATTTCAATAACTACTCAAACGGATATTATTCTTTTTCTAAGTTGGATGAAATTTTCTTTATTCTCCAATAAGAGAATGTAGCCAATAGATACAAAAATGCAGTTATCAAAATTGGAGGTCTGAATTCATATTTATCGACTAATATACCACCAATTATTTGCCCTATCGAGAATAATAGTGCCCATGAAACCATATTGAGTGCATTTATTTTACTTCGGTACTTACGCGGTGAATATTCCATCTGTATTGCCGAGGCAACTGGACCGACACCATTCATTGCAGCATTTCGTACAATTAATGCAAGCAATGCAAAAAGGATTGGTGGGTAAGTTGCAAGTATTACGAGTAATGTAACGGATACAATTTGATTTACGACAATTAATTCGACACGTCCATATTTATCGGCTAAGTTAGCATTAATCTTTCCCCATATTGCTGTAATTAAAGTCACAAAGGCGAATAATATGCTTAATTCTGCTAGATCAATATCATAAATATCAAAGAAAAATCTAGGAAAATATGGAATTGAGATACCCGCGCCCAATCCAATAAGATATGCACTAATCAAACTTAATAATAATATTTGAAGTGATCCAGGGGCAAATTCTGACCGATCAATTAAATCTCCTCTGTACCATTTCCTCCTGATTTCTGATCGGGTATTCTTATTCTCTCTAATATAATTAGATGCAATAGTCCCTTCTTCCGCCTCTGAAACGGCATTGCCATCCCTTAGTAACAACATGAAAACAAATGCAATCACTTGAGTAACAGTTGCAATCAGAATTGAATATTTAATTAAATCCACATCTAGTGATTCAATCACATCAGCATCCATTCCTCTAAAAATAAAGTACCCAACCAGATTACCCACTGCACTTGCTGAATTAGATAACAAGAATTGAGTACCAAACACTCTATTTCTATTTTTTGCGGGAATGGAGTCAGCAAATAATGCACCTAGTGTTGGAAATAATGA
Organism: Candidatus Heimdallarchaeota archaeon; assembly: GCA_021399405.1. Next base: position 1,431 of record JAAFKL010000449.1, on the reverse strand, counting down.
AGAACCACCTATACTTACTATTATTTGTCCCACAAATACATCATCCAAATTATTACTAGTTGCCAGCATGTAGCTTCCAACCATCAAAAACAAACCCCCAACCCAGATAAGCACATCTCTTCTGAAAGTATCTGCAAAACCGGAAATTAGAAGTGAACCAGCCAATCCGATTAAAGTTGCTAAGCCTAAAATTCGACCTAAATCACTATTAGATCCACCCAATCCATAGATTAACCATGTTGTGGAAAACCATAATATACTTGAGCCAATAGAACTGAAAATCCCCACAATTAAAATCCACCTAACATTGGGATTTCTGTAATTCTCAAGCATTGAAATCAGTGAGAAATCAGTATCTCATTTAAAGTAATTTTTAGAACCATTACTTTTGGTAATTTTCATTGATTTTTCAATCTATTTTGAATGAATTGTGATTAAACAACACTTAGAATTCACTTATTTCATTTTAAAACAAAAATTTTGATAGGATTTGTATTCACAACATATTGAGTAAAGTAACAAGTCAAGAAAACAGGAAAAATCAAATTTAGTACATTGTATTTTACAAATTACTGATTCATTATCGGTTATTTATTCAAATATTGAAATTGTAGTGATCTAGTGAATACTGCAATTATTGGACCCTATTTTTCCTCCAGTGGCACCACACGTCATGTTCGAAATATATTTAGGGGTTTATCCGCAATAGAGTCTGATACTGTATTATTAATCACTTTTAGAGAAACAAATGAAACTTTGTCAAGTGATGTGAGTAACGAAGATAGAGTATTCGTTTTTGATAAAATACCTTTACCTGAAAATTTCGACGAATTCTCTGATTTCATTACAGAAATTGTAGTCAAATATAAGATACGGGTCCTTCAGCCCCAAATTAAACCGTTCATTTTGTTATGTTCCGCTCTTGCAAAACATAAACTGAAAGCCATAAATCACGACATTATAATTGTCGGGACATGGCATTCAAATTTTTCCTGGATACAGCAAGCACCTTACCACTTAGCAATGGCAAATATTGGAATCCAACATTGTGATGGGATCATACCTGTATCTGAAGATGTTACTTCTTCAGTCAAGCAATACCTTGGTTACCCATCCTCTCAAATAAGCGCAGTTATTCCTCCTGGTGGGATCGATTTTGAATATGTGAACAAACCAAGACCCGAATTACTGGTAGAACTAAAACGAAAATTTTCAATCGATGAGAAATATATAATCTTTTTAGGTCGATTGCTTTACAACAAAGGGATAGATACGCTTATTAAATCGTTCAAGTATATTTCAGCTGATTTTCGTTTAATCATTATTGGTAAAGGTCCTTTTGAGGGAGAATTGATTAAATTGATAAATAAGCTTGAACTAGGATCAAAGATAATTTTCAGCGATTTTATTACTGACGATAAGGTTTATGCG
>JAAFKL010000448.1 GCA_021399405.1 Candidatus Heimdallarchaeota archaeon | reverse complement strand
TTTGTATGATTTTCTCAGTAAGACCATGATGCTTTCAATAATATCTAGGGAATGAAGATATTAGAATCTTGGGGAAACATGAGAGAGAGACAGCTGAGTGAAAGTAATCTTACTTAAGAGAAAAGAGAATCCATACATTCTCAATGATGAATTTTACAAATTCATCACATCCCATCTTCTTAGAATTGATATGGAAACACCAAGTTATTTACTAACTTTCCCGATACTAATGTGCATATATGTGAATAGACACTTGATTAGTAATAATGTGGTTGATTTTGTTAGAAAATCAACTAACTATTTTTACGGTTCATTTATTAAATTATAATTTCTATTCTATTATTGATTTTGTATCGATATTGATATTTTACTCAAAATGATTGATTTGAAGTATATTATGCATATCAAATTTCATTTTTAATTATCCAGACAACAAATATTTAACGTATCATACGATCTAAATTTTAGGGACTTTCATGGAAAATCTGACAATTATTGGAGTTACAGGTCTGCCATCTGCTGGCAAAGGATTATTCTGTGACATTGCAACGGATTTCGGATTTAAACAAATCATTATGGGTGATGTTATTCGAAATGAATGTAGAGTACGTGGACTTCCTGTGAACCGAGAATCCTCCGACCGAGTTATGATTGACCTGAGACGAGAAAATGGAGCCAATGCAATTGCAATTATTACTTTGGAATGGATTCAGCAGGCTATAGAATCAGGTAGTAATTTAATTTTAATTGATGGAATTAGATCAAATTCTGAAGTACAAACTTTTCAAAAAGATTACCCAAGTCTAAATACGATTGCCATTCACGCTTCACAAAAAACTAGATTAAAACGAGCGATGCAAAGAAGAAGGCGAGATGATGCTTTCTCAGATCGAGCCTTCATGAAACGTGATAATATTGAACTAAACATAGGTATCGGAGATGTAATCGCAAAATCAGATATCTTAATTTCATCAGAATCTAATATAGAAGACACGAAAGAGGTATTTCGAGAGGTCGTACACTATTTAATCGATCAAAAAAAAATTGAGATTGAGATGTAATGTCGACTGAGTTAATAGAACCTAGCTATATTGAAATTGTTTGTGAGCTCAAATTAAATCCTACAGAACTCCGACCTCCACTTGTAGCTATTCTTAATTCATTTCTTGAGGGTGATGTAAATGATGATATTCGATTTGATGGTACTTATTTAGTTGTACGAGGTTCAGGTTGGGATGCATTAACAATATTAAGCAAATGGATCCGGGAATCTAAATTATTGGATACAGTAAGAAGGAGACTACTAAAATCATCATTAGGAAACTTGACCGCAATATATTTTAACAAACAAGCGGCTGCAATGAAAAAATTATCACTAGTGGATGTTTACGACAATCCTCCCTTAGGTAGTATATCCTTTCAAATAATTTCTGATGGCATGGAATATGTGATAAATAAATTTACACCGAAAACTCATGATGGACATGAAATTACGGATGATGAATGGAGACTAGTTAATTACCGCAAACAAAAACGCATTGAAAATAAAAAACGATTTTAGATTATTCTTCAATTAATGGGACAATAACCTTCAAACCCTCGTATGCAAACATTACGGGTTCATAATTGGAGATTGCTTTTTCTATTTCTTCATCCCATTCAGTAATTCGAGGTGAAAAATGTGTTAAAATAACTAGATTTACATTTGCGTTTTTTGCAATATTAACAGCTTGAGAAATTGTTGAATGGCCTCTTTCTTCTGCTAATTCTTCCATTCCATCTGGATATGTTGCTTCGTGTATCAATAAATCACATGGATCAAGCTTACTTTCAAAATCAGTATTTGGAGCTGTATCTCCAGAATAGGCGATAATTCTTCCTCTCCTTCTCGCTCCGATTACTGTATCTGGATCAATGGTTTGATTTTTCCATTCTATCTTTTTCCCTTTTTGTAATTGTCCAACAAGTGGACCACTAGGAATACCCAATTGTTTAATTTTTTCAATATTTACTTTCCCAGGGCGATCATCTTCTTGCCATATAAATGATAAAGCTCTAGCCTCATGCTTGGCAGATACAGCTTTAATTACATACCCCTTGCCTCTAAATTGATCAGAATCATTCAATTCGTGAATTTTAATTTCATACTCAACCTTGATAAAATTAGCAATCATTAAATTGTTTACTAATAATGAAGTTCCAGTAGGGCCAACAATATGAATTGGATCTTCTCGATTTAATAATTGAAATGATGCAAGCAAACCGGGTAGTCCTAGAAAGTGATCAGAATGTAGATGTGAAAGACTAATCACAATTTCTTTACGAGTACGAATTCTAAATTTTCTCAGAGAATATTGTGTACCTTCTCCACAATCAAAAATTACTAACCCCTCTGCGTGCCTTAAAGCACAACTTACTTGTTGTCGATTTTCAGGTGGAATCGCAGACCCTGTCCCAAGGAATGTTACAGTGAGGTTTGAGCCACTCATTGGGAATCTCCTCTGAGATTAGCTCTCCTAATTCTTCGCGTAAGTGATTTATGCACAAAGTCCTTCTGATCTAGATTTACCTCCCATTGAGAAGGCAAAGAATGGAGCATGTTTTCAGGTGTGGTAAAGACTAATTTTAATCCTTTAGTTTGTTTTTGCAACCATTGTGACAGTAAATCTTCACGATCTAATCCTTTTGTTGTTGTTTGAATTGCATAAGGTGGATCTGTTATCGCTTGATTATAGGCATTTTTACGAAATGGTGGGCTTAATGAATCACCCATTATAATTGCAATCACGTCTGCATAACCGAAGTGTCTATTATTTCCTAAAAGTTCTCTACATAATTTTTTATTTATTTCTATGCCAATTGCAAATGAACCAAGATCTGCAATTTCTCTTAAGATACCGCCATGACCACAAAATGGATCCATTACAACGGAAGACATGGGATAAAGCAAATTAACAAGAGTTCGACACATTCTAGGTTTCATACCGCCACCACGGAAATATGGTCCCATTTTGGGAGCCCGAGACGCAATTCCGTCAAAACTGATTGTTGCATGTAGCCAACCTAAACAGCTCCCATTTGCCCAACTTATTGCCCTGTATTGAAATTGCGGATTCATCAAATTCACCTTTAGATCTTGACGAAAAGATAAAATTCTAGCTCCCAATTCCTTTTCTATCCATTCAGTTGGTAACTTGTTATCATTTGATCCAGTGTGGTCATGTCTAACCACAAAAGTGCTGGATTCATCTATTAGATTCAAATTTAAATCATGAGCTGATATTTTGTCACTTTTTAATGATTCAATTAACTCTCCTTTTTTCATGATAGTTGGATTTGCAAATATCATTTTCGCAGTTGCACTGGATTCAACAATTCTCGATATTAACTCTTCACTAGCTTCAACAATGGCAATACAATCAAACAACCATTCAGCGCTTTGTGGTTGTACTAATGTATTTATTTCCTCTTGTACTAACCCCTTAGAATGGCTGGCAGTTTTGATCATCCACTTCAAGATAGTAAGACCTCACATAGATCATCAATAGTTGATATTTCACTAATAAGACTTGGAACACTATGTGAAGCAATCACAATTCCATCACTAATTTCCTTTATTCGATCTAAGGCCTCAGTACTAAGAAAATGAGTAATAAAATAATGAATTTTAGTAACACCCATAATCATTAGGAGTGAAGAAGCTTGTACCAGAGAGGCACCAGTCGCAACTATATCATCTACAATAATAACTGATGATGTATGAATTTCCATACCACCTGTTGTAATTTCAATTTCTCCAGAAATCGGATCACGAACTTTGTCAAGATATGCATATGGAAGGTTTAGTCCTTTAGCTAACTTTTTTGCTCTTTCAATTGCCCCTTTATCAGGTGAGACAATTGTTACATCACTAAGAGAATCTAGTGCTTCTCTAAAAAATTTTGAAACAGATTTAACGGGATACAGATTAGTAAATTTCATATTTTCAACAAATTGAGCAATTTCTGGATTATGCACATCCAAGGTGATTAGATGATTAACACCTAATCTCTCAAAAATTTCTATTACCGTTTTGGCAGATATTGCTTCAAATTGCAATACTTCACGATCTGATCTTGCGTAAGCAAGGTAGGGTGTATATAGAGTTATATGTTCTGTCCCTAATCGTTTAACTGTTGATATCAAGTTGAAAAGTTGAAATAAATGGGTATCTTGAGGGTTGTAGAGAGATTGAACAATCAATATTTTTTTAGCGGGTAATTTCGGTAATTTAAGAGATGATTCTCCATCTTTGAAAATTTTAAAATGTGGAATGATTAAGTCCCAATTTAACTTCGTAGCTAATTCTCTGGAAAATTCAATTGAATTAGAACCGGCAATTACCTGCACTAACCCATCAAAGTTCCGATCGGAAATGAACATTGAGTTTCTTCTCTAGATTGGTTCTTTTTTTCGAACTAACAACTGCTCAAATTGTCTAGTAATTTTCAATGAACTAAGAAAAAAAAATACACCTAAAATAAACACTTTTTATTGTTTTTTGTATTTAATAATATGACGTTAATTTATGGAAGCATCTGACGAAAATTCATCAAACGGTCAAAATCACGAATCAGCGGTTCTTGATATTGAATTCGGCAATACTGGTGAAATATCTATCCCATCGAGGATCATAGATCAAGTAATAGGTCAGGAAATAGCTGTCAACGTACTACGAAAAGCAGCATCACAAGGTAGACATGTGATGCTTATTGGTGAACCTGGTACTGGAAAATCATTACTTGGGTCTGCTATGGCAGAAATGTTACCAAAGAATATACTTGAAGATATACTAGTTGTAGCAAATCCAGAGAATTCTAATAATCCTAAAATTGTTACACTTCCCGCTGGTGAAGGCAGAGCACGTGTAGAAATTGCAGCTGAGCAAGCTAGAAAGGGTGAAAGTGCAAGATCAATGTTTGCAATTATTATTCCTCTCTTAATTGTTGTATTAGGTGCAATCTTTTCTCGAGGTGAGCCAACTGTCATACTTATGTCAATCTTCGTTGGTCTATTTGCCTTTATGGTGTTGAACAGTGTACGAAGCAGAAGTGATGTACTAATTCCTAAAATCTTGGTAGATAACTCACAAATAGAAACGGCTCCATTTTATGATGGTACTGGATCACATTCAGGAGGATTATTGGGCGATGTACGACATGATCCGTTTCAATCTGGTGGATTAGGTACTCCACCACATGAGCGAGTTGAGGTTGGATTAATACACAAAGCTCACAAAGGTGTATTATACATTGATGAGATAGGTACTTTTCACATAAAAACCCAACAACAATTATTAACTGCCTTACAGGAAAAGAAGTTCCAAATTACAGGTCAAAGTGAATTATCTTCAGGCGCTATGGTAAGAACTGAACCTGTACCTTGTAACTTCGTTTTAATCGCTGCAGGAAATCAAGAAACTATTAGAAATCTCCATCCTGCCTTAAGATCTCGAATTAGAGGGCAAGGGTATGAGTTAGTTATGCGACATTCGATGGAAGACACAATGCCAAATCGTCGAAAAATTGCTCGATTGGTAGCTCAAGAAGTAGCTAAAGATCATAAGATACCACACTTTACTAAGAAAGCTGTTGAAATGATTATTCTTGAAGCGAGAAAACGAAGCCCAAGAAAACATGCTTTAACTTTGAAATTACGTGAATTAGGTGGATTAATCAGAGCCGCCGGAGATTTAGCAATCGAAAATGGAAAAGATATCGTTACTGAAGAAGAAGTATTAGCTGCACGAGGGATGGCAACAACATTAGAAAATCAGTTGACAAGCCAGCATCTAGAGCGTATGAAAGATTACGATTTGGTATTAATCGACAGTGCTTTAATTGGTCGTGTTAACGGATTATCTGTAATTGGTGATTCAGCAGGCTCAGTAATGCCAATTGAGGCAGAAATTACTCCAAGTCATAGAGGTGGTAAGATAATCGCCACAGGGCAATTACGTGTAATGGCGAGAGAATCAGTTCAGAATATTTCAGCATTAATTAAAAAATACATGGCTAAGGATATCTCAGACATGGATATACATATTCAATTTGTTGGTATACATGGTGTTGAAGGAGACTCAGCATCCATCACAATTGCAACTGCCATCGTTTCCGCTATCGAAAATGCACCTATTAGGCAAGATACAGCCATGACTGGCTCTCTTTCAGTACGTGGAAATGTACTACCCATTGGTGGTGCAACTCTAAAAGCCGAGGCGGCATACAAGGCTGGTATTAAACGAATTATTCTTCCAAAACAAAATTTTGAAGATCTTCACCTTGATAAAAGTGTGCGAGATGATATGGAAATCATTACGGTTGAAACCTTTGCTGATGTATTAAGAAATGTCTTAACTCCTGAGCATGTCGGGCTTGCAGATAAATTCAACCCCCGTTCAAGTGATGAAACCTTTAAAGTAATTAAATCAAAGAAATCAGTTCCACCTGGTTCAGGTACTCCTGCATAAACTACAAGGTTAATTTGAACTATGTCCTCACAACTCACAACTCTTAATATTTTATTTAGAGGTTTATTGAATGACTATGGAGATTACGATGATGATGATGACGAACTTGACTTTGGAGAAATTGATTCGAAGGCTAATGAAATCAAACATGAGTTAGATTCAATCCAACCTTATAGATATCCCCAGTTGCAATTAGAAGATCTAGGAGAATCTGGAAATGTGGAACTTATATTTAAATTTAGAACGACTTGGATGGATCGAGAAGCAGATCTTCAAGATTATCTCGATGAAGTACAAGCTACAATTGAAAGCAGGTTAGATATGATTATTACTGAAAGGGAGTCCTTAGGAATAACAACGAGATAGAACCAATTCAATTAGTAATTAAATTATGCATTTGTTGAAGAAGTAGTTCTGAACAAGAGGTACTTGTTCACAATCATAGAAAATTCATAATCACTCTGTGGATTTTGATCTAAAATTTCAGTAGAGACTAATTTGAGAATTCTACGAACCAAGGGTGATCTATTTTTTAAAACAAGGATCAAATAATCAAATCCAGAAATTTCAAACATAATCAATACATCGTTTGTGCTTATTGACCTTATCCTGGTCTCCGATTTCATCATCTCAGTAAAAAATTGTATAAGTGTTGAGACAAGAATGCCAAAATCATCTTGTTTTGCGATTGATTTACCCGATGATTCAAACACTTCTAAATATTTAACACGTTCTTCACGAATTAATGCTATTGCTTCTATAGGCTGAGCGATGGGTAATGAAGAGAGAGGATCACGATTGTATAGGGTTGCTAGAAGTAATCCACCTACCGCAATAACCAAAGTTAGATTTGTCGATGGTTGTTCATCAATAATAAGATAGCTAATAGCTGAAAAAGCTAAAAATATGTATAGAGTTTTTTGAACTCCTTTTCTAAATTTTGGATTGACCTTGCCTTCAATTCCATAGTAATCAGATAATTCTCCCATATTGATTAGATGTGAGGTAATACGATGAATTAATAATGTGGCCTGCCAAGTAATCAGTAATCCAAAATACGGATGGAGAACTGGAACAAATGGGTCACCGATAATTGTTACAGTATCCTCAAGGAAAATTGCACCAATATTCATTCCATAAACGAGGGAGGCAAAAGTCATTGTTTTCCTTTGTTTGTAAGCAGCAGATATTTCATCATGGAAATAATGAAGAAAATATAATCCAGTGACAAGCACCATAGTTGAAAATTTTGATATGTTTAATGCTTGACTTTCATTATTTGAATTATAAATTATTACTTCTAAAATTGAATAAATTACAATTAAAAGGTATGATGACATAATAGTAAAACCAATACCTGAGTAATATGTATTGAAGGTAATGAAAATAATGAAAAATGCTATGATGGAAATAACAATTGCACTTACCAATATAATGTATTCAATTCCCATTAAATCCCACCTAACCTCTCCTTGTTCCCATTTTTGAACCAAACACTTCAGTTAATAATTTGTTAGTGTATTCATATATGCCATACTCCTCACCAAGTCTTGGAACACGGAATTCATTGTGGTCTACTATTCGATTTGTTAATTCTATCAATTCAATCTGCAACTGGATTGAACTGTGATCAGCAACTAAACAAAATAATAGATTGGATCTTTCTTTAACTAATATTGTCCTGTCTTCCATTGACACCTCATCAACAGAACTTGGGCTATTAAGATGCATTTTAATTGTGGAATTTGTTGCCATTACGCCCATTGCCAACAATGGTAATTCGCCAATTGTTTGATTATGTGAGAAATGGTGCTCATAAACTGATAATCCATTTTGATCAATAATCATGAAGCTCCAAATTCTCTGAGGTGCTAATATTTTGCTGGTAGGGTTTACTCCGTACGTGTATCCGAAAAATATAATCGCCAGATCCATAATTATCATAAATGGGGTTGAATCTATTGATCTATCTTGTGTGATCCAAAATACAAGAGCAAAAAATGCAATACCAATTACTGACAAAAATAGGAAAATAGGAATTGTATTGCGTCTCCCCTTCTTATCATAAAATACTGCAAATGCATCCATTTCATTTAGAGCTGTAAATACGAAATATCCAGACCACGCACCAAGAATAACATTAGTTATCAATAGTGATGTTCCAAAAAGGTCGACATAATATTGATTTGAAGCATCCCTCACTGTATCAAGATTTGAGGTATCTATAGCTAAAGCAATATTAAATCCAGTTAAAGTTGCTAAACCAAATGTTGACAATCGATCATCGGTAGACCTATATGTCATCAGATGATGAAACCTATAAGCGCTGTAAAATGAAATTTGTAGGAATATAAAAGAACCACGAAGTAACCATAATGCTTGATCATGTGAATTTGCAGTCCTCATCAAAATTGTCAATCCTGCCCAAGGAATAAATGAAAAGGTGGTCAACATCAACCAGAATTTCATCTTCCATGGCTTAGCTCGAAAACTAATCATTACAAAAATGAATCCAATCGCAGCTATAATAGTTGATATGATGGGCACAAGAAATACTAATGATACCAAGTATAACAAATCATCGAGTTAAGATCTCATTAAGAACATTATTGAAAAATAAGGGATTATCTGCCATTTATTACATGACTTTTAGATTAGATGAATATTATGCAAATACAATTGACTTTGCATCTTTTAATCAAATGCATTATAGAATTGTAACTGAATCAGTTCAAAAAAAAACATATCCTATGCTATTTTTTGGAAAGATAAATTAACAATCTATGAAATATGCGATTATGGAAATGGATCATACACTTTCCGAAGAAGTTGTTGAAGTTTTAAGATTAATCGGAAGGAAATGGAGTTTAATCATTCTACATGAACTAACTCATGATCCCATGAGTTTTGGGGAATTGAAGGAAACAATAAAAGGTGTTTCCGCATCCGTATTATCAGACCTGTTATCCGAATTTATTTCAAAGGATATTATCGAAAAAAGATCGATATCGATTTCTCCACCTCGTTCTGCATATTTCATAACCAGTTTTGGTGCAGTACTTTGTGAGATCATAGATTCTATAAACAATTGGGGTTCAGAACTTATCAGGCGAAGATCACAGGTCAAAGTTGAAGAAATCACTGATGCCTCATAGTATTGGAATGTGTTAATTATGTCTTTTAGGGAAATGGCTGCTAAAAGAGAGCAAGAAGCTGATCAATTAGATGATAGTGAAATATGGATCGCAATTGTTTCAAAGTTTGTAACAATGGAATTTGATATAACTAATCGAGCTGAGATGCTTTTACAAGCAGTCGGGGGAGATAAAGAAATAATTAAGAATGCTTTGGTCTCATGTGTAGAAAACGAAATTTTATCTGAAGATCAAGCTGAAGAGATGTTAACCGCGATATCTTAAATTTGAACAATAGATCAATAATTCTTTACTTCAGTTCCAACTATTGCCTCAATATCCTCGATTTCCTTAACAACATTCGCAGTAAGAACTCTGTTTCCAGTTTCAGTAACGAGTACATCATCCTCTATACGAACTCCAATACCCCGAAATTCTGATGGTATATCCTCTTCATCAGGGATATAAATTCCAGGTTCAATAGTCACATATAAACCAGGTTTTAGGATTTCCTGATCAGTTCTGAACCTACTTGTATCGTGTACATCCAATCCTACCCAGTGACCTAGCGAATGCATGTAAAATCTACGGTAATCTTTATTCTCGATTAATTTATCAACCTCACCCTCCAAGATGCCGAGCTCTATCAGTCCACGGGTCAATTGCTCAATTGCGTGATTGTTTATATCCCAGAATTTTACTCCAGGCTTTACTCTCGCTATACAATCCTTTTGAACTTTCAATACTAATTGATATACCCTTTTCTGGGGGTCTGAGAATTTCCCATTGACCGGCCATGTTCTTGTTATATCGGCACAATAATCCTCATACTGCGCCCCGGCATCGACAAGAATGAGTTTCCCATCCTGTAACTCTTGATTATTTTCAACATAGTGTAAAATGGTTGCATTCGCCCCATTACCACAAATAGATTGATATGCTGGACGTTGTGCTCCACTATTCCTAAATTCAAAATCGATCAAAGCTTCAATCTGGTATTCATTTATTCCTGGTTTTGTATATTTCATTGCTTTTGTAATTGCCTGAGAACTAATTTCAGCAGCAGATTCACAGATTTGTATCTCCCCATCAGATTTAACTGATCTAATTTGATGGTAGGTATCAATTGGATTAATTAAGTTCACCGGACCTTTCCCTTTTCGATTTTTTGAATTGACAGCAGTTGTAATTGATCTATAGACAATTTTATCAATTTCTAAATTTTCTCCACCTTGAAAATATACCTTTTCGTATTTTGCTAAAATTAGAACAAGTTGATCTTCAAGTTTATCAATTGTATAGGTAGAATCTGCTTTAAATATTTCTTTTGCCCCATCAGTTCCATATCTTTTTCCATCATAAGTCTCTTTAGCAGGATCTCGATTTCTTACGAATAAATGGTATGATAGCTTTTTACCATCATATTCAATCAATACGGTAGTATCAGGCTCAGGAAATCCAGAATAATATATTATTTCACTCTGCTGACGAAATTTATGATTAGTATCATTACTCAATATTCTTTCTGCATAACCTGGTAATATTACTACGCCTTCACCTAATATTTCGATTAACTGTCTACGTCTTTTTTGGTACACTTCTTGGGAAAGCATAAACCTGCTCAAATGTTATCATTTTAATAAAATCGATTGATAGAATGTTCGATCAACACTTTTGCAAAAATATATTATAAATGGTATGGTTAATAGAAACTAACCCTCAATTAGAGTGATTTTAGGATCTGTATCATCTGGACCTGATCGTTCGAATTTAACTAGACCTGCTCTTTCCAATCCCTCAAGTAGAGATGAGCAAGTAGCTGCAGCCATTCCTGCTTGCATTGCCAATTTTCTCAATGTAAGGCTTTTATGTGATTTCAATACTTTGTACATATCCATTGCTTGAGATCCTGTAGATGCGAGTATTTTTAATATTTTCAATTCATTTTGAAGATCTTCAATTGGTGTTGAAGATGATTTCAAAGTTCCAATTTCATTATCAAGTTGCCCTATCCTCGATTTGAGTGTTGTGATTTCATTATTACTTGAATCTCTTTCAACTTGCAATGCTTCAAATTTGTTGGATAGCTCACTTTTATCTTTCTCAAGTCCCTGCTTTTCATTTTGGTGATTTGATATTTGTGTTTTCAGTTCTTCATTCTCAATCTTTAATTTCTCAAATTCAGATTTTATATCATCACTTTTTGAATTATGATCTTCCAATTCTGACTTTAAAGTGGATAACTGACTATTTGCATTACCAAGTTCATTTGTTAATTCATTAATTTTGCCTTCTAATTTCGCAATTTCTTCTTGAGCTTGATTTGTGTTATCACTAGGGGTACTACTTGGTTCCTGCGGGTCAGTTGGTTCCATCAAAAGTTAAAATGATCTTAATCTATATCATTGTTTCTGATTCAGATCAATCTGTCGGTATATTTATCCGTCTAAAAAAGCAACAGAAGACCTTAAGACACAAACAATCAACAATTAAAATTTGATCAAATACTACTATTTTCTATATCTTCTTGAATTACTGACTGTAGAAAGCAATAATTTAAATTTTAGCTAATTTCAAATCAATTGTGAATCATGGAATAGTCATGGCAATTATTGACGGTTTTGGTATTGCTCCGAAATCAGATTCTAATGCAATAAGTATGGCCAATATGAAAAATTGGAATAAATTGCAAAATGAGTTTCCTCATACCGATTTAGACGCTTCTGGAAATTCTGTAGGTTTACCAGACGGTATAATGGGCAATTCTGAAGTCGGCCACTTGACTATTGGTACAGGAAGGATCCAATATCAATCATTAGAATTAATAAACAGATCATGTAAAGAAAATTCTTTATCTTCCAACAAAATAATCCTCGATATTATTGAATCTCTTAATCAATCGAACAGCCGTTTGCATTTAATGGGTTTGCTGTCAGACGGGGGCGTACATAGTCACACCGATCATCTTTATTATCTCTTGCACCTTTTTAGGTCAACAATAAAAAATAAAATATTCATCCATGGTATAACTGATGGGCGAGACACTCCCCCAACAAGTAGTGCAAAATATATTTCAGAATTATTGGATAATATTAAAGATTTCAAATCAACTACCCTGGCAACTATTGCTGGAAGGTATTATGCGATGGATAGAGATAAGAAGTGGGATCGTACCAAACTTGCTTATGATCTATATGTAAATGGAATAGGTGAGGAAACAAATGATGTTTTGGGATTAGTAAAATCTAGGTCTTATGAAGGTGAAACTGACGAATTTTTGAAACCTATTATGATAGATTCTGATGGGATAATCAAAGAAAATGATATCGTTTTAATTTTTAATTTTCGACCGGATCGGGCAAGACAAATTACCATGGCGTTTTCGGGTTTGGCTGATTTTGAATCATCAGTAAAAAATAAATTAAATATAATTACGATGACCAGATATAAGAATTCTTGGAAATTTCCAGTATTATTTAACAATCCAGTCCTTACTAATAGTCTTGCTGAAATAATCGCAAACCAGAGTTTTAAACAAGTCCACATTGCTGAGACCGAAAAATATGCTCATGTAACTTACTTCCTAAATGGAGGTACTGAAATTGATTTTCCTTTGGAAAAAAGGATCATGATTCCTAGCTCAAAAGTTGCGACCTACGATTTAGAACCCGAAATGTCTACTTTAGAGATAGCTAAAGTAACGATAAAGGAAATCGCAAGTAGAGAAAATAAATTAATTGTTGTGAACATTGCAGCTCCCGATATGGTGGGTCACACAGGTAAAATACCGCCTACAATCAAAGCATTAGAAATAACAGATGAAGCACTTGGAATGATTTACGAGTCATGTAGAAAAAATGAATATACGCTAATTATAACATCAGATCATGGTAATTGTGAGCAGATGATATTTCAGGGAGCTCCACATACTGCACATACGACAAACAAGGTTCCTTTCTTAATTACACATAATCTAAAATTAAAGTCGGGCATGGGATTATCAAGTATAGCACCCACAATTCTCGAGTTTCTAAACATTCAAATTCCAACTGAAATTGATTCCCCATCGCTTTTAGATAATTAAATATATTTTAAATTAGTGCTGTGTCATCTCCATCATATATACCTTGAAGCAGTTCTTTACCTTGACGGGTCATCGCATATACTGAGACATCTCCAAGCTCTAGTTCATCCACAAGATTACGATCCAGGAGATAAATCAAAGCAGCTCCTACTTGTTTTCCTGTAGGTTTTTTGTCAGAGAGTGCATATATGCTATGTAACTGACCAAGAATATCTAAATCCGAAATCTTTTTTCTCAATTTACGAGATTTATTATAGTTAAGCATTTCTAGTATGTTTAATCGCAAACTGGTCTCTTCTGATTCATTCATTCGGTAATTTATATTCGATACAATCTTATTATTTAATTTACGTTTATTTATCTAATATCAATTAAACAATTTTATTAAATTTGTGAATTAAGTTAGACTACAGTGGTCAAAGAATTAAGGTCGGTTCTGAGAAATATTGATCAGGCTATGGTTAAAGGTGAATTGAAGAAGGTTTTTGCCTCAACAATGCAATCGATCAATGAATTTGATAAAGAAAAAATGCATAATGAATCAATAGAAATATTGGTAAAATTGATTGATTATGACAAAATTGTCAGCACCCGGGTTATGCACCAAGAGTTATTAGCACATTTGATGATAAGATACATTTTGAACGGAGATATTGATAAAGCTAAATCTATAAATTTTCTTAAAGACCTTAAACTCCCCATCTGTGACTTAGCAAAAACAATTCTCGATGAACATATTATTGAAAACAGCTCCCCTTACATACTCCATTCGATTGAAACAAAATCAATATTTGGAGATTATACTTCTATTACTCATGTACCCGCATTACAACTTGATAATGAAGACGATATACTCCGAATTCTTGAAGATTATTTCCCTAACGGAAAATATATCGCAAACATCATGGAAAGGGAAACCTTGTTACAGCATTCTAAAAAAGTCGATATAGGTAACTCAGAAGAAACAAATATAGTAGAAAACCGAAGAGTATATAGATTAAATTAAGCCTTGAGGGATTTATTTTTTCTAATATTTAAACAAAGGAAAAATGATACTATCATTAGTTGAACAAACATTATATCTTAACTAACATCCTTAGGTTTAATTATCCAACATTTCCCATCAAAATGTCTTTGCTCCATCAGTAAGGGTTGCTAAGAGGTATCGAATTCGTGGAAGAACCAATTTATGTCGAAGAAGCTTATTCTTTACGAGCTAAGGAGGTATTAAGTAAACTTGATACTTCCAAAAATGGACTATCAAATGATGAAGTAAAGCGCCGTCAAGCGATATACCCCCCCAACGAATTGGTTGGAAAAGAGCCAGTTACATTCTTTGAGATTTTTAAGAAACAATTTAAAGATATTTTGATTATTATTTTATTAATTGCAGCTGTTGTTTCAGTTCTTATTTCTGGGGAATTTACGGATGCAATTGTTATTTCAATAATTTTATTAATAAATGCAGTATTTGGTGCTCGTCAGGAGTATAAGGCTGATAAGGCAATTCAGGCATTACAAGGGATGACTGCTCATAATTGTGAAGTTATACGAAATGGTGGTGTTCAAGAAATTCCTACTAAGGAATTGGTACCTGGTGATATTATCAGAATTAATGCAGGAACAATAATTCCAGCGGATGCTAGGGTTGTTGAAGCGATAAATTTGAAAACAGTAGAGGCACCACTAACAGGTGAATCTACTGAAGTACGAAAATTCTCTAAACAAACTTTCAAGCTGGGAATTGGAGTTCCGGAACGAACGAATATGCTATTTAAAGGGACCCATGTAAGTTCTGGACGAGGTATTGCCGTTGTAGCCACAACAGGTATGAAAACTGAGTTTGGTCAAATAGCTGATCTAGTATCGGGTTTAGCTGATGAAAAAACACCAATTCAAGAAAAATTAGAAGAACTTGGAGTTCAATTAGGGAAAGTAACCATTGCCATCAGTATTGGAGTAATAATTCTTGGAACATTAGCAGGTGGGACACTTGAGGATATGTTTTTATTGGGAGTCTCTCTTGCTGTTGCAGCTATACCTGAAGGATTACCAATCGTTGTTACACTCGCTATGGCACTTGGTGTTCAAAAAATGGTTAGTCGTAATGCAATAGTTAGACGACTACCTGCAGTTGAAGCCCTTGGCGCTGCATCTGTGATTTGCACTGACAAAACTGGTACTTTAACACTAAATAAAATGAGTGTTCGTAAAGTTTCAATTTTTGATTCAAAGTCTGAAATAAGCATTATTGATCCATTATCGAAAGATGAAAAGAATGGAAATACAATGATACATCTCTATCGCTCAGGGGTACTTTGTAATAACGCAAAATTACGATTCGAAAACGATGAAATAGTTGAAATTGGTGATCCCACTGAGATTGCATTACTGCGAATTGCCAACGATCTTAACTATGATTTAGAAAATATGTCAAAGACATATTTATTGCGTGATGAATTGCCTTTTGATAGCGAAAGGAAAAGGATGACAACAGTTCACGAAGATACGGAAAAAAATGAATTTTTCTCATATACAAAAGGCGCACCAGATATTTTGCTGGATATGTGTGAAAGCTATCTCGTCGGTGAGGAAATCCATCCTTTAACGGAGGAAATCAAATCAAAAATTTCCCAAATAATAATAGAAATGGCAGGAGACGCACTAAGGGTATTAGCATTTGCGTACAAACCTATGGATAAATCAATGCCAGTCTGGAACATTTTAGAAATGGAAAAGGGGCTGGTATTTGTTGGATTAATGGGATTAATCGATCCTCCAAAACCAGAAGTGTTCGAAGCAGTTCAGATGTGTAGATCTGCTGGCGTATCAATAAAAATGGTCACCGGAGATCATAAAATAACTGCAGCAGCCATAGGACGAGAACTAGGGATCTCACAAAACACTGATGAAGTTGTAACTGGTGTTGAATTGGATGATTTTTCTGATGATGAATTAAAAGAAAAGGTCAATTCATATTCAATATTTGCTAGGATATCTCCAGCACATAAATTAAGGATTATACAAGCGATAAAAGCAAATGGTCAAATTGCAGCTATGACTGGTGATGGGGTAAATGATGCACCTGCTCTAAAAGCTGCAGACATCGGTATTGCAATGGGGATCCAAGGGACTGATGTGACAAAAGAAACATCTGATATTGTTTTAGCGGATGATAACTTTGCTACTATTGTCGGTGCTATTGAGGAGGGTAGAGCTGTATATCAGAGTATGGGTAAATTCCTAAAATATATGTTAAGTTCAAATTCAGCAGAAATATTTGTAATTGTTACTGCTATTCTAATGGGATTGCCACCACCATTTGTTCCTATTCAAATATTGTGGATAAATCTAGTCACCGATGGTTTGCCTGCTTTGGCACTTGGTGTGGATCCTCCAGAACCTGGTTTAATGGATTTACCTCCACGAGATCCAAATGAACATATAATGTCAAACAAGATGTTCAAATTTATCATCAAAGTCGGATTATATGTAACAATCATATGTATCGCTGTTTATGGATCTACAATTGGTCTATTCACAGATTCATCATTTGATCCAAATAATATTCCTCATGATACACAAATTTATGCAACCACAATGACATTTGCAACATTATCAATTATTCAGTTGTTCAATGCATTTGGATGTCGTAGTGATCGTGTATCTGTTCTTGGAAAAGAATTTATTGCTAACAAGCCACTAATTTATGCAGCCTTAGTCTCTGCGTTTGCACAAGTCTTTGTAATTCAAGGAGATTCTTGGATATCAAGCATTGTAGGATTTAATTTTGTATTCTTCACAGATATTTTTGAAGTGGTAGCATTATCTTTCATGGATTGGATGGTGATCCTCCTTTTATCAAGTTCGATTATATTTTACGAGGAGATCTGGAAGTGGTTTGAGAGGAGAAAACCGACAAGTACTGTGAACACAGTTCCCACCTAAGATATTTTAAATTGCGAA
Organism: Candidatus Heimdallarchaeota archaeon; assembly: GCA_021399405.1. The sequence continues at coordinate 3,389 of JAAFKL010000448.1, read as the reverse complement.
TTCACTTTTAATCTACTGTTAATATGTATTATATAAGATAAAACAAATCTCAATAATAGATGGTAAGTCCCTCATTTGAACCAAGAGAATACCAAGAGAAGATTTTAGCAGACACTTACCATAATGTCATAAATAATCAGAATACGATAATAGAGCTAGATTGTGGTTTAGGTAAAAGGTATTTGCAATATAGTTTGATTTTTGAAAAATTTTCTAATAAGAAAATAATTCTTATTCTTCAAGCCTCATCATCATTATACGAAACTTACAATTATTTAAAATTATATGGAAACTCAACTGAGATAGATATTATCGATAGTAGAACTTCTTCCAACCATCGAAAATGGAAAATGGAAAACAAGAGAGTAATACTCTGTCTGCCTCAAACATTATCTAATACATTGAAAAAATTTCCAGAATCTGTGTCTGAATTCGATTTGGTCATTATTAATGAAATTGATCAAATCATCCGAAGGATGGCTGAAGGTGGTTATTTGAAACAACCCTACACAAAACTGTTAACAAATTTCACAGATAAATTAATTATAGGGATGAGTGGAACACTCCGAGATGAGCATTACATTCTTGATAATCAACAATTACGTATGCGTAATGAATTAATGTCTCTTTGCAATATAATTGGGAATGTTAAATTTATTTCAATGGATAGCATTATGGACACCGATATAGAACAATTTATCGAATACAGCGAAATTATACCTACTGCTGTGATTGATGATAATTTAACATTTATTTCCATGGAGTTAGATCTTAACATTGAGGAAACTAAAAATCAAATTATGAAAGAAGTAAAGAATAATGATATTGGATTATATTATCAAATAAAAAAGGATCCAGGAATGATGTTTAATCCTCTCCCTGTAAGTGAGAGATTGCAGCAAAAACTTTTCCAGGGTTATCTAACCCGGAAGTATTTATGGGCTATGACTGGCAAGAAATCACAATTTCACTTGATGAGATATGGGTTACCTATTAATTTCATTAAACAAAATCTCTCTCTTATTCCGTCTAAATTTTTTGCAGTCAAAGAATTAATCAAAAACTCAGTTAAAACAGTAATTCTATGTAGTTATCTTGAGACAGTGGATGTATTAAACCGAATCTTAGAAAATTCCGGAAACAAGACAGTAATAATTACAGGAAAGATAGATAACAGGAAACGTGTTGAGTCTCTTGATGAATTTCGATCATATGAAGGTAAAATAACTGCCATAATTTCAAATGTTGGAGAAAGAGATTTAGATTTACCAGACGCTGACACATTAATTATTTTCGACCTGGTACGAACAACAAAAACAGTTTATCAAAAATTGAAGAGATCTCGAGGTGGTAAATGCCATATTTTGTATTATGCTGACACTGGTGAAGAGAAAAAGGTGAAAAGTGTTATTAAGAAAATATACGAGAGATATGGATGGTCAACAAAAATAGGCTCTCAGCTTGTAATTAGTACAATGGAAGGTCATGACTCATTGTTTAAAGCAAAGATATCTGTTGATTAATGTAATCTAGAGACAAAAATATTTGTTTAAACTTATCGGGTCACTTGAATTAACCTACTAGTAATTGAAAAGAATTAGATTTATAAATATCAATAATTTGATCCCAATTGGAAAATAATTTTTTTCACTTGAGATAACAAGATGTCAGAAGATATTGCACGGGATAGAGAGGAGTTTGCTAGTACGTTATCTCAAAATGATATATACAAACAAGTTGTCAGAAACGCGATTAAGCTTGATGCACCTATAGATATGAAGGCGGAAATTTTATTGTCATCAATCCCTGATTTAGCGGTAATTTATAGCCAACTTAAATTTAACAATCGCATTGGGGATTTATCAAATGATGATTTAGCTGAATTCTTAGCATTAATAATTGAGAAAATAGAAGCTTCATCAAAAGAGGTTGAATTCAATCCACTCAAGATGGATGACGCTGAAAAATATAATAAAGACAGTTCCTAAGAGATTAAGGAAAATATTATGAACCAATTGAAATTCATATTGACAAAAGATCAAGGGCATTATGTGGCCGTTGTTGAAAGTTCGATTGGTATTGTTGCTAATACGGTCCCAAGTAAAAATAAAGAGATTCATCTTAATTTTTTACATAAAATAAAATCTAAATTGAACATTGAGAATATTCTAATCTCAAATTCCAAATCAATGTATACCGATATCTTGTTTGAATTAAATAAGGCACCAAATATGTCCTGGCCAATTTCGAAAGATTTGCCAATTGATTTTCTATTATATACAAAAAAACAACAAATTGTTGCAGAACAGCTTAGGAAAATTCCACCAGGAGATATTGTGAGTTATGGTATACTTGCTGAATTATCAGGGATCGCCCGAGGTGCTAGATTTGTAGGAAATTGCATGGCTACTAATTTCGTCCCTTTGTTGATTCCATGTCACCGAGTAATTAAATCTGATAATTCTTTAGGAAATTATTCTGCAGGTGGGCCTGAAGTAAAATATAGATTATTAAAACTCGAAGGAGTAAATTTGGATTAGTTCAATTAGGTTGGTTATTATTTAATGAAAATCGCTTGATTGAGCCCTTCTCTTCTTATTCCTTTTTTGAAATAAACAAGAACTTTACCCGAACTGACTTTTCCAAACCGTTTTGCAATTGTTCCAGGCACTTTTACTTCTGTGTCTGGGTATCTGAAATATACTTTCTGACCAACAAGCTGATCTGGTTTATATCCATTTTCTAGTTTAAGGATTACTTGATTTCGATTAACAACTCTTCGACTTCGTCTGTGACTCGAGATTCGACCAAGTTTTGTATCTCTTTCTAAAGTGATACGTGGTTTACTCACACCTGCTTTACCACTCACTCCTCTGTTACGTGAAGTAAGTGTGGGAGGATGAATATCAAATTGGGTAAAGTATTCAACTTGTTCTTTTTCCCTCTTCTTGGAAAGTTTAATCTTCTTTTTCTTTTTATCGGCTTTCTCTGGTTTCGATCCTCTTTCTTTGACGTCAGCAGTTTTAACCGCTTTCATTATTTCGGGTTTTAGAGGGATTTTTCTCGTAATTCGCCTCGATTTAGCGATATCAGCCTGTCTTGCCTTTCTTCTTTCAATTTCATCAGTAGAAAGCTCTTTTGCTTTAACTCCCCAACCAGCTGGTTTTTCGACTGCTTCAGTTTCTGCTTCATCCTCTTCTAAATCGATTTTCCTAATCTGAATACCTCGTTTCTTTTTGGTTGGAATACCTTGAGGCACGGGAGAACGCGCATGTTCTGTTACAGGTTCTGCTTTTTCTTTCTTCTTTGCTTTGGGTTTGGTTGGTTTAGCTTTTTCTTTAGCTGGTTTAACTTCTTCTTTCTTATCAGCTTTCTTTACCTTCTCTTTA
>JAAFKL010000090.1 GCA_021399405.1 Candidatus Heimdallarchaeota archaeon | reverse complement strand
GATGTTTATGAATTCAAATCAAATACAAATCATCAATAATGATTCTTCAACCTTCGAAAATACATATCAAATATTAAAAAAGTACAAATCACTGAGTTACACCGATGCAAATATTGTTTATTTAATGAGAGAGAAAAAAATTAACGAGGTTTATTCTTATGATGATGGATTTGATGGTATTAATGGGATAACCAGAGTTTTTTAGTAAATGCATAGTTGGATCGGTATGGAACTTAAAGCAAAATTCTTCAAATTAAGCCAACTCAACCCCACAGACACATATTTCGATCCAAAATAATTTTAGTTTAATAAAAATAAATTGTAATTTTAATAAATCAATAAATCAAAATTATATACAATCAGAATAACATCCTAGTACTTCTAGTGAATCCCTCAATTGTGAATCGACGAAGTTTACGTTGGAAACAAATAAAAGATGATTCCTTCAGATTTCGTAAATTATCAATTGAGCAAAGAATTAAATTAGCTGATGATTTGATTTCGAACGCAATAAAACTTAAACGGGAAATTGTCTTAATCAGGGGTGATGAAAAATCTCAATAATTGATGAAGCGTTAATCGATTTAACTAAGGCATTACAGAAATCAAAAATCGATTATGTAATAGTTGGGGGTATTTCTGTTATCATCCATGGAAGAATACGAACGACGATGAATATTGATGTAATATTGGATCACAATAAAATTGATGATATTACATTTCTTGAAATCTTAAATGATCATGGTTTCGATGCTAACAAGAATGATCTTTTAGGCTTTAAAGAGAGAATCCATGTTAGTATTTTCCACAAAAAAACAATGTTCAAGATTGATTTTAAGGGAGCATACACGGAGAAAGAATTTATATCAATTAACGAAGCAATCGATGTTGAGTATCAAGGTCACTTAATGAAAATTGACAACCCAATTAACCTAATAGTGAATAAGTTAATTTTTGGTGCAGATTTCGATTTGGAAGATGTAATTTCAGTTCTTGAAAACTATCCTGACTTGAGATCGAATGAAATATTAATTGATAGATTGAAAGAATTTAATGTTTTGGAAAAATTTAAGCAATTACTATCTGATCTTAGTAGAATTTAAAATCGACTATCTTCCCATTATTCCGCAAAATTAGCCATTTTTTCCATCATCGATTGAATGTATTGAGATATATCGGTTCCTTTCGTATAAACTCTTTCAGAAACATCATATGTTCCAATCATAGCATTCTCATCCAAGAGCAATTCAAGTAGTTTCTCAGATTGATCTTCACTGCCTTGAATGACCTCTGCTATTTTTGCTAAGTCAATTGGCAGCCCATCCTGGGTCATCTGAATTAATGTCAACAGCCTTTGCCAAGGTTCAAACCATTGTTTTCGCACTTCAAATATTTTCATTAGATTATCTAACATGAGATTCATGTTATTTAATCCAGTAACCACTTTATCTTGTACAGTCGTCAAATTATCTGTAGTGAAATTAACAAATGGAAGCTCACCATCTATAAGAGATAGTTGAGAAATACTTTGCTGCATAACACTTATGCTGTCGAATTCTAGTTGAAATTGCTTTAACTCCTCCAAAATCGGTTTATAATCTAACTCGACATCATGTAGATTGATTGGAGATGTTGTAGAATTAACTAATTCTTGGATTTTATCGAGATCAATAGATTTCGTTAACTCCTCTGATGAATTAATTTGAGATTTCCAGACATCAACCAATAAAATAACAGTGCTCTGTTTAGTTGCTTGAACAACTGTTTGAGCCGATTTTGTTTTAAATCCTTGAGTTTCTGCAAGTTTCAGATCATCAACGCTTGTAAATCCTCTTTCCTGAGTATCTTTCATTTCTTTGCGATCTATAAACCCTTGATCCTTAGCTCGCTTGTTTAATCTCTTTGATCGAATAATATAATATATTCCCGCTGAAATTGATATGACAAGTACCAGACTCGCAATTATTGTCTCAATTGGACTATCAGGGTTCAGTCCATTGTCATGCTCAAATTTATTTGAAAGAAAGTCCCCATCTATATCACCATTTGAGTCATCTTCCAATGGATTCAAATTGTTATCAACCTCATATCCATCTTTCATCCCATCTCCATCAAAATCTGGTTCTTTTGGATCAGTCCCCGCAATGAATTCCTTTTCATTGATTAATCCATCAAAATCAGAATCGATTTTTGCATCTAAATTATCGTTAGGATCAAGCCCAAAATGATCTTCCCAACCGTCCGGCATACCATCAGAGTCAGTATCGTTATTGTTTGGATCGTATTCCTGGTCTATCTCATCTTTGTCACTTAGCCCATCGTTGTCGGAATCAGCTAAAGTAGGGTCGGTTCCATGTAAATTAAATTCATCTCCATCTGTCAAACCGTCGTCATCAGTATCAGCATCATTTGGACTTGATTTTGCTTTAAATTCTTGATGATTTAAGAGTCCATCAGAATCTAGATCATCAATCGGATCCAATTTGACAATTTGTAAAATGGGGCTATCCCCAATCAAGCTGGATTCTCCTTCCAAGCCAGGCATGTCTGGTATGCAAATATCAGGATCACATCTAAGACCTCCAGTAATCAAAATACGGTTTTGTTTGTCTATCGTGATTTCGTAAGCAAGATGGATTTGTGAGGGTGAGACAAAATTACTGCTCCAGGTAAGATCATTAGTTGAATTAAATTTAAGGATCTGAGTAACACTCCCAACTTGGTCAAATGAATAATAACTATTTTGGAGCTCGGAAATTTTATCTCCTGATAACATATTTACAAGTAAATCATTATTTGAATCAACATGTAAATCAAGAATATGGTTTTCACCACCTTTACCCAAGTAAGACGCATAGCTGAGGGTTCCATTTTCGCTATATTTTGAGATGAATCCAGAAGGTAGGCCTCCTGGACTTCTATCAAATGCACCAGAAGTAAGTTCATTATCAACAACATCAGTATTACCTCCAACAATAATTTGATCAAATTTGTCTATTACAACTGTATTAGCCCGATTTGCGGCTTCTGAACAACCTCCTTCACACAAATTCCCACCTTGATGAGTACTCCAAAGTAAGTTTCCAGAAGTATTGAATTTCGAAATAAATGCATCAGTGCCTTCATCACTTAAGATTGAATCAAATGCACTTAATACTGGAAAATTACTGGATTCGGTTCGTCCAACGATTACAATATTATCCTTAGTATCGACGGCTATGTCAGAACCAATTTCAGACCCGTTTCCACCAAGATATGTACTCCATTCTAATTCTCCTGACTTTTTGAATTTTGAAAGAAATGCATCAGAAAGACCTCCTTCATTGACTGATTGGTATGCGTTTAATGTCGGGAAATTGTCTGAATGTGTTGTTCCACTAACAATAATATCATCATTACTATCTATCAACACCCTGTTTTTACCCTCACCATTTCGCTGATAATTACCTTCTCGTTTTTCACCACCAACATACGTACTCCAGATTAATTCTCCACTTGACGTAAATTTCATTAAGAAAATATCGCGAGAACCTCCAAAATCTTCTTGAAAAGCACCGGTAGTAGTATGGAAATTAATAGATTCAGAGTACCCTGCAACAACAATATTATCCTGACTATCAACTGCTAAACTTGTTACAACATCAAGATCAGAACCACCGAGGAAAGTACTCCACAAAATTGTGCCATTTTCATTTAACTTGCTAAGAAATCCATCTTGATTGCCGGAATGATCCGTTTGAAAAGCTCCAGTGGTAACAAGAAAACTATCCTGTGTCGTCCCACCACCCATTATTATATTATTTTGGCTATCAGTACCAATGCTTATACCTGTATTTTTAGGGTTATCACCCCCTAGGGTGTTTGAATCGCTCAAAAATACTTTGCTGTAAAAAAAATCAGATACGGAAAAGTCTTGATTAAGTTCGATTCCTTGATTTGGACTGATATTACTATTTGGTAGGTTAACAAAATTTCCATTACCCATAACTTGAGTTAATAATAGGATTTGAATCATTAATATAAATTTGATTTTCAGCATTCGAGTATAATGAATCCAAATTTAACACAATAAAAACATTATGAGTGGGCTTTTTCACTATAATCAAGGCATTTATTCCCTACAAACCAGAATCGAAGGCCTTGATCGATAGGAAGCTAATTTCTAAGGTTAGATAATTATCAACAAAATTTTAAATTTTCCCGCTGTAAAGTAATTCAGAAATCGATTTGAGCAAACAATTTTTTTCTATGCGAGCTCATTAATTGATTTTCAAAGCGAATTACTACATTTTGAAATAAATGATATGTTAAGCTTTTAACTCGTTCAATTCGGTGTTTCTTATTGGATATTGAAAAAAATCCTACCTTCAAGAAAGCTAGTTCATTCAATGGTACGTGCAAAAAGTGTGAAAACAAAACAGAAGTTCGGTATCTTAAGGCCTATCCCGAAATCAGTTATAATTTCCAACGATCAACAATAATTGGGCCGTACGATCGATACTGTGCGTACACAGAAAAATTGGGAAGTATACCTATTTTCTATACCCAACCAAAAGGACTGTTCGAAGAAGTTTACAGGTACCTTACTCGACTGGAAATGCCATATGGTAAAAATAGACGTTGGAAGATGATGTACAATTTTATTGTAAAATTAGGTATTTCTTTTTCAAGTTTTTTGCTATTTTTGCTGGGTTTTTCATTATCAATGATTGTTTTCGTTCCATTAATGATAATCATGGCACCATTTATGATTCTACAAATAATTTATTTACCATTGCTTGTTGTTTTAGTTATACGTTTTATCAGGATGGGGTTAAAGAATTCCGGCTTAACAAAATCATCTAATTTTGAAAAATTTTGGGACGGGAAAATAAATAAGCAAGATAAACAACTGAATTTCTATATTCGTAAAATAATAATATATACACCTGTAATTCTAATTTTTAGATGGTTGCTATCATTGGAAAATAGAATAATGAGTTATATTGAACAGAACGAAACTCCATTTTCTCTATTATTTCCAGATATAGGATCAGTTTTAGAATATATTGAACCTCTTGGGATAACCCAATTTAAACTCACCGTGGGTATACTATTCTTCTTTTTCATTGGGATGATAAGTTCATATGGGCGTTATATTTCCTGGGATAAATATACAGCAATGCCAAAAGACGTCCATCAGATAGCTTTGGAACGCAAGAGAGAAGAAAAGTCAATTATGAGTGAAAAGACTTCAATCACTATACCACCGGAGAGGAGATCAAGAAATCCTTTTGTATCAATTACAAAATTATTCATGCCTAATCCACAGGAACATATAGATTTTATTTGTCAAATATGCAAGACCCAAGTCGATGAAAATGAATTAGATGTGTATTGCGATAATTGTTGTCGCTATTTTCACGAAGAACATATTGTAACTCATCTCAACGAGTTGGAGAAAGATAATAAAGATCCAATTTGTCCCGTTTGCTATTTTGATGCTAAAATAGTGTTTAGTGAGATTGAGTGGTAGTAGGCTCAATGGATATTGAATTGAATTTATAATGGTTGAGCCAATTCCATAATGAACAGCCCCGTTCCTCGAGATGGGCAGCTTGAATCATTACAAATTACATCTAGTTCTCTAATTGAAACTGATTTGAAAAATTTATCTGCTAATTCTTTTATTTTATGAATTTCAAATCCATTGTGAGCATGATCAGCGGATGGAACCATTCCAGATGTATCACTTAAAATTGCATCAATGATAACTGCTTTACCCTGATCATCTAAAATCTCAGATATGCCTTTCAAGATCTTTGAAGTATCACGAATATGATGAAATGCAAGTGTACTCATAATCCGATCAAACTTCATTGGAATTTCCCGTTTCCTTAAACTCTGATTGACTTCCAAGCTTTTGCTAACTTGTTCCATATCACCAATAACATAATGAATTATTTGATCCACATTTAAATTATCAGAGAACTTCTCATGTAATAGCTCAAGCATCTTAGGGGTAGCGTCAAAACAGACAACTTCTTTAATCGATATTTTGTCAAGGATTGGAATCAAAAATGTTCCCGTGCCAACACCTAAATCAACTAAAGAAATATCTTTAGTCCCATTAAGCGAGTTGCATAATTCTTCAGTTAATATTTTCATTCCATCCTCGCCAAAATAATCTTTGACAATTTCATCTCTTTTTGAACCTTCATCATTAGTGAAATGATCTACGTTCTGCAGAAAAAGTTCCGAATCTGTTAACCCTAATTGTGAAAGAATTTGTTGGGCTTCTTCATTTGAAATTACTTGAATGTTCAATCCCATACTGCTTAAGTGAATTAAACCGGGTCCATTAATAAAAGTTCTTAGGATTCAGACCTTAGATTTCACCATCCGTCGATCCTTTGAATAAGAAAATCTTTAGTCCATCAGGTGAAGTAAGAACAGCCTGTCCTGTTTCAATAGAGCCTTCAGAAAATTTCTCAAAGGTAAATCCTCTTTGTTGAAGCGTTCTAATCTTCTCATCCATTTGAGGATGAAAATATGTGATAGATTGTCTTGCTATGTTATCATAGTCAGCGGTTTGATGGAGACCTAATATCAACATCTCATCAAACAGAATACCCCATGGGTAGGGCTGAGTATCTTTGAATGTAGTCGTGAATCCCAACATGTTCCAAAATTTTTCTGCTATTTCAAAATTTTTGACTGGGATAGAAAATTCCCCAAACTTCCCCCAATCCAACAATGATTTATTCTCTCTGGGACTTACTGTATGTTTCTCATTAAATTTATCCTTGCGAATAACAACATTCACACCATTCGGACTCTTAATAACAACCTCAGAAGACATTAATTCAGTAGAATCAGATTTATCAGGTGCATGTAATTTAAACCCTAACTCTTCAAATTTAGTAAATTCGTTTTCGATTTCTTCATTGTAATATAATAAACTGGTGGAAGATTGTTTTCCTTGAACCAACATCAAGTTTAGATGACCGTCTGTGTATAGAATAGATTGAGCCTTCAAGTTTAAATCAACATTTTCTTCAAGTTTGGTAAAACCTAAGTTGTTGTAAAATTTTGAGGATTTCTCAAGGTTTTCCACTTTTTGCAATATATACATTCCATTTCCTAGTTTCATGATGAGATCACATTAACCTTGCGAATTATTATTTGACGAGTTTATTTAAGCATTTACAGGGGAAATTTAAAATGAAATAATTGATTTGTAAAACCTAAAGCTCATTTATTTTTATATCGAAATATCTTAATTTTGGGTGTACAACAAACCTTCGTTCCCAGATAATATTTTTGATGAATTTGAGATGACCGAAGAAGAATTTGAAGTTTCAGTTAAATGTCCGAAAAGGAAAAAATCAGTAATTTCACATAATTACGCATCAATGCATCGAATTAAAAACAAAAAAAATTTCTATGTCATTAAACGCCCAACTAGGGGAAATCTTAGATTGAAGCTATTTTGTTATTTTTGTGAAAATTATTATCACTTAAAAATCAATAGCGAGGAGGGTCAAAAGAGAAAAAAGCAATTGCAATTTATTATCTATATTATCTTAGCATTGACCTTTTGGTATTCAAATTTACCAATTGGGGTAGTTAGGTATACAGTTTGGGCTTATTTGTTTTACAAGATATATCGCAGCTTAAATATATCATTTGTTAATGGTTCAAAAAATCATATTGCAAGAATCGTTAGAAAATGGGAGCCTGTTCAAGCAAATCAATAAAATTAATGAATGGTGAGAAGTGGAATACGAATAAATTTGTTCAATCTAAGGTGATTGGAACTATACCCTGACTCTCTAGGTAACTTGTAATGTATTCAATCGGTATACCAATGGTATCACATATTTCTTGTACTTGGATTTCAGCCTCTGTAGCCTTATCATCCTTTTTTGCCATCTCATATAATGTGCCAGCTTGAATATAATTGTTAATTGCAAGAATTAACTGCTTGTTAGTTTTGTTTATACTAATGGCTTTAGAGTTGAATTTCTCAGCTGCTTCAATGAACACAGCATATTCTTTTTCGTCGTTGCCACCTTTTTTGTAATTTCGAATAGAATGTTTGTAACCCTCTAGAGCCTCTCGTGGGTCATCTATACTATTTGCACTCTTTCGATAGCTATCACCTGATTCAGTCCAGCATTCTCTACTCAATGGTTCATTTTTCGCTTTTATTGCATATTCTGAAGCTAACGATAATTTTTCTTCTACAACATCCGGATCATTAATATTTTTGATCTCTGAGCGAATCTTCTTGACGGCTTCTTCGAATTTTCGATACCCCTCCTGAATAACTTTCTCCGATTCACTTGTTTTACCGTACTCGATATAAATTTCAGAAGCTTTGGTATATGCCTCCATTGCCTCGTTAGGGTCATCTATTAATTTCCCATGGTTCCGCAACAATTTTGCTGCTTTCTCTAGATTAGAGGTTTGATCCTTTGGTTTGTCATTAATACTAAAACAATTCGCTGCCTGGCGATATAATTCAACCGCTTTGATTGGATCCTCTTTTTCTAACCCTTTTGCTCTTTTTTCGAAGTTCTTACAATCTTCACTCATTGATATCACATTACTAGCTATATGATCCGAATTGACTACAACTCAACTTAATTCTAGATACATTTCTTTAAAACCTATATGATAAAAATTGGATAAGATATTAAAATTTCTTCAGTTAGGTATATTCTCATAAAAGAACAATTGATGTTTACAGAAAGTGCGATACATATACTAGATTTTGAATAAAAATTTGGGAAAGGATTGTACTTATTTCGAAATAAAACCTTCAATTATTTTGTAAATTGTGCCTAATATTTAATATTGATAAGATGGGATTATCAAAATAAACGTTAGAAGGTTTGATTTTGGTAGAAATTAGTTTTGAAAAAATAAAAATCGAGATCCAGTCTCTCGACCAATCTTATAATGAGAACATCAAGATATTGAACAATATGTTGACAGAGGCTCAGGAAGTTATTAAATCAGAAATTGCAAATCGAGATGAAGCACTTAGCTCACAAAAAAATATGAAGCAAGAAATTTCAGAGTTGCTGTCATTAAGATCCAAATTAGAGCTTGAAGAAAAATCACTTTCTGAATCTGTAGCTTCTCTTAAAACAGAAAACGGAACACTTGAAGCTCATTTAACTGAGGGAAATAGTAGAAAGCTTGAAATTGATAATAAGCTGAAAGAGGAAACAAGGATTGCTGACAGTCTAGCATCAGATATCTCGGGATTAGAAGCAAATATTAGTGATGAGGATGCAAAAATTACTCATGCTCAAAATGATTCAATGCAACAGACAGAACAACTGGAAATTGAAGTTAATCATGTAAAACAGCTTTTAGCAATTCAAAACAATTACTCTAAAATATTGAAAAGCATGTTGAAAGATCATTCCATAAGTTTACCACATTTTGATGTCTGCAAAGTATTGACACAACAAGGAGTAAATAATTTGGATAGATTAGTAATGTCGTCAGGTGTGGATAAAAATACAGTCACAGAAACTTTGAAGGAATTGTCTGGAAGGGGAGTAATTGATTATAACCTAGATAGTGGAGAATTTACCATTATCAAGGCATTTGAGTTGTAGGTGGGAATATGGTATTATTAGACAAAATCAATAAACTTAACGAAGAAATGCGTAAATTTTCCGAGACCATGAATAATCATCAAAACGCTTTCAGTGGGCTTAATACCAATATGGTATCTGCAATAACCAAATTGGATGATGAAACAAGAAGTATGGTTCTAAGAAATGATGAACTCAATGCAGAGAGAAATTCATTAGGTGAAATTACAAAAACAATGGAATCAAGGATCCTAGCTTTAAAACAAGAGGAAGAAAGTTTACAATCAAAAGTTAAAATGCAGACAGAAGAGCAACTTCAATTATCACCAAAATTAGAAGATTTAAAAGGTCAGATAGCATCGCTAACATCAAAAATTGAAAATGATAAAGTTAAAGTTACTGATCTTCAAGATAAATTACAACAAAAAATATCAAATAGAGAATTTACTGAGACAGAGACTAAAGATCAAATTGATGCTAAACAGCTAGAGCTGGATACTGCAAAAACTGAATCTCAAGATATCATCGATAAGAACGTTATTTGGGATTTCTTAAAATCGAAAATCGACAGTCCTGAAATTGATATACTTTCAGTTATTGCAGGAACTCGAAATATCTCTTCAGATGAAATCAAAAAACGAGCATCATCTATTTCTGCAGTTTTAATCACTAGATCAATTTCGAAACTCGAAGCAGATGGTAAAATTGTTGCAACACCCCAAGGCAACTGGGATCTGGCACCTCCCTTATTGGCGGAATTGGAGAAATAGTATTAATAATTTCAATCTCGTAAGAAGAATCCTATCATGTAGGGAATTCCTTAGCATTTTTTGAATTTTGATATTTCAACAAAATTACAATTTCAGATACATTTCATGATTTATTGGGAATATCAGATTCAGAATTCGTATCCCATTTCTCCAATAAATACATTAAACCATATCTGTCAGTTTCGTGAGGACCAAAATCTGGATTACCAATTGTTGGATCTAATTTTGGGTAAGCTAACATTGCTTCTTCATTTTGCCATTCAATAACAGCAATCAAAATATTATCATTACTTTGAGGTGTGTATAAACTAAATCCTAATATTCCTAATCCTGAGGCTATATCATTTGTAAATATATTGTGGAAGGACCTCAAATTTGATTCGAAATTTTTCACATAGGTCCTTGAAATGCTAAAATATTTTGAATTTATTTTACTATATTTCCAATTTCCTTTGTGAATTAAGATTTCATGGTCTGCATCAGTCACAATTGATAAACGATTTTTAATGATATTGTAATTTTCACTTACTAAGAATTTTACTGGTTGTTCCAAATTACTCCAATTCGAGATTATGGTGATAAGAGATGGACTATTCTTATTTTGGTATATCAATAATTCAGTGCATCCAGAATTTTCCAAACGGAGGTCGAAAGTAATAACGGTGTTATAATCAATTTCATCTTGTTTAATTGCTCTAGATAAAATTACGATAACCAATATTTAGCAATAAATAAATTCAATTAAAAGCATATTGGTTGAATTTTCATAAAACTAGGCTTCTATGCCTTAAATTAGAATTATCAATTTGTTTCTTTGATTGATAATGTAAAATTCTTATTAGAAAATCAGTGTGGATTGTTATAAAATTCTATTTTATAGAGAATCTTGCAACTTCGACACTTTAATGATATGTTTATTTCTTCGTTTCCATATTTGTAGACATTTGAATATGTTGACTCATATATTCGATGTAATCAAATACCTTTGTTAATGGAAATGTCACGGTTTTGTCATCTGTTTCCAAATTATCAAAAATACTTACAGCTTTTATTAATTGCACATGATTCAACAACAACCCTTCAGGAACACTGATTGCAACATAAATTATTCCAACAATTCCTATTAATTGAATTAATGATCCCAGCGCCAGGAAAAGTTCAAAACCGAGAAGACTAATCAAAATAAATAATTGTGACGTTAAATAACATGCAGCAAATAATAGCCATAGAAACCGGATTTTATTAAATTGTAAATAACTAAATGGATTTTTCATTCTGAGATATGAATAAGCGAATACTAATACACATGAAATATTCCATATTAGAATAATTGATACATGTCCTTGACCAAAATAAAAGTCAGGGAACAATTCTATTATCGCGCCCTTACCAGTCTGCTGTGAATTCAGATTAATGAATAACAACTGTGATTTATCAGGGAGTTCATCCAACTTCATGAATGCAACTAATATCAATTGGGCAATACCAAAGGTGAGAAAACTAGATATCACCAATTTATTACCATTAGGCCATATTATTCTGTAACCAAGATAAAAAAATGTAAACCAAGCTATTAAATTTGTAATTATTTGGATCTGGATCACAAGTAGATATGCTTTTTCAGTTTCGGATCCATCAAAATTCGAGCCAAAGTCTATACCGGTTATCGTTACAAATAATGAGAACAGAAAATTTAAAATAAAAAACGATGAAAATATTAGGTATTCGTTGATTTTTGTATATTTAAATTGTTTGTACAACATTATACCCGGGAATAAGAATATTATAGATACAATAAAACTTAGTATCTGTAACGAATCCATCCAATTATCTGCTTGATTAACGATAGATAAGATTTTAGAAGGTAATCCATTAATAGAATTGAAAATCACAAGAAAAGTTGATGAAAGAGAATAAAATATAACTTATTATTATTAATTTAATTTTCGTTTACCTATTAGTTAGACATTCTCAAGCTCAAGTCATCCAATAACAATTAGTTCATTAAATTATTCGACGTATTAGTTGATTATCAAATAATCAACTCTCACTTTATAGGAACTCGATTATTTATAATCGAAAAATAATTGATCGGTTGATTTGTTTCTTGATCAACTAATTATACAAATGGACATAAATTTCTTGTTTGTTCTGATGGATTTAGAGAGAATACAAATTTTTTCACCCCACAAGTACTGCATTTATAGACAATACATTTGGTACTTCTGGTTTCTTTAGTAACTAATAGTTCGATTAACATTTTACCACATATTTCACATTTCTCAGTTTCATTTTCAAGTTTGCAAATCGATAGCAGACAATACGTTATGACTTAGTAGTTTATAAATCAGATATTAAGGATGTGTATAATTGATTTCTAAAATTTGCTACATATTGAAACAACACAATTTTGAACATTATTCACTGTATATAATATACATAAAACTCAATATTTGGAATCTCTTACCCAGTTTTTTAAAATAAGATTATTATATTATATGTGACTTAACTATGGACAGTGAATACTAAGCGACGACGACGTCCGCAACCGATTTCGAAATACATTAAGCAAATTTTTATTATTCACCAAAGTGGTTTATTGCTACTATCAAGAAAATATGTAGATGATTGTATAAAAACAGATCCTACGTTAGTTGGGAGTCTAATATCAGCGTTATTAGTATTCACAAAATCTGATGATAGGTCAACAATTTGTGATGAAAGTCCTTCAGGAGATCATCATTTAACAGAAATCGCCACCACCTGCTCCCGATGGATAATTAATCAACATAAGGAATACGTAATAACATTGTTAGTCCCTAATAAATCACGATTGTTAAAGAAACGGAAGTTAATGAGTATTTGTAATAAGCAAATTTTGGAAATGTATCAACTATATCGGAACTTTGAAACTGATGCGAATGAAGAATTTGAACTAGAACCTCCCAAAGAAGATGATTTTATCAGAATCATTGATAATATTATTGCAGATTTAATATCAGAATATTTGGATGTAGTAGTCAAAATTTCAACAGACGGGGAACTAGAGCATTATGATTTATCTATTTAATGGATTTTGAATCATATTCGAATAACTCTTATTTCATTTTTCGAATGACCCAAAGGAGCAATAAAATAGTAAAGAAATGCTTAAAGAGATAATAAACTAATTAATCTACCAATTTCAATTTAATTTGGTAATTATCCATGATAAAAAATCTCTTTCACATCATGCTGTATACTGAAAATAAAAACAGATTAGTGGATTTCTACAATAAAACTCTGGGATTAGATCTAAAAAATCCGGATGATGAAATTTCTAGATTATACCTCCCGGATGGATCAACAACAATTGGATTCATTGAGAGATCTCAAACAAATGGAACAGACAAAAGATTTGAGATTTCATTTCAAGTTGATTCAGTAAAAGAGAGTGTCAAATTACTAAAACAGAGAGGTGTGTCATTCGTACGGGAAGCAATAAAAATTGGAGAGGGTTTATTTGTAGCGAATTTCAATGATCCAGATGGCAACCAACTGTCAATTTTGTCTTTTAGTAATGAATAATTAATCTATAAAGTAATTTATAATCTTGGAGTCAATCGATTAATTTCCATTCAAATTAACAAGATATCACAATCCTAATTGATTTATCCGAACATTCTCATAAAACTGAAAACTTATTGGTTGAGACTTTCTCAAAATGCTGATCAAATATAACCATTTCATAATCTAAAATGACTTCGGATGCAATATATGCTCAATGAGTTGAGCTACATTATATTAGGATTTAGAGCAAATTAATGATTCCTAAATCGATAATTAATGGTAATGTTTTTATCTAAAAAGGTGCTTACACTATGGCATGTCTAGTACACTGATGAAGGTACAACTTCATTGTGATCGTTGTGCCGATACTGCTTGGTATGAAATATATTTACCAACAAGCAATCAAAGTAACCTGGATGTTCCTTCAGTGGGGTCTGGTCTGGTTAAAAAAAGTCTTAACCATGGTGATCACGTCGTGATTGCCGATATCGATTATAACGGTGCAGTAAGGACTGTACAAATTGTTGATATCCATTTTACACGAATCGAGACATTAATTGAAGATATTGCTCAAGGATTTTATTTTTATATGAATCAATCACATAGACCACTTTACATTGATGTATTTACAACAAATCCACAATTGGTTAACTTTTTTCAAAAATTGATTTCGCAACTGTTTGTAACAGCTATTCATAGCTACAAAGGATCGGATCAGATCGTTGCCTCCACACTGCAAGGAACTACCAGATTGTATAGTGAAAAGATTCAAATGTCTGTCGGAACATCACTTTTAGAAGATACTTTACTAAAAGATTCACTCAAAGGGGTAATACTAGACATATCTGATGTGAAAAAAGATCCTGCAGAAATTATCACCACTTTAGATTTGTTTGATTGGTGTGTAGTTTTATTGGAAAAAGAAAGTTATGAAGGTTATGAGGCTGCTTTTTCGTCTATTTTTAAGGCAAAAGGAAAACCCTACTTTATTGATGTTCTGAATAATCAAACTATGATTAATATGTTTGAATTCGTTTTCGCAAATGTTTTAAATTTTGAGCAGGAAAACCCAAATGCACCTCTTCAGTGATAAATTAGAAATGGAGGTACTTTTCATAGGATGAAGAACCAATTTGGATGATTACTTCCTCATTTTTATATTTTTGATGTTTTGAAAAATTTTTTAAGGAATAACTGATTCTCGATAGGAATAAATATTCATCAGAGATTGACCAGAGTAAGATCGACTGAATAATGGGTATCCAAAAACTCTCATTAATTTTTCAAGTGAATTGTGACACACTGAGTTTAAAGGAAAAATCCGATCGAAAGGTACAATCTAAAAGGTATACTTATTTGCGTCTTTGATGAAAGAGCTCTTGCTGAAGCGATATAGCGAATATTTTTATATCACAGTCGACTTTTGGATCGTAATTTGAAATGCTTTTCACAATTATCATGAACGGATTTAAAATTATTGTATTAATTTCATGGAGTTGTATGCTGGAAAACTTCCAGCTGACCTCCCACCTCAAATTTCAGCCTGTCTCCCATAAATTCTCTTATTTGTTCAAATGCAATATTGTCAATTGTATTCCCGAAATCATCCGAATAATCTTTTACATACCCAATATTTTCTTCAACATTAACATCAAACATTTGAAAAATCAAGAATGTGGAAAGTATCTGATCACAAATTGTATTTATTAAATCAAATCTTTGCTCTACTAATAAAGGTGAATGATACTGTACCAGAACAGCAATAGTGTATTCTTCAACTGTTTTAATGAACCAACGACTACAGCTCATGCCAATATCCTTCAATTGGTGCTTACCATCATCTTCCCATTGACAAGATTCAACTTCATTCTTCGAAACCCTAGCAAACGTGAGAAGTGCTGCAAGAAAACCACCAATTAATTGTGGATCACTACTTACACAACCAGAAGTATATTTTCGAGAGAGTATTACTAATCCAGTTTGGTGAATCACATATACTTGCGCCAAACAGTCTGAAATAGATGTATAATCGGCTGATTCTTCAACTTCTTGGGAAATAATTATCTACAACTCCTAAAAGATTCGACTAACAGTTATGGCCTCACTACTTATATATGTTTCTTCTTGGCTAGCATTTCCTTAGTTAAAAATATTGGAAAATTAGGGATTAGTATATCTCCTAATTATTAAGATTATTACAGTATCAAGTGCTGTAAGTTGTTAGTTTGAAAAATAATTACATTCAAATAAATTGATACTATTGATAATCCTTTTAATCGTTGAACCAGTTATAGTTGGGTACTTGACTATACGTATTGTCGTCGTTGATGGTAAGAATACCCGACGCGGAGCAATGATCAGTGTAATCAATAAAAACAATGATTACAAAGTAATTAGTGATCTTAGAAAGGGAAGTGAAGCTCTAGATCATGTGAAGAAACTTTTACCTGATTTAGTTCTTGTTGGTGACGTTCTTCATGACCAGTCTGGATATTCATTTATAATGGAGTTAATGAAGCACAAGCCGACAGCTGCTCTAATAGTTGTTGATGAAGACATTCAAGTCGAAGTTGATTACCCTAAAGCATTAGATTTTGGAATAGTTGACTCAATCGGGCTTACAATAAAAAATAGTGAAATTATATTTGCATCAAGAATTAAACATCGAATAAATGTACTTAGTAAATTAAAGGTTAGTCGGTTCCAATTCCAGATAGATCAAATTATCAACTTCAAAACTAATTATGAGAGACCGAAACTGAATAGTAAACAGATTAAAGTCAAGAAAAAATTACATCAAGTTAGGGAATCTGTATCAACTCCAAAAATTCAAGCAGTAAAAGACAATCCTCCTTTTTATCCACGTTTGAATAATAAAAAGAAAGTAATAGTTATTGGGGCAAGTACAGGAGGGCCAAAAATGTTAAATTATATAATATCACATTTCCCCCTTAATTTCCCTCCAGTTTTAGTTGTCCAACATATGCCAAGTGGATTTGTAAATGCTTTTGCAGAAAGAATGAATAGTTTTTCAAAAATGAATGTTAAAATGGCGAAAGAAGGTGATATTGTAAAATCAGGACACGTATATGTAGCACCGGGTGGTTACCATATGGAATTGGATAATTTAAGTGGTGTAACAAAAATCAAGATTACGGAAGGAGCGAAAGTCAATTTTGTAAAGCCAGCTGTTGATGTCACTTTATTTTCTGCAGTAAGATGTTACGGTCCAGGAGTAATTGGCGTAATTCTCACCGGAATGGGATCTGATGGCAGGGAAGGATGTAGAATTGTTAAGAAACAAAATGGGAAAGTTTTTGCACTAAATGAAGAAGATTCAATTATTTATGGGATGAATAAAGCAGTGATAGATGCAGGATTAGCTGATGAAATTCTTGGTATGGATCGAATTGCTCCAACTATTGGTATTACGCTCAAAAAGTAGACATGCAACTTATTCTTGATAATACTAAATCTGTAGAGGATTACACGGAAATATTTATATTTAAGATGGCCATTATTATACAATGAAATGGGCGAAACAGTTCAAATTACGCAATATTTTTGCGAAAAATGTCAAACAACTCGTAATTTTAAAATTGACTCCACAAGGCATTTCAATAATATTGGCAAAAGTAGAAACGGATTAGCCATATATTCAGACATACATCATTGTAAAGATAGAATTACTGGAGTAAACAATCTGAGAGTTGACACTAATTTTGATGTTAGAACTTTCGAGATCCAGGAGTTAGAACCGGTTCGAGAACCACCAAAATTTTCAATTCCTGGGATTAACGGTTCTTTGAAAAATTTACCAAATTTGAAGAATTTGTATGTTTCTGGTGTTAATCCACAAATTTCCTTTAGAGCGATTATTATAGATAAATGGCTAACAACAAGAATGAATTTTGGTGTTGAAAATCCAGATACCGAGCTTCCAATTCAAATTATCACATCCGATTTAGGGGGTTTGGTATTATCATTTTATGAATCTGATATTATTTACTCTGCCAATCTTGAAAAATGGTTGTATATTCTTATAAATTCATTAGAATGTCTTCCTCCAACACGGTTTGGATTTGTTATTGAAACCTTGAGATATGTACTGAATTTACATGACCAAGCACCAACAAATTCTGATATTCTCTTACTCCGAACAATATTGGCATCTCATGAGATATATTTCAAAGCAACTGATGATCCCAACCGGTTTGATGAGATTGCATTAAATCTATCTGAAAAAATACCTGATATTGATACATCTTTATTTATGGAGCTTGTGGCATTGTTAGAATTACACCCATCTGTCCCTCTACTTGAATATATCAAGACTCATGACTATGACTTAGAATACTTGATATATATATTTTTAATTCTTGAAAAGGAAGGGCTAATTGTTATTGATCGACCTGGAATCGTGAATGTATAAAAAATAATTGTTATTAAAAATTATGAATTAAGTAGTAATAATTATCTGTTTTTTAAATTATAAGAAGAACGCTTTTCGATACCCATCGATTGAACTTGTATGGGGTTGAATTAGTAGGTGGCACTCAAATTTGAGCTCGTCAGTAAATAAATCTAATTGAATAAATATCAAGTCATCATTTTCACTATATCCTGATGCTTCAACTGCATCCTTTGCGGTTTGTAATCTAAATTTTGGTGCTAATGCCGGCATGGATTCAACTTTTAACATTTTATTCAATGCTGCCACATATCTCAATATAATTGTAGATCCAATCTCTTGAATCAATGATTGCTGCATATCGCTTAAATCATTTTCTTGTTCGATTTTTGAACGGTTAGTAGACGATAACATTTGCAAAAGGGATAAAATAATACTTTCTTTGAATAATACAGATAATTTATACCGAAGTGGATCTACCACTTCAGTTGTTGTAAAGCCAATGATCTCTTCATTTTCCATTTTTATCTCCTTAATTATTTGTTCAGCATTACCAGTTATTACAAATGGTACACTCATATCAACTTCTTTGCTGAAAAATTTAGATAATGCAATTGCAGCATGACCTGCACCCACATTTCCTAGTTCCATAAACGCTTCTATCTCTGATTGTGTAAAAATTTGGTTCTCTGTCATATTCATTCCCCTATAAAATTGCTGCCGGATTCACAACGAGAATTACTTCACGTTCTCTACCAGCTAAAGTACCATTAAACAGTTCATAATCTTGCAATAATGGATTTAATGGTTTGATGTTCACTAGTCTTTCATCAACTAAAGAATCAACTAGTAAACCAATTAGATTTTGTCTCCCTCTGCACATTAAGAGAATTTCATTCTGCTTTAATGAATTACCGTTACTTTTATCATTCGATATTAGGTGTCGCATAATAGTAACTGGAAGTACTTTGTCTTCGTATGAAAATGTAGCTTTTACATCTGATTCGATATTTAATTCATTTTCACTAACTATCAAAACTTTCTCAACCTCAGAAGTGGGAATAGCAAATGATTCATTATTTATTTTAAAAATCAAATTCCTTGTTAATGCATCCGGATCAGAAAACTCTAGAATAAATTTTGTTCCACCATTTTCATTTGGACTTACTGTCAAGCTTCCACCAATTTGATTTATCCTCTCTCTAGCTGATGATAAACCTAATCCCCTTCCTGATAATTTAGTGGACCCTTCTGAAAGAGAAAAACCACTTTGAAATATTAATTGATAAATTTCATCATCGGTTGCTTTTGAGGAAAGTTTAATATTGAGAGCTTTTGCCTTTTTTACGATAGCCTCTTTATCAAGACCAACACCATCGTCAATAATCTTAATTTGGATTTTATTACGATCAAAAAATGCTTCTACAGAAATTTTTCCCATAACATCTTTTTTAGCTGTTCTTCTTTCAGTTGGTAGTTCAATACCATGAGAAATGGCATTTCTAATAATTTGAGTTAATGGATCAATTAAATGGTTTGCTAATGAACGATCCAGGGTAACAAATCGCCCTTGAATTAGGAATTCGATTTGTTTACCTT
Organism: Candidatus Heimdallarchaeota archaeon; assembly: GCA_021399405.1. The sequence continues at coordinate 56,384 of JAAFKL010000090.1, read as the reverse complement.
CCTGTTTAGCTAATCTTTTAACCATAGAAGGAAAGGTTGTAGTAATACTGTCTAAAGGAACCTTTCTGACTTTTTTGAGATCATTTTGGATCCTTTCAATTGTGTTATCGATACCAGTTAGCTCTTCTAGTCCAACTTTAGATTGGACTTCTGATTTTAGTGATTCAAAATGGATAGAAAGAACTGCTAAACTATTCTCAATTGCTCTTATATTGGATAATGGCACCCTGATAGTTAAATCAGCTAAAACATCAAACTCGTTTGTATTGTCTCTAGTTTTTTCTTTAATTTTATTAATTTCAACACTTTCAACGTTTGGTAATTTCTGGATTTTCTCTTTGATATCTTCGATTTCATCTCTTGTTGAGACAACAATAGTAAGGGTGTCAAATTTAGCATCTAGATAAAGATCTTCTTCTGGGGGATCACTAGATTTGATTATGGCATAACGTTTGACTGTGTTATAAACTCCAAGTGCTCTTGCGGATCTTAAAGATCTGTCTCCGTCAATTTCGATTTCAACTGAGTAATCGCTGACAAATTTTACTAAAATTGCTTCGAAACCAATTTTTTTATCAATATCGGAGATTTGATCTGGAGAAGGTTTAGCCTTTGTAATCAGCTGTGTTAACTCTTTTATTTTAAGTAGAGCTTTTGATAACATATTTACAAGATCTTCAGAAAGTGTATCCTTTGATTGATGAACATTCTCTTCTAATTCAAATATTGTTTGAGTACTAGTTTTTAATCCTACTGAATCGTATAACCCTTTTACACTATGAAGCTCCATTTTAACAAGTTCAATACCTTCAGAGCTTCCTAGATCTGAATTTAGAAGATCAACTCCTTTTTCCATTGATTCGATGATCCTTTCCATATCATCTAACCATGGACTCCATCTGATTTCTTCTACAGACATCTAATTACATCCCACTTACTACGCTATCAACTGCTTGCAAGACTTCATCTGTATCAGCAGGCTTTATCACGAAGTTAAGTGCTCCGAAACTTAATGCTTTGCGAACCATTGGTTCATGTCCTAAAGCTGTAATCACTACAATTCGAGCATCACTGTCGAATTGCATTATTTTAGAAATCGCTTGCAAACCATTTGTCTTTGGCATAACTATATCCATAGTTACAACATCTGGACGTACTTTTGCATAGGTTTCAACTGCTTCATCTCCGTTACTTGCTTCTGCAACAACTTCATACCCTGCTTTTTCAAAAGCAGCTCGAAGGGTAGCACGAAGGTAATTTGAGTCATCAACTATCATTATTTTTGCCATGTTTGTTTTCTCCTTAAACACCATTTTTTATTTCGAGGATCGGTATTTTTTCATCCTCCAATGTTACATATGTAAACCGGTCATCATTATTAATACTTTCCCTACTTACACCTACCAGAAAACAGTTTGCGGGTATTTGTAATGCTTTTTGATGTTGGCCTATAAGGGTTGTAGTTATGTAAAAATGAGATTCGGACTTATTATTTTCCCATGGAAATAGTTCAATATTTGGATCCGTTTCCAATGAGATTTTTGAAATTAATTCTGTATTTAATGCAGATTTTGTATTTTCACTTGTATCTATTATAATTAGATATAATTCTGCATCTTCATCCCATATGTTTGTAATTTGTTTCGAAAGTAAAGTAGATTCTTCAATGAATTCAGGAGGATCGAGTGATAATCCATCAATGAAATTAGTAAGTGTATCCTCTCCCTTTAAAATTGAGGTATATGATTTCAAAAGTAGGTCATTTAGATCTAAACCGAAAGCTAAACCATCCTTGGTTTGGAATGGAGTCTTTAATCCAATTGGACTGTTTCCTCCTATTAAAGCATCCCAAGTAGATGCATCAATCAGTTTTTGCCCTAATTCAGTCAATTGTAGTTCGTCTACCTGAAGTTCAAACACAAAATCTTCACATTTCAAAATGAGAGAAATTTTATGTTGACCCTCTGAACCAAACTGGTCACAAATTCTTATTGAAGGAATCCAGGTGTTACTATAAGCACTCAGATTAAGTCCATCAGATGTAATCCGTTCTTGATCAACGACTGATCTAATTGTAACAATATCATCTAGTGGAACCGTAAAGTTGTCATTCCCTATTTTTGCACGGATAGAATTATTTCTGTAAATTTGATTTTTCTCAACCGTAGATAGGTTTTTCCGATAATCTTCTTCACTAACTGAAAGCAAATTCAACCACTCATTTTGTATTAACGTGTCTTTTCTTTCTGCAATTGATTTTTGGAGATAATCGACATTTAATTGATAAATGATTCTACCTTCGACGTTATACACATTGGTATATGGAAGGTTCGATGAAATCAATTCGTTCTTCTTAATGGATACCATGGATTGATTTGATAGATGATATACTGAATTACACTGAAAAGCAATTGGACCTGTAGTAGTAGATGCTACAACAATTACCGGTTTCGATTTATCCTTGGTTTGTAATTGAAGTAATTTTGAGAGATCTAATATTACAACATCTTTGTTCTGATAATCCATTACTCCTTTCATCCACAATGGACTGCCTGGAACCTTAGTTACTTTGATTTCAGTGGAAATTACCTGAATAATATCATCTTCACTGATAGCGAAAAATGAGCCTTCAATGTTGCAAATTAGGTAATTATTACTCGATGATAAATTTGACACAACCACTTTAGGGCTGTAGTTGGTAATTTTTGTCTTAATTTGATCGATCTTTACCAATTTGTCAGGATTTAGTAAATCCCAATTTGGTAATGAATTCTTCCAACCAAGACGTAAGTAATCTTGGAGTTCATTTTCTAAGAATTCGAATAAAGTTTCTCGATCAAATTTTAGGTAAACCTTGTCTTCTATTATATAATATTGAGTTGAAGGAATGCGTAAGGATTGAGTATTATTATCAAGTATAATAGTTGATTTTGAATCAATATTATACCTCCCCACCCTTGGAATTGGTACTTTAAGGGCAATACTAACATTCTTGTCTATTAATTTAATTAAAAGATATTCATCTATTTGATCTTCATTAATTCCTAAGTATCTAGCAAGATCAATAATTAGGGTGTGAGTTCCCCCTAATTCAACTAATCCATCGCAATAATGAGGAAATTTGTTGAATTTCCTTCCAGATTGATTTGTAAAAAATGTTAAATTTTCACTTAAATCAATGAGAATATTAATTTGTTTAAAATTAATTTCGACAAATTCTTCTTGCAACTCTAAGTTATCATATTCCCCAGATATGGCTTTCAATCCATCGATTACCTCTTTGTTATTTCGATGCAAAAATGGCTTCCAACTGTCCCATTCTTGCATAAAATTCAATGTTGCACCAGAAGATATCGAAGAAGCGAGAGTGTCGATATTAAGAGAAAAAATAAATTTCTTTTCGCTATAAACTATATTTCTGAATGGTAAACCCTCAATATTTAGCGATTCAAAATGTTGAATAGGATGATTCTCTGGTTTTTCAATATTTGTAACTGAATCACAAAGAAATCCAAATTTAGTTGATTTGTCCCTCTCTATAATTACTAATAATTTATTATTACTTTCATTTGAATTAATCCCTAACCAATCTGCCAAGTCTACCAAAGGTAAACTATCATTTTGATGGTCAATTGCACCTTTAACCCAATCTGGAGTATCGGGAATAGATGTGAGTATCTGATTGAAATATTTTATTTCTGATAAGTATTTTTCAGAAAATGAGAATTGATAGTTCCCTACATTACAAATGATAATATTGTTCCGAGTATAATTATTTTCGACTATTGAATTTTCCATTTTTTTGGTAATAAAGGATTGTTCCACGATTTTAGCTAGATTGTCTTTATTATCAAATGATAAATTTTGAGTAGAGTTTTTCCATTCTTTTGTTAGATATTTTGATAATTCGAATGCGATATAAGTTGATAATTGTTCTACATCAATTTTTAAATATACCTCATTATTGATGATTACATAATTTGATGATATTAGAGTAATTTTCGAATCGGATGATTTTATCTTACCGTTACTCTCCTCGAATTGTAAATCATCCCTTATCATTTTTGGTGAAGGGATGATTAATGCAAAATCCCCTTTTTTCACTGTTACTCGTAAAATCATCAAATCTTCTTCATTAAGCACAGGTGTTGTACCCAAAAAATCTGCAAAATCGATTATCATGCAAACAGCGCGATCTAGATCACAAATTCCCCTGACATAATCTACGTAGCTTAACAAAACTTCTTTTCTTGAATTAATTGAAGCAAAGGGATACAATGCACATTTATCACTTATGTCCATTATAAGATTAATTTCCGGAAATTTTATAGTTGCGTAATTTGTAATTGTTCATCTCTCCTTGTTGATATTTCAAGCATCATTTGCTTGGGATATCGGATTCATTTAAATCAGTAATGTCGACAACAGTTGGGTCAGGATCTTTGGTTTTTCCTTTTTTCGACTTCTCTGATTCATCTTTTTCTCCAGATTGACCTGTATCATCTTTAGAAGCGTCGTTTTCCATTGACCTTTTATCTTCATCTAAATTTGATAAAGCAGCTACTTCCTCAGTTTTGATATCATCCTTGGTATTCTTTTTCTTTTTCTTGGACTTTTTATCTCCAACTTCTTCGGATAAGGTAGCAGATTCTTCAATCTTGATATCATCTTCTGCATTCTTTTTAGTCTTTGTAGACCTCTTTTTACCGTTATCTTCAGATGAAACATCTAATCCTTCAGTTTTGACATCATCACCAGATTTCTTTTTGGTCTTTTTGGCCTTCTTTTTGCCAGCATCTTCAGATGTATCATCTAACTTCTCAATATTTTCTACAACTTTAGTTTTTAATTCTGATTTATTTATAGATAAAGAGGCCTTTTTTGTCTTTTTGGAAGTTTTTCCTCCAGAAGCAGGACCAGTTATTTCTGATTTACCCAGTCCTATCCAGAAATTTTCTGGATTTAGAATAGTTACTGTATTATCCATGTTATCAATGAAAAATCCATCAATCCAATCATTTGGAATATTACTAGAGCTTGTCAAGGGGGATTCATGAACCCGATTTTCCAATTTAACTACTTTAGGAGGTTCAGCAATATGAACTCCAAATACAGCAGATTCAATTGCAATTATAATTGATATTGCTTTACCAGTTAGTGATTTATTTTTATACTTTAATAACAGTTCGAGATCAATTATTGGAATTATGGCATTTTCAATATTCGCTACTCCTAGAACGTGATTTGGAGCTCTTGGAATTGGAATTATTTCAGGAACAAATTCGATTATTTCTACTAATCGCAGTTGAATTCCAACAAGATTTTCTCCCAAATTAAAGGTTAAATACTGTTCTTCAATTGCTTCTGTTTGTACAACTTCGGTTATCATGGTTTTTCACTAGTTTGATTTGTATCATCAATGATTACATATCCTTTCCAACTTGTATTTTTAGAAAGCAAACCTTGTAGCATTAATATTAAAATCAAACAAGGGTAATGGGTCTAAATTATATAAACCTTAAGAATGATTATCACTGGATTGAAGAAATAATTAAGTATTTTGCATGCAAATTGATTATGATCATCATTCTTTCAATTTCCGAGTATTTCATAAATACACAAACTCTGCATTAAATCCTTTTTTAATTGTATATTTTGAATTTTCTATATCAAAAATAACTGTTCTACTAGAATTTCCACTCACATCTTCACGTTTCAGTTCTATTTTATTTAATTTTAGGTGTTCCCGCGAAGCTTCAATATTACGGTCCCCAATATTTAAACCTGGACCAAGTAACCCCTTTGTTCCAAACATCCTGCTTCCACCTGCAATTTTTGCTTTTAAGTTTTTAAGATTTGCTCCCATTTTCTTCAATATTCTAATACATTCAGGAACTGCAGTATCTGCATAGCGACCAGGTTTATCATGGTATTTACCATTTATTTTTTGTGTTTTAAATAATTGACCGGGTAACGCTACGTGAGCTAATGTTGCAACTTTAATTTTAGGATCATAAATTACAATACCAATACAACTACCAAGGGCAATTGCAACTAATTGATCAAATTCTTTACCTTTAATAATTTCACCAATTCTAGCTCTATATTCAGTCATTTTGATCCTCGATTACAACAAAGTTCTATAAATTATCCTCCAGGATTTTCAGATCTTAATATAGACCCGATGGGTGGAAGATTTAACTTCATAGCTTTTCTTCCAAGTTCCTTGTAATGTTTCTGTACGACCCAATATTAATATTCCACCAACTTTGAGCGATTGGAAAAATTTTTCTAAAATTATTTTCTGCATAGATGAATCAAGATAAATGAGAACGTTTCTACAAATGATCATATCACAGTTTGATGGATATCTATCTTTGATTAAGTCAGTTTGATCAAATTTTACTAGCTTCTTAATTGAAGGCTTAACCATGTAATTTTGATTATGATCCAAAATAAAATATCTACTCGCTTCCTCTTTTGTCATTTCGGCTAGATATTGAGGGGAGTAAACACCGTTTTGAGCAATTTCTAATAGATTACGATTAATATCTGAAGCATTAATGGCTACTTTATTTTTTAATTCTTTGCTATCACTGCATAGCATTGCAATAGAGTATGGTTCTGGGCCCACAGCACATCCTGCTGACCAAATTTTTATCTTTGTTGTGGGGGAGCTGCTTAATACTTTAACCAAATCTGGTATAACATTATCCCGAATATAACTGAACGTATCCTCATTTCTGAAAAATCGAGTTACATTAATACTTAGTGTATCATGTAGGAGTTGTATTTCTTTAGAGTTATTTCGTAAATATTGTAAATATTCAACGTATGTATCAAGCCCTAATCTTCCAATTCTTGCTCTGGTCCGTCTAATTAAATATCCACGTTTATATGCGGTTACTGCTACACCCGATTTTCGTAAAAACGATAACACTGGGTCCAAGTTCTCTAAATCTTTACCTCGTAGAATAATTGGTTGTGTACCATATTTCTTTTTTATTTTAGATTTTGTTCTGACTTGTTTCACTAATTTTAAACTAGCAGATCTAGGTCCTAATTTGGCCGAGAGCGTAGCACCTCTTGCTACTTTGTCCTTATAAACGTCCTTCCTCATATAAAATAATCGACCTCATATAATGCAGAACTCATTGATAAATAGTATGGCATTCCTCATTAATTAATTACAAAAAGTTTGTCTATATTGATTAGCAAACAATCTATGTAATTAATGAGGGTGTCTAATACCTTCAGTAGAAGAGATGTACATTATGCAAAGTTTTTCAATATTAAACATGGGTCGAAAATTTATTACCGAAGACGAGAAATTGTCTTCAATGTTGTCATTAGATATTCAAAAATATACGTTACATTCAACCCTGTTAAGGCTGATGCTTCAATATACGGGATCTCATACAACGAGTTATTAGATAATTCCCTCGAATAATCAATTGCTTGGATATGAGAAACTTCGGTTCTTCCTCTATTTCTAAGATCTGCTTTATTTCCCACTAAAACGGTCGGAATCATCTGTTTCTTTTCCAGTGTTATCATTTCAATCCATCTTTCCACATTTTGGAATGATTCGGGATTTGTAATGTCGAAAACAACAACCGCTGCTTCAGCTTTCGCAAAATGATCACCAAATACTTTTTGGAATCCACGCTGTCCTCCAAGATCCCATATCTGTAGAGTTGTTTTGCCATATCTTTTCACTGACACTTCAACACCTATTGTCATTTCATAGTTATCAATAAAATCAAGCCCCAGGTAGCTCCTCTTTAAAGAAGTCTTACCTACCCCTCCATTCCCAATTATTACTATTTTATACCGGTGTTTAAACTCTGTTTGTAGTGTATCTTGTTTATTATTTTTCATTTTGGTGAATTCCCCTTTGACAGATTATAATGTCCAACTGATAGTTAAATCATCTGTTCTGATATACTCATTATGATCATAATTATTATTTTTAAGTTTCAAAACTATAGCGATTATAGCTTTGAATTTGATTATTAATGAATCAATAAGTGAACATGATTAAAATAATAATCTCAAGATTTGTTTAAGTATTAACATTTTGTATTTTTGAGTTAATTGAAATTTTATACTTTGGAATTTATTTATATTTTTAATTACTTTTGTCGTCTGAGATTTTAAAGGTTTTAACTAAATCAGTAGATAGTTCTGCTTGTTTAGCTAGTTCTTCTGATAATGAAGACAATTCCTCGAGTGACGAGGTCATTTCCTCTGCTGCGGCTGCAACTTCCTCTGAGGAAGCAGCAGTTTCTTCAGCAACAGCTGAAATGTTCACAATTTCACTTACTGCATTATCGAATATTTCTTGAAGAACCATAGAAATTTTTTCAGCAACATCACTTATTTTCTCAGAGGCTTCCTTACTCTGGTCAGATAGTTTTCTAACATTTTCAGCGACTACCATAAATCCACGTCCGTAATCACCTGCACGTGAAGCCTCAATTCCTGCATTTAATGCTAGAATATTGGTTTGTAAAGCAATATTTTTTGAAAATTCTGTATTCTCTCTAATTTCCTTAACAATTTCTGCAACTACTGAAGATGCTTTTTTCAATTGTTCTGAAGTGAGAGTCACCATTTCAGCTTGTTGAGATGCGCCATGAGACATAGATAAGCTGGTTGAAGAAACTTCTTCAGCGCTTGCATTCATCTCTTCGGTACTTGAGAACATTCCTTCTGTAGATTCAGATAAGATTGATATACTCGTATACGTTTGTTTTACAAAGTCTCTTAGGGTTTCTACCATCCAGGACAACGAGGTTTCTAAAACTGAAATTTCATCTGTTGCATCACTGGTTATGTAAACATCTTGAGTTAGATCACCCTCAGCCAATTTCTTTGAGCTCTCAGTCAATTTATCGATTCGATTAACAATTGCACCTGAAAATAAGAAAGCAAAAACTCCCAGAATTACGACTGAAACACTTGCAACAACCACTGAATAAATGATGGGTGTTGTTATTATATCTGCAACGTCAGATTCAGGAATCATGGTAAGAACAAACCAGTCTAGACCCCATTCCTGATCAAATGATAGAGGTTTTGCGTCCAAATAATATTTTTCATTGTCAATGTTTGGTTCAGCCATAAAGTGATCATTACTAAATACCTTACTAGCCACACTTGTCCCCACAACATCTGCTAAGTTTTGGGATCCAACTAAAGTCTCATCAGGATGGTAAATAATTTCGCCTTCGTTAGAAACTATCATGGCAAATCCATTAGCACCAACATTTACTTGTGATACTACATTTGATAAGCTATCAAAAGTGTATTGGGCTTTAACTACCCCAGCGAATTCTCCATTAGTTTTTGAAATATTAGTAGATTTTATGGCAATTGATATGGAAATAGACCATGCCTCACTAGAATCATCAAATTCGAAACCACTGGCATGGAACCCATTTGATTTTGCGCCTAACCACCAAGATTCTTCTCCTTGTGCAAAATCACCAGTATTTGCAGTTGAAGCAATTGCATATCCTCTCGAATCTGTAAAAAATATTTCTGCATACGAAACACTACTAAGTATTGTGTTAAAGTAGTGAGAAGCTTCAGGGTTAATATCATTATCAAAATTAACCGGTGATTCACTTCTTTCTGCAATCCCTGCACCATTCAAATCATCATCATTACCCCATTTTTCTCCTTCATATCTAGTCCAGAGGTCGTTTAATGGGTCCAACTGACTGGCATCGGTTGCCGTTTCCCTTACAACAGGCAGAGATGCCCAATTTTCGACATTGGCCCTTTCAATATTCAAAGTTTCGATAGATTGATCATTGATAGTTTCAGCGAATGCGCCCAAATCATCGTCTATCTTGTCTTCCAAATTTGAAGTGGTAGATAGTATTGATACCGTACTAATCGAGATTACACTGATAAACAGAGTAATACCAAATCCGATTAGTAGTTGCGTGCGTAACTTTTTTGTAAATAGGAATTTTTGTAGTTTGCCCATGTTGTTCGCAAGCAGAGTGTAAAGGTACAATTATATTTAAAGATTTAGTCCGAATCTGTTTTTAATGTGTTGAATAATTAAATATATTTTTTATTATTAATTTAATATTATAATGAGTCGTTTGATTATTTGGACTTATTAAGTGTAAATTGACCAATCAATCCACTAGAGTCTTCTGCGAGAGTTGTTAATTGTGAAGCACTAGATGATAATTCCTCCACAGTAGCAGTCATTTCCTCAACAGCTGCGGCAACCTCTTCAGCGGAGGCAGCTGTTTCCTCTGAAACACTAACAATGTTACCCATTGAATTAGATATTGTTGTAAAGGATGCTTGTAAGTTCTCAGCAATCTCATCAGCAACTATTGCAATTTGATCAGCTGCATTTTTTGATTGATCGCTCAACTTTCTTACATTCTCTGCAACAACCATAAAGCCCCTTCCATAGTCGCCAGCTCTTGAAGCCTCTATTCCTGCATTCAGTGCAAGTATGTTGGTTTGCAAAGCGATTTGAGATACATCTTGCGTATTGTCTTGGATCTTTTTAATGATTTCCTCGACCATATTTGAGGTCTTCTGAATTCGATCATTTACATCGGTAATCATTTCCGTCTGGGATGTCGCTCCATTACTCATTGCTTGACTAGTGGTTGCGACTTCTTCAGATGAGGCATTGATTTCCTCTGCTCCTGAAAAAAGATCTTCAGATGATGTGGTTAATATTTCATTAGAACTTGAAATTGAACCAATAATCGATAGTAATGAGAATTTCATTTTTTCTACATTGTCACCTAGAGTGGTTAATTCTGAGGAGGGTTGCTTGCTAAATTCAAATTTACCCGTTAAATCACCATTGCCAATTGTTTCAACTTCACTTTCAATTTCATAAATAGGTTTAACAATTCCTCTAGTAATCCATATTGTCAAAGATATCCCAATTATTATTGCCATGATAATAAGCATCATCGTGATTAAAAGAATTCTAGTAACATTTTCTTCTACCTTTGCTATTGATTCCTCAAGTATTTTTACAGCTTCAGTGCTTAATGCTGCTGAATATTCTTCTATTGAACTAGCTGCTGCTATAAATACCACTGTCAAAGAGTCAATTTCGTCATCAGTAGTAACAAGTGTCGCGACTGCAGTTAAGTAATTTCCAAAATCATCATGATATTCTGTTTCTCTAACACTTTCTAGATTCAAGGAATCAATGATTGTCAAAAATTCAGGGATGTCATCGTAAAGGTGTGTAATATATTGAAGATAGTTCCCACCTGATTCGCGTTCCAAAAGATAATCCTTTTCATCTTTCCTAATATCAAGATATCGGCTGTGCAATTCTAAATACTCAGTAGAACCAATCAAATTGGCTTCATAATCAAATTGAATCATATCATCAATTTCACTTATTGTAGCCTGTAAAGTCCCAACTGTACCACTTTCTGATCCAAACGCTCCACCACCTCTTTCTATTAACTTATCAAAAACAGCATGGGATTCTGTATCATATACGCCAATAGCCACTTTTGCGTCAGTTGCTATTCCAGTTGTTACAGATGTGACATCTTCTTCAGCAATTTCATCGGCTATTTCCTCAGCCAACTCAACATACAAATCATGTTCAACTAATAAATTTAACTCACCAGTTGCAATAAAATCTTTCTCAACTCTCCTTGCTTGCAAGAGATTAATACTCATTTTCATTGAATCTTCATCTAATTCAATTGCTCCATCAATCAAACCTTGATACTCATCAGCAGTATTCATTAGCCCCACTACACTAACTACCCCAGTAATTAGTGTGATCAGGATGATTACTCCAAACCCTCTCCCGAGTACAAAACTTAACCGTGTCCCTTTTCCTTTCGAATTCTTTCTAAGTTCATTATCCGACATTGACCATATATGATTTAATGGTGATATAAAAGATTAACTTTAAAGTGCATTTATTTTAATTCTCAAACCCTCCTCTGCTCTATCAGTACATGAATCACCATTAAATTTATTCGAAATAATGTGTCAGATTTTGACATATGTCCAAATGTTTCAGGCTTAAAGGTAATTATTTGTCGATCACTTTCACAAAACGAAATGTAAAATTTCCCAATGAATTGTTAAAAAATATAGAATGCAGATCCAACTATCAAATTATTAGATTGATTTTCCATTATCTCTCTTATTTTGAAGGAGCAGCATATCATACGAGTCTATCATAAGCATAGATAATTCCGAAGCCATAAAAACTGGTGAAGGAAATATCACACTTAAAAAAGACAAGATCATTGTATCAATCACTACTAAAGCAGTTTGTGAGGGAGATAAGTGGGAAATTATTAATCTCCTAAGTTCGAGATAATAATTTTCCCACTTGATCCTGGTCTGAGTTCCGTCCGGTGTTGTTTCACTTTCGTAATCATAATTCTGCAATAATTTGATGATTTCTGTTGTTTTTTTTCCAGTATCAATAGTTAGAAGAAGAGACATAGCAAAAATAAGCTTCGAAGTAGGTTTTTCGTGACCCGACCAATAGTATTCAGTATTTATAGTACTAGGTATGATGGATTTACCCATGAATGACGATACTTGTTTAGGTTTATCTTGGAAATGATTAAGACCATTTTTAATTAGATGTCTGATAAATTGTGATTCATTTTCGTGATTATCTTTGGAAAATAATTTCAGTTGTTCTCGTGTTTTTTTAGAGACCCTAATGGTAATTATCTCCGATTTAGACATTGTATTTTTTGTATCGTCATTTGATTCGTTAGCTATCATGTTTTTCATCACCTGTTGGTTAGTATTTCCTCGCATCCTGATTTCACCCCTTGCAATAATTCAGTCCCAATATCATCTACATGAAACTGGATTAACATCTCAGCTGAGCATCCATTTGTTTTTTGTCCAAGTAGAGGTTGCAATTTTTTTAATCTAGTAATTGCGAGAGCTAAATTTTGGACAATATGATCTCTGTATCGTCCTAATTTTGAAAAATCACGTGCACAACTCTCTTCTAAAGTAGAGATCACACTTGTTAAAGTATCAAATTCAGATCTCAGTAAACTTAAAGGAAGAATATTTGAACCAGGGTTTCTTGTATTATTTTTGTAAGTTTGATGGAGCCTTCCTTCAAAGTCAGCAAGTATAATTTCCAAATCTTCAATTCGTAACATAGTACTAACCTACCATTGAGAGTCCATCTATGAACTCTGAAGAGGTGAAAGGTTTTGTTATGAAGTTCAAAGCCCCAATTTTTAATCCTTTCATAATTAAAGGTTGGTGAGTTACAGCAGAGACAAGTACCACTTGAGCAAAGGGATCACTTTCTATTAGCTCTTTTAATACATCTATACCGTGTTTTTTTGGCATTATTACATCCAATGTCATGATATCGGGATGTAAAGAATAATATTTTTCTAATGCACTCTCCCCATCACTCGCTTCTCCAATAACTTCATGGCCCATTTGATTGAGTAGTTGGATAATTTTTGATCGCATATACGATGAGTCATCACATACTAGCACTTTAGCCATAATTTTCACCAACTTTGACGTGATGTTTGGAATGAGATTTTTTATCAAATTCACGAATATAGAATTCTCTAAAACATTCAATAGGGGTTTCTTCTTCTGAAGAGAAATTATGAACTGCAACTGTTGTGATATTCATGAGCTTGGTCTCACCTGGATTTAGTATGTTATACACCAACATCCAACATATTACATCTTATATGAGAAAATTATATAAAAACGTTATGCAAGCGTCTTACAAATGTTCGAATCAATAAAGATATTCTTACGCGACAGACATATTTCCTATAATATATAACACAAAAAATACAAAAAAGAGAACTTAGCAATTATTAGGAATAATCAAAAGAACCGCCTTTGAACACCAAATATTGACAATCAATGAAGTCCAAAATTTGTAAATTAATTATTAGTTAATGTTTAGCATAATGGAATACATTTATATTACATTGTATAACATATTAAATTATGAGCAAAACACTAGCCGGCGTCAAAACATTGGAAAATTACATATCTCAATTGTTAGTGATAGAAAATTCAGGACTAGTGTGTCTTTCAAGAAGATACAATATTGAATGTTTTGACCAACCCACACAATTGTTAGGGGGTTTCATTGGTGCTTTGTTAAATTTTCTTCAACTCGAAACTGAAAATAATTATTGTGGACATTCACCTAGTGGTTTTCACTCTTTACAAATGATCGAAATGAGTTGTAGTAAATGGTTCGTGAGAACCCATAAAGACTACTTTATCATTATGATGGTTAACAAAAGATCTCCATTAATAGAGAGAAATTCAGATATTTTGGATCAACTAATGTCGAATACTACAACTGCTTTAGATATTATGGAAACTTTCCAACCAGCACTGGCTAACCATGTATTCCTAGATTATTCAGAGGAATTCGGCAATATACTAGATAATGTGCTGTATGAGACGATTTCAACTAAATTTGAGGATGAAATTAAATTTCAACATGGTATTTTAGGAAACGATATTGGAACTTCTGTGTATCTAGGGTAATACGAAGCAAATACTTGCAACAGTTTAATTGTACCAGGTTTAGGTTTTTCCTTTCTTTACCATTGATTTAACTTTTTCTAACCTGGAGATAATACTCATCGAAAATGGAGTAATCATAAAAATTGGTGATGGGTAAATAAAACTTAGGAACGTAAGAAATATACATTCAATCATCAGATATGCGACTGTAGAGGGTTTGAATTCTTTATCGAAGAAATCGTACAAATCTGCAAATATTCTTTCTCTATCCTCTCTCGAAAATGAATTTAGAACTTCAATAGAATATCCAAATTTTTCCTCCAAATGCTTGTTTGTATCTGCTACGATTTTATGCATAGGAGTCCCAGAATCAATTGAAAATACATATGCCATTGCCATTAAGAATTTAGATTCCATTCCGATAGGTTCGCTTTCTACTTGATTCTCTAATTTTCTTAATCTCTCCTCTAAAATGTCTGCCTCGTCTTTTTGATCCTTTTGCTCAATAGCATTTGTTATGAGACTTCGTACATACTGGGATTCAGTGATTCCAGCATCTTCTGCTATCGTTTTCAGTTTTTCTTTAATATCTTCTGAAACGCGAACAGTAATATTCGAAGTTTTCATAAATTTGTATAGTATAACATTTAGCTATAAGCTTTTCTTAGGTTGTTATACAAATGTATGTATTTGACTTTTTTTTTTAGTATATAAGCGACATGGTGTATAAGTATGTCATAAGTGTTTAATAGTAAATTAGCAGTGTTTTGCTAATTTCTAAATTGCCTTACACTTTGTTCATATTCAATTGTAAATGCTAGATTAAGTCAGTGAGTATAAAACAAATGAGATTACCAAATATTCTTTAATTTTTGTATTATTGTTGAGCAATATTTTAATTAGAATTGATTACTTATAACATGGCTAATGCACATCTTATGTCGAGGAATTATTAGTGATGTTGATAAATTCCTGGAGACCTTCATATCTAATAATAAAATAAGGGGGGAAATGGGTTGTATTGGATATGAGATGTACACACAACCAAAAGACGTTGTATCAATATTTTTTGAATGGGATAATTTGGATAATTTCAACAATTATAAAAAATCTAATTCGGATCTTGATAATTCATATCGGAAGATTATGGAATGTTACCATTTGAACTTGGTAGCGGAATGGGTGGATAAAGAATCAATTAATTCACTCCAAGGTAACGAAATCTATGATTATAACAGGTTTTCAATTGATTCGTTTGAAAATTTTATGACTTCGTTTTCCAAAAGATACACAACTGATTTAATGAAAAATATGGGTGTAATCAAATATCAAATTTTTCACAATTACCGAAATAAAAATATAATCTCATATTTGGAAGTTTGGAAAAGCAAAGAACTATATAATAGCTCAGATGATTATTATGATTTGACTAGCTCAAACCCTACTTTAACTTATGACGGTGAAATAAAATTTACGGATAACTACATTATTAATTTAGAAACCAGCTGGCATATTGATCTATCTGATTAATATATGTGCAAATAATTTCTTATCGATTAGTATTATATTACTTAAAACGGAATATCATGAAAACAGGATAGGAGTATGCAAAAACTTGGATATCTTTCGATTATAAATTATGTGCAAACACTTGGAATAAGTCCAGCAAGATCTAATTCAGCCCAATGATCCACGATTGCCTCAATATGTAAATTGTGTTCAAGCCAGCCTCCAATTTGTTTTGGATAATCTTCTGCCAATATCCTTAAAGCTGATTTTCTTGCAAAGAAAACTGATATATCCTCATCATCAATAAATTTCATAATAATGTCTAACACATGAAATAAATGTTCAGGTGATATTTTTGTTGAAATCATTCTCAACAATAGGACTTTATGTTTGTCATGGGCAATCGAGGGAATTAACTTGTTTAATAGTAGAAAGACCTCTGCAGGGCAATACTTTACAAATCCATTTGCGAATGTATCAACCACAGCTCGTGTTACGAAAGTGTCATTTTCATAAATAAAGGGAATCATGAGTGCAAGTACTTCTAATTTAAGCGATTTGTATTTTGGCTTTAGCAAGGCAACTTCTTTTGCTGTCGTTATTGCAACTCGTCTCTTATATATGGATGTTGAGACCGTTAATTCCTTTAACAAAGGGATAAATTGGGTTTTTGAATACATTAGACCTTGTTTAAACAACTCAATTGCGATCTCTCGTTTTTGCCAACTCTCAGAGGATGCTAGGAGATTAATCTGCTCAGCAAGAAACTCTGGGTCCGTCTCCCATGTATTACTTATGGATAACAACACACCGCCTATTGCAGCCTGGATTGTATTACCTTCAATCAATGATTTACCCCACCGTAATGAAGTTGAAAGATCGAGAGATTTGATCTCTTTTTTGATATCTGAGATCGTCCTGAAACTATACTTTTTTTCCTGTACAGCTTCATTGAAGGAATCAAAGTCTTCATTTGAAACTGCTTCTGATACTAACATGTAAATTTCTCCGAGTATACACCAGTTTGTCTTTGCGAAAATTTTCTACCAATTTCGATTGAATAGTTTTTACGATATTTTTGGTTGCGTAGGAAATTATGGTTATTTCGGTGCATATGATTAATACTACTCTAGCATATATAATTGTTGTGCATTTGTATGACATTAATGATAATTTTGTAAGACGTTTTGTGATATCCCTTAATTTGAATAAATTAAGGCGTAGTACAACCATTTAGGATGTTTAAACGCGTGAGATTTCTGTAAAACACAATAATTGACGCATCCCGACCCTTAATAAACTATTAGATGTTTTGGGACAATATTAGTTATTCAATTGACAATGGTAAGTTAATGGAAGCTTGATATATGTTTACTGTAAAGTTAGAGAAATGTAATTTTTTGTGAGGAGAAAATTTACATTTGTTAAACCTATGTTAATTATAGTAATATGCAAAAATGATAAGAAAACCCCATTATGTGTAAGTCGAGGTAAAACAAAAGAGTAAATGTCGTAATATTTAAGTAACATATTTGCGTTATATTAGAATTGAAAAATCATGTCTGACCCCGATAAAAAATGTAAGTTTGAATTAACAAGGTCAGCTAATTTAGAAAAAGAAAGTGAAATAACCAACTTACATGGACCAAGAAAAGAGGAACAAGAGTTCATTGAGGTTGAAAACCAAGACCCATCCTATATTGATCAAATGATTGAAGACCTTTTTCATAGATTATTTGGTCCTAATCTATCTGGAGAAACATTTATTGATCAAGAAATAAATGAGTTTCTGAACGAATTTATTGCTCAAATACAATTAGAACGTGAATTTCTAAATGAATAAGTTAGTTTTCTTTGATAATTTCTTTTTTGGAAGTAGACCAGGAAGCAATTAAATTCATCAAACCATATCGATCTGTACCATATTCGCCCAAAGATTCATTAGTTGGAGTTGGTTTATTTCGTGTAAAATTATTATGGGAATCAGGGTCTCTCCAATTGATTAAAGCGATAACTAATTTTTTATTTGTAAGTACTAAATAGAGCTTTACACTTAAAATTCCTAATTTGGATGCTTCCTCTTTATTATAAACTTCCTTGAACATCTTCAGTGTTTCTTTGTAATTTTTAACATATGATCTTGAAATACTGAAAAACTCTGAAGTTTCATCTGAATAAAGTAGAGAATCTTTGAAACCCAAAATCTCGTAATCGATATTAGGTTCTGCTTCTAGTGTGTTCTTAAAACTATTATATAATTCAGATTTTTCAAAACTGAGAAATTTGCTCTCATCAATCCAGTCTGAGAAAACAGTTACCACGTCTTCATACTCTTGGTTTTTGAAAATCCAGAGTTTCAAGCATCCATATGATCCGACATCGATTTCTTCTCGAAATAATCTTGTTGCTTCAACAACGTTTTTCACCACGCGACGTGATAATACAGTAGTTTTCAACAAATAAAATACATCTTATGATCTTTAAACTGTATTGGCTTTTCCGTTTGAAGATTGTTAAAAAAATGTAAACTAATCAAGACAATTATTTTCTATTTAGTATCCATTTGAACAATATCTTGTAGATAACATTGCAAAATGTTCTGAAAGAAAATTAATAGAACTCTTTACAGAGTACTCTTCTCAATACCAATATTTTATTTTCTGTGAATATGGATACAACTTATATGAGTGAAACAGCTTATTTAGGTGCGGGATGCTTTTGGCATGCTGAACTCACATTTTCTAAGATTGATGGTATTATAGAAACGGAAGTTGGTTTTAGTGAAATTGAAACTTCGAAAAATAAGCGAAATAGTGTAGAAGTAGTTAAAATTACTTATGACCCCAAACATATTTCCTTTTCACAGCTAATAGATACATTCTGGACAACTCATGACGCCTCAAGTAAAAAAAATCTTAATGAAAATTATGGAGAAAAATCGATCATCTTTGCAATCAATGAAGATCAACAAAATCAAGCCCTCAAATGCCTTGAATTAAAGAGAGGTAATCCGGTGAAGTATTCTATTAACACAGAGGTCCGAGAACATTTATCATACAAAAAAGCACCAAACAAAGATCAAAAATACTATTTTAAGGACTAATGCAATTAAATAACTAATGTAACCATAATCTGCTCATTGGTTTAGTTTCAAGTCACTTTATGGATTTAATTCTTTCATTTTAAATTCATCAGCGAGTAGCTCAAGATAATTCATAAGATTCTTATTGATATTCACATTCTGAGCTTTCTGATTTGTTAAATTTTCAATTAAACTTGCCAAATTTGGAATTCTTATTATCACATTATCAGATAATAAAATCGCTTCAGGATAGTACACTGCAATTCCTCCAATAATAAATATCGATATAACTATCAATATTTCAGGGATTCTAAAATTATTTAACGTTAAGACTGCCGGTAAATAATAGACAAGAAACAGACTGAAACTAATTATCCATAATTTTCTTGCCCGAATAGTGCGAGGAGTTGGATATACAAGATTTAATTTGATATGATTAATCAGAAATATAAGAGCAACATAGATCCAAAACATCTCAGCTAAGATACGGTAATCGGAAGAAAATATTAATGTTCCATCCAATTCAAATCCCGCACCTTCAGGAAACACTAGGCTACTGCTATGATGGTAAGATATGCCCAATACCGAAATATTATCTGGTTGAGTTATTGGTTTCCACAAAATAATCATAAATTCCAACAATACGAACCAAATAAGGCCAATATACCATCTCCAGGATCTAATTGTGCTTAATTTAGACATCCTTAATGTCTGGTAAAGTAACATTATCCAAGCAATATTATGAATTCCGAGTCTTAACTGATAGAAAATAAGATTATCACTTATCTGTAAAATTGGCTCAAATAGGGTTGAGAGAAAGATAAAACCGAAAAACGAAGTGAAAAACAGGTAATCTTTGATTTTCGTTTGCCTATATTGATGAATTAAGAAAAAACTAGGTATAGAAAACACTACGGTGATAGCCGTATACACCAAAACAAGTTGCAACACATCTTCCAAAATCAACACCTAAATTATTATTTAATTTGGTCCAATGGAACAAAAGAGCTCATTCTTATTAAACATTCCAAAGGTGACCATTCAGCTACAATTAAGATTCTAATGATCAAGAAATAATCCTCTAATCAGAATTGACTGAAACCAATACAAACATTATATCGATATTTTCATCCTCAATTTCGCATATGTAGGTGCCTTTAGCAATTTAATACCAAGAATATATTCGGTCACCTCTTTGTTACTAGATTGAAATATTATTAGATCATCAATAAAACAGATGGATTATTACGATCTTTCGCTTCCACCAGATCTTATGGGTGTTCTTGATGGTTTACTTGAGAGAATTGAGTACACGCAAAAAGAATTAATGGATTTTGGTCTTTTCTTATATCATCCCGACATATTCCTTGAAGCACCGATTGAATATGTTAAACTCACCATCTACCTGGATGAGAGTGAGCAAGGCTGGTTAAAAGAGATATGTGAGTTTTACCAGAAACCCGAGAAGGAAATGATCTTGGATTTATTGTTAGACAACGATTTACCACTTTATAGTTAGTTTTGCAATTTGTTATGCAAAGACTAGAAATCTGGATTTGCTCAAGAATGCTGACCAAAAAAGAAAATCTTGAATTACAAATAGTTTCAATTATTACTTAGAATGCTAAGTTATGTTTGACAATGAAGTTTGACCGTGCGAAATTCAGAAGAATTATGAAAATAATTCTTGCAGTTTTCATCATAATCATTCTCATCTACAACGTATTCTATATTATAATTATCCCTAATCGGGTTAAAATATCCTCTATTGAAAGTTCAGCCGCATCTTTGAAAGTTTTGACATATAATGTAGAAAACGGTTTTACTGATTCCATTTTACAGAAACTAATTCAATCTGAGGCAGATATAATTGGATTACAGGAAGCATTTTCGTTTTATCATGAAGGATCGTATCAACAATTAAATGAAGTTGCGAACTTACTTGCAATGAATTATTCAGTTCCTAATGATAATTATATTGCAAAATATGGTCTGGTAATCTTGACAAAACATAAGATTTCATCAGTTTCTGAAATAAGTTATCAGCATCAGCAAGGTGCATTCCCTAGATCATTATTGATAGCCCAAATTGAAACACCTAATGGTAAAATTAATGTTATGAATACACACCTTTCATTTCCGTCGATGGTTTCAAGTAGATATCATCAAATTGAAGAGATAATACAAAATATGGAGAAAGCTTCGCCAACATTACTATTAGGTGATTTTAATACTCCAGCTTCACTTCTTGACCCATCATATTGGCTATTATCTTCAGAATTCAGTGATGGGTATATTGCAGCTGGAGGGAATGTGTACACTGGTAGAACTTGGAACAAGGATACTGCAATACTTAGAGTTGATTATATCTGGTTATCAGAACACTGGGATGTAATCGAAGAATCATACAAATTTTATGAGGATAATGATTCTGATCATAGAGGATTTTCATTAGAGATTTCATTATCTTGACATGTCTTATTTAGTTTATTACAATTTTAAAACAAACAAAACAATTATTTGTTACTGGGATAATATACATGTAGAGTCGAATGATTGGTTTACATCAAAGTGTATTATTATTTTCAAATGAGACGTCTATTGATAGTTCAATAATTTCTATGTTAATTGTTGTTGTATTACTATTTTCAGTTATAGGAGCCCCACGAGCTAAATATGATGCTGAAGCTAATCGACAGTTATTATTGAGATTATTAAGATCAAGAGCATTATCACAAAAAGAATTAATCCTCATCAGTAATTTGTCTAAATCAAATGTAAATTATGCTATTAACACTTTGATCAGAGAAGGAAAAGTAGCAAAAACCAAAAACATCGGATTGGATATGAGAAGTGTTGTTTATCATGTTGTAATAGGTAATTAGAAATTTAATTGCTAGTTAAATCGATAATTTTCTTCGTTTTATTATGATCAACATAGTGAATGAGATTGTAATTATGAATGTCAATTGAAATTCAGCTAAAGTGGTTGAAACAGAATTATCTTCAGAGTCACTTTCTACAGTCGAAATATCATCAGGGACAACTTCTGTACTTTTTGAATTATAGGTGAAACCATCAATTTCTACTTTAGACCAATCTTGCTGATTAGTGGAAAACATCAAGTAGTCCAATCCTTGAAGATTATCACCAGCACCCCAATGAGATGTTGGATGAATTATTGAGATAACTGGTTCGTTTGCATAGATTGCTGTTTGTAAATCCTTTACAAGATCCATTTGAGTTTCGAAATCAAGTTCATTAAGATAATCGCGAACTAATGAGCCGATGTTAGTTTGATTTTCGTATATATCAAAATTATAGAAATTACCACAATTACCTACATCACATCTTCCTGAGGAATCATATAATCCAACTGGATTCCAATCTAGAGCCCAACCGTAACCAACAAAAAATATATCAAAACCACCTTCATCATAAGAAGGGGGTAATCCATCAGCGTATCCAAATGTACGCGGAACGATTTCACCCCAACCTGTTGCAACGAACTCTTTTACTCCAATCCCAATCTTAGGCAATTCAAGAAAGAAATTGTATTGCCATTGATTACGTGCTGGTCCAGTATTCGGAGCCAAGAGTGTTATCTCGAAAAATGGTGAACTCCATATACCTTTGTCGTCTTGTGTACCTGCATTTGCATAATCGAATCCTGCCGCCTCCATGAAACTCATTGCAGTCTCAATTGAGAAGTCTCTTGGGGTTAGGGATGAATCCCATCCGAACGAACTAGGGGGCATAACGGTCGTTGCTTGGGTAGCTAAACCCTCCATTATTTCATTTGCCGCAAATGGCCTATCCACAATATGAGACATAGCTTTTCTCACTTGTAAAGCATCTTCATAATTAGGGAGTCCACTATTTCCAGGTATATCTTCACCAGTACCAAAATATGGATTCAGATGATTTAAAGAAATTTCCTGATGGGCCAAATCTCCAATAAATGTCTCAGCTACACCATCTATGTCCTTTAATTCCTCTAAACCTGGAACATATTGAGAATCCAATATATCGATTAAACCGCTTGCCAAGGCAGAAATTGCAGCATCTTTGTCAGCAATCTTCTGAAATATTAGTCGATCAGTTTTAACTTGATCTGCATTGTAGTAATAAGGATTGGCCTCCAAACTCACAATTTCATGCACATTATCAATTTCCAAAATCTTGAACGGACCTGCCCCTACTGCATCAAGTCCTTGCGGATCATTCCAAAGACAATCTTCATAAATACCTGCTTCGCATCTATCAAATCGATAGCTAAATACAGCCTCATCTGTTATTGGGAAATTCAGGAGTGTTAACGGAAATGGAATTTGTTGGAGAAAGGTAAATTCAACAGTTAACTCATCTATAATCTTAATTGAATCATTATTCAGGGAGCCAATAAATTTCCCATAGAAATTAGTATTAACAGCAGGACTAAGTGCAGCCTTAAAACTGAAAGCTACATCGCTTGTAGTCAAACGATGCCCATTGCTAAACAATAAATTATCTTTTAGGGAGAATCTATATGTTAATCCGTCTGCAGTGATAGTAGGTAATCTTACTGCTAAATCATAATTCCATTCGCCAGAAGAGAGGCGTCTTACTAACCCATTATATACAGCACTGTTCCATTGTGCAGTCGCATACGAGTCTGCAGTAAATATTGAATATTCATCGAAATCATATGGCATGGCATAGATAATTGTATCATTGGCTCCTTGCCCTTGACTAGGATCAATAATTTGATTAGATTGGAAAATCAGAAATAAAATAATTAGTGAAGTATAATATTTGTTTGAAAAAATAATTGGCAACTCCCTTTGAGAACTTAAATATCGAACTATTGTTTGGAAAACTTATATCTATATTCTTTATTTTTCAGTCTAAAATGCAAGAATTGAGAGATTAGTCACGATTCTAGTAAAGCACCAATATTCATCTCAAATGTTTAGGTGTCAAAGATAACTATCCAAATAGGATCCGATCAATCTTTTGAATGTTTTTTACTAAATAAAATATACTGGACAGAAAAAACTAGAAAACATATATTACTTATTGTCCTTTATAGTTCAGAGCTGAAGATACCTTCACTGTAGGTTTAATATGTCAATTCCAATCAAAGAAAACAAAACTTGGGGGTATGTTATCTATCACAAATCCGGACATTTACTATTTGATCGTGATATGAATACAATTTCTGAAGAAAGAGGGGTTTTAACAAACATGATCAACACGTTGCTGAAATCTTCTCAAGGGGGAAATACAGTCCCCATTGAGGAACTAGAGATTGCAGATAAGAATATCCTACTATCAAAAACCTCTGGATTACCTATTTGGCATGCCGTTTTTATGGATAAATCTGAGGACAAGAACGTGGGATACAAATTATTAGGTAATTTAATTGATCATTTCGAGAAGCTCTACACTGAAGCTCAAGAGAAAAAAATTGTTGCTAACTTTTTTAAATATCAAGAATTTGCTGATCAAGTGACAGAAATCATTGATTCACGAAATGAGCAAATTGCATCAAGCCCGATTCGAAATACCTACAGCATTGAAAACAAGAAAGACCGTATCGTGATTTAACGGCCCAAATAAATCTAATTTTACTTTGCTATCAGTGTGAACTGAATATTTGAGATTACAGCCAAAATGGATAAAGGTTTATTGTTCCTTAGGAAACCCTATAAGCCAAATTATTGAAATTATGATATGGTTAAGACTGCTGTAATAACTGGGGGAAACAGAGGGTTAGGTTTACAGATATGCAAGGAATTAGCCCAATTAGGCAACCGAGTAATATTAACAGCTAGAGATGAGCAAAGTGGGATGAAAGCAGTTAGTGAAATAAAGAAACTCAATTTAGAAGTAGAAATGCTATTACTTGATATAGATTCTAAGAAAAGCATTGAAGACTTTGTACACGAAGTAACTAATTCGTATGGTTCAGTTGATTTACTTTACAACAATGCTGCAATCCTACCAGAAGTCGATCGAAATCTGCAAATCTCTAAAGTGAAAATCTCTGATTTTGAGAGTACCATGCAAACAAATTTTCTAGGACCCCTTTATCTAACTCAGTTACTTCTACCAGTTATTCCAGAGAACGGAAGAATTATCAATATTGCAGCAAGACCATCTTTGTTTCGATTTTTCAAAGAAAGAGGTCATATGCCAGCATATAGAATATCCAAACTAGCATTTCATGCGATGACGGTCCTTTTGGCTGAAGAATTGAGAGATCAAAATATAATTGTTGTTGCAGTTCACCCAGGATGGGTTAGAACTGACATGGGTGGGCAAGAGGCACAAAGATCGGTGGAGGAAGGAGCAGAAACTCCAGTTTGGTTGTCTAAAGAATCTGTTAAACCCATTTCAGGTGCTTTTTATTTTGATAAAGAAATTATTGAATGGTAATAAAGAAGAGATAATAAGTTTAAGTGAAATTTCCTGATACAATAGATAAACACTTAGGACATTTTAACCCAGTAAAATATCTTCCAGTTTGAACTTTTCCAACTCTATTAGTACTAATTAGAATTGCATCCTCTTCAATATTAAACATCTGATTGCAATGTTGACATTTAATATCATTTCTCTTTTCTTCAGCCATAGATAATAATGATTTACCAATTTATTATAATATTACGATGACATTATGGAGAATAATATACCATTGAGAATTATCTCCTAGAAAACTAGATATCAACATTTTTGAGTTGTTCGGAGGTTATGAGATCCAATTGAACAAAGATATCAACTATAACCAACCTTGGTCAACCTTTTCTACCATTTTAGATCCAGCTTTTCTCCAATCTTTTTCACTATCACCAAATATTCGTCTAGCATGCCTATTTGCCGAATCTATCAATTTGAATAAATCAAAAGAAGCAAATTCATTATTTTTATAAATTATATTCCCATTAATGATAACATTACTGACTTCAGTTCCATTTGAAGAATAAACTAAATTAGGGATAAAATTATGAAATGGCTTTGAAACCCATGGAGTCATATTGAGTCGTTGAAGGTCAATTGTAATGATATCAGCTTGTTTACCAACTTTCAAACTTCCAATAGAATCTTCCAAACCCAAAACTTTCGCACCTCCAATTGTGGCCATAGTCAACACTTCCCAAGCGGGAAGTACTGTGGGGTCTTTATTTTGTATTTTACCGAAAACACTAGCACTTCTCATTTCTCTAAACATATTATGGTTTCCAGGTCCTGGAGCTTGATCAGTCCCAAGACCAGCAGTTCCTCCAATTGATCTGTAATGATACAACGGGGGAACGATACCATCAATCATGGCAAT
Organism: Candidatus Heimdallarchaeota archaeon; assembly: GCA_021399405.1. The sequence goes on along the minus strand of JAAFKL010000090.1, from coordinate 29,946 downwards.
TGAACTTTGACAGGAAGCTAATTTAACTTCTTGTTTTACCATCATTTTCCGTTCTTGGACTGTTGTATCATGAATATGAGCGGCAATAAAATTTTCATTTAGGTAATTTATTTCTTTTAGAACTGATACCGTACTTGCTTCATTTCCGTATCTCCCTTTAATTTGTATTCTTTCTCGTTCTCCTTGAGCTACGTGCATGTGGATTTGTGATTGTCTTTCTTCAGCAAGTTCTTTAATTGTGCTCAGGAGATCAACTGAAATCATGTCTAATGCTTGTGGACCATACATGCAGGATACTAAATCTGAGGTTTCGAATTCTTTAAACACTGCATTTGCCTTTTTTATTCCTTTTTCTCCTTTGGATTTGTTAAATTCGTATAAATCAGTTGGTTCTAGTTTACTCCGTTTACTTGATACTTCATTAATCGTTTCAGTTGCCACAACCCTTACACCCAAGGGTAGATAAACTTCTTCTACAAGCTTTTTCACGTCAGTAGAAAATTCAGCAAAAGTAGTGGTTCCAGTATGGATTCCTTCTAACAGACCTAATTTCGATCCTAATATTCGATCACCATCTTTGATATGTTTTGAAAATGGTCCAATACCTTTGTTCATCCATTCAATTTCAGGTAAATCCTGGGCACCTCCCCGTAACAATGTGTGCCCAGAGTGAAAATGAACATTTATTAAACCAGGCATCGTAATCATCCCTCTTCCATCAATCACGATGTCAGCTTGCGAGAAATCAAAGCCTTTCATAGGACCCACGTAAGAAATTTTGTCTTCCGTAATCCCTATCCCACCGCTCTCTATTATTCCCAAATTTTGATTTTCAAATGTAATAAGAATTGAGTTGATTATTGCAATGTCCATAATTATTATCTTATTTATTTGATATTTCAATTTTATATCGGGAAATAGTAAATTTGATGAATCTAAATTAATAAGTTCAGTTTTGTTACATTTTAGTCAGTTATAACTATCTGTTATTTCTTTAAATAGGATTGAACATATAAAATAATCAATGCGTGAATTAGAACAATTAGTCGATCAATTGATTGCAGATCATCCTAAAGAAATGAAGGAACGGATCGACCATATTTTACAAGAGATGAAGTTTGAATATCTCGAAGCAAGAGTTACCCATAAGGGATTGCATAGTTATCACGAAGGTTACGCTGTTTTAAAAGAGGAAATTGAAGAACTCTGGGACGAAATTAAAAAACGTCAGCCAGATAATGATAAATTATTCAAAGAGGCTATCCAGGTTGGTGCAATGGCACTGGCGTTCATTTACGAATTATTAGAGGTACCAATAGCTTCTCAAGATTTACCATAATATTATTGCTGCAAGAGATCTATTAACAAAAAACAAGGTCTTCTTAATTTGAGATTAACATACTCTTGGGATAGGTTCACCGTATGGTTTGTCCAATATACGGGTCCCACCAATTTCTGTAATTACATGTACTTTACCTTGTGGGGATTTCTTAACGGTTCCCACAATGACTGCTTCTCTACTAATATTATGAGATTGAAGTTCTTTCAGAAGTTCCTCGTCATGTGCAGCATCTACAATAAGTACAGCACAACCTTCCCCAGATATCTCCATTATTTCCAAACCCAACATATCACAAATTGCTTGAGATTCTTGTTTTATGGGAATTCGTATCTCCTCAATCTCTAAACAGACGTTTGATTTTGTTGCTATTTCGCTTAAGCCTGCTGCAAATCCTCCCCGAGTTAAATCTTTCATGGCATGGACTCCTTCATTTTTTACTATTTTTTCAAATGACGGCCAAAATGAAGATACATCTGAAGCTAAATCTGTTTCAAATTCGATACCCTCACGCAATGACATCAAACTAGTACCGTGAACCCCAATCGGAGAGGTTAGAATGATTGAATCTCCAATCTCCGCAGCAGAATCCTGGATTGGGATATCCCGAATTAATGATCCAACGCCAGCAGTATTCATCACAACTTCAGAAATCATCCCCCTTGGCATTACTTTCGTATCACCAGCAACTATTCTTACATTAGCTTCTCGACAACGCTTTCCAAGAGTCTCGGCAATAATACCTAACTTTTCTGTCGGGTATCCTTCTTCAATTATTAAACCCAATGTAAGATATTTGGGTTGGGCACCCATTACAGTCAGATCATTAACAGTCCCACAAATTGATAAGTCTGCAATATTTCCACCCCTAAAGAAAATTGGATCGACAGTATGAGAATCGGTGGTTAAAACTATATTATTATCTGAATATGTAACCACAGCACTATCATCAGTGGCATTTGGACCGACTATATCCTCTTGTGAGGTGGAAATACCTATTTTTGAGGTTAGAAACTTGATTAGCTTATCCATCCTTTTTCCTCCACCTCCGTGGCTGATTTCAATAATTTCTCCAATGTCATTATTCATTTTGTAATTCTCCGTAATAATAAATCTGGCCTATGCTAATTCCTCCGTCACCAGGGGGGACATTCTTATGTGTTAACAATTCAATATTAAATTTCATCAATTCATCCCTATAATTCTCAGTAATTAGTTGATTGTAGGCGACACCACCTGTGAAACCCACATTCTTTATCCCTTCTTTCTCAGCAAATTTTCCTGATATTACGCCCATTGATGTAGCGAGAGTTTTATGGACCCATAAAGCCACATCTGCAGGTAGGTTAGTTTCCAAATGTTCAATTCCTGTTTTCAGTATTGATGTATTATCTACTACCATCATATTTCCCTGCTGAGATACCAAAGGATAAACATCAATTGTTTCATTTCCTATCGAAGCCAATCCTTCCAGTTTGATTGCAGGTTCACCACGATAAGTTCGACGATCACATATATCTAGTAGAACGGCAAAACTATCTAAAAATCGACCCATAGAAGTTGTGATCAATTTCTTATTGAGTATTCTACTCTCTAAATATTCAAATTCTTTTTCTCCATGTCGAAAATACCTATTTGCATTATCAGATAAAGCGTCCAACGGCATTCCGATAGTCTTCAAATAATTCAAAAGCATCCTTCCAGGATATTTTGCATTCTGATCACCACCATGATAATCAATTCCAATCAAACTTGAGACTCTATCCCAATTTCCATCATGGATAGATATCAGTTCTCCTCCCCAAGCTTGTCCATCATTACCATAACCAAATCCGTCACCAACCCATGCTAATATTGGCTCGTCATGTCCAATTCCCCAATCTAATGCAAGGGAAGCAACGTGAGCAACATGGTGTTGTACGGCATAAATCGGAATTTCTCGATCCGAGGAATAATTCATTGCTGATATTGTTGATAAGAACTCAGGATGCAGATCTGTTAGAACGACTTCCGGTGTAAATGAAAATAACTTCTCAAGATGGTCACAAGTAGACTTCTGAAAATCTTGGGTTTCAAGATTTATTATATGACCCATATGTTGACTGGGTAATATCCATCCTGCTTTCTGATATGTTATTGTATTATTCTCTTCACTTCCAAAAGCAACTATCTGACGGTGTTTTTTTAATTGTTCAACGTAGAATGGTTGTGGAGTATAACCCCTGGATCTTCTAATTATTTGATGATAATCACCATGAGACCTAATAACAGAGTCATCATTTCTCTGAATGATTTTGCGATTATGAACTAAAACAATATTTGAGATAGATACGGATGATTCCAATACATCATTAGCGATAATCGGCATCGGGATTCCCGGTTGATTAGCTGACGTCATGATAAGAACCTTTGGAGCACCCTTGCTGAAGAGGAGATAATGAAAGCCACTATAAGGTAGCATAACCCCTAACGAGTTTATTCCAGGACTAACTTTATCCCATAATATAGGATCCTTTACGGGAAGTATCACTATGGGTTTTCTTGATGATTGGAGTAATTTGATATCATTATCCGTTACCTCACAATATTCCATAACATCATTGAGTGATTCCATCATTACCGCAAATGGTTTATCACTCTGTTTTCTTCTCATTTTACGAAAAGAAGAGATTACTTCACGATTCAAAGCATCTAAGACAAAGTGTGTCCCGGAAAGACCCATTACAGAAAGTATTTTTCCCTGTCTTAAGCTCGAAACAACCTTTTCCCAGCTAAAGGGCATATGCACCCATTCTTCATTCCACTTATACATCTCAAAATTCGGTCCACAAACTTCACAACATGTAGTTTGAGCGTGAAATCTACGATTTGCAGGAAATTTATATTCGGTCATACAATCCTCACATAGCGGAAAATCACTAAATGAAGTTAATGGTCGATCATATGGTAATCCAATTATTGTTGCATATCTAGGGCCACAATCAGTACACGAAGTGAATGGATAATCAATTCTGCGTTGCTGGTTAGATATATCATCTTTACAAAAAGAACATATGGATATATCTGGAGGTAATGCTGAAAATCCTGAAGAATTACTAGTGGATGGTTTACTTTGTTTTATTTCAAATTCAGTACTAAAATCAATTTGATCATCAATTTGAGTCTCTATTATTTCAGTTATCATGGCCAATTCAGGCAATTGGTCTGTTATACAACTTATAAATTTATCTTTTTTAGCATCAGAACTATTAATTACGATTTCAACGCCAGCATCACCTAAATTTGATACGTAACCTTTCAAAGATGCTTCATCACCTAGATTTTTAATAAATGGGCGGAATCCAACACTCTGTACCACACCGGTGATATGAATTCGCCAAATCTTTCTAGATAAACTAGACATAATCGAGTCTACATTATAAAACAATTTTATTATTTAGTATACTTTCTATACATATGTGTCTCAGTGTAGTTGCTAAATTAGAAAAAATGCATAAAGACGGAAAAGCCACGGTTGTACTAGGAAATGTCAGAAAAAATATTCATTTAGGTCTTTTGAAAGACGAGCTCATCATTGGTGATTGGGTCCTTGTTCATACAGGGTTTGCAATTGCAAAAATAGACGAGAAAAGAGCTCATGAAATATTGGCAGCTTATGAATTGACTGTCGATGATATCAAAACTTAGGAGATAAAATGAGTTCCTCAAAATTCATAGATTATTCCATTTCAAGTAAATTCATCAAAGATAAGGCCAAAGCAATTATTACTTCAATTTTGGATAAGTTTTCTAAAATCAATCGTCCTCTGAAGATAATGCACATTTGTGGCACTCATGAAGCCACAGTTTCACGTTCAGGGATACGATCGCTCTTACCAGCAGATCTAAGAATTATTTCTGGACCAGGTTGCCCAGTTTGCGTATGTCCATCAGAACACGTTTCTACTGCTGTTAAGCTTGCTGAGGAGGGAAATATTATAGCTACATTTGGGGACATGCTTAAGGTTCCTGATCATAATCTGATCACACTAAATCAATCAAAAGCCAAAGGAAGTGATATAAGAGTAGTATATTCAGTTTCAGATGCAGTACGTTATGCGTTCGAGAATCCTGATAAAAATCTAATTTGGTTGGGCATCGGCTTTGAAACCACTGCACCAATGACTTCATTCGTGCTTGAAAAACAAAAACTACCTGAAAATTTTTTCATATTGACAGATTTCCGATTGGTACCACCTGCTATGCACATCCTATGTAGGGATCCCGAATTTGACATTGATGGTTACATCCTACCAGGTCATGTATCAACAATAATTGGAACGAAACCTTATGAAATATTTCCCGAGCAGTATCAAATACCATGCGTAGTAGCTGGATTTGATGCCGTGGAGTTTCTACTCGCATTGGATAAAACACTTGAACAAATTCTGGAATCAGATGCTTATGTGTATAATGCTTATCCCAAAGTGGTAAAGCCTGAAGGGAACATTGCAGCTATTGATTCTATGAAAAATGTATTCAATGAAGTGGATGCAAAGTGGAGAGGTGTGGGAATTATTCCAAAATCTGGTTTTGAATTGAAGGAAGAATATTCAGATCACAATGCTAGGAACCTGTTAGATAATCCAATAGTTGTAACCAATGACTTGCCTGAAGGTTGTAAATGTGGCAAAGTTATTTTAGGTAAAGTAGAACCTGAAGAATGCCCGCATTTCTTACGGAAGTGTACACCTGAAACTGCAATTGGCCCCTGTATGGTAAGTGATGAAGGAACTTGCAGAATTCGAGCCACTTACATTAATGTCTTACCCAGCACTAATTAACAACAGTTGGAAATAAAGATATAGAATCAACAGGTATCCACTATTTTGAGGAAATAGTAATTTTGTATTTCAAATATATTAATTTCCAATTAAATTGTTTTAAATTTTTCAATAATGCTGAAAATCTAATATATTAGCCCTACACCCCAATTTTGTGAAACAAAGTTTTTATATTTTTTAACCGTCTAATTAAGTAAGAATAAAGATGACACCCATTACACAAGAAAAAACAGCTGAAAAAATTGGTCAAACCTCATTCTATAGAAGAATTAGAACAACATATAGTAAAGATAATGAAGATTTTTGTGAAGGATGTAGTTACCTCACATCGATTGGATTATTATTTCCAATAATACCACTGATGTTTTTTGTTTTATTTTACTACGCATTGTTCTATATTGACATTTTTACACGTTGATAAGTTAACATAAGAAGTTGTAAATAATACAATTATTGTTGCGGATATCCCAATTATTACTAGATTAATGATTTTCCCCATATATAGTCATCATATCACTGTTATCTATTAATGTCCCATAGGCCTTGATATCCTTAATTTCGACAGGGAATTGAACATCATTAACATCACATTCACAAAGAATGGTTTCATAACAATTGTGACTAACGATTTTGCTTACTCCTGGAATTATTCGGATTTGGTCCATTATTATCTCAGCCGCGGATTCCAGTGAATCAGTCCTTAATTTAACAAAAATATCAAAATCTCCAGTCATCAAAGTAATTTCACATATTCCTTTAACCTTTTTTAGCTGCTCAGAAACTTCCATCGTGTCGAATTTAAGATCAGAATCTAGACTACCTTCGCATTCAACCGAAACAAAAACATAAAACACTACATCCAAATTCAAAAGCGAATAATCCAAAGCGACTGCCCATTTTTTTATAACGCCAGTGGATTCTAACCTATTTAATCGATTATAAACCGTCGAAGGATTTTCTTTAATTGCTTTAGCAAATTGTCGAATTGACCGTCTAGAGTTAGTTTTTAATTCACGCAATAGCTTGAAATCCAGTTCATCAAGTTTAATTGCCTCTGTTTTTTCCATTAGGATCAATATAACTTAATGCACTCATAATTTAATAAGATGGTGTTTATTTCCAATAATTCTGATTTATTTTGTACTATTGTATAGTAAATATAATTTTATTGAGTATTAAGACATTATAGATTACTAGCAATTGAGTCAATTGATGATTTAATAATTTCAAACGCTTCGTTTACCTGCTCTTTTGTTATAACCAATGGTGGAGCAAATCGGATAATTGTATCATGAGTTTGCTTAGCTAATAATCCTCTTGATTTCATTTCCAAAACATATTTCTTAGCCATGCCCCCCTTTTCGGTGAACTCTATAGCAATTAGTAATCCCTTACCCCTTACTACACTAATAATATCAGTAGGTAGAGTTTTTAATAAATCAAGAAAATAATCACCCAATTCTAAGGCTTTGTTTGCAAGATCCTCTTCCAATAATACATCAATGGCTGCAGATCCGATCGCACATGCTAATGGGTTTCCACCAAAGGTTGACCCGTGACTACCACTTGTTAAAACAGACATAACTTCTTTCGAACCTAAAGTTGCTGAAACTGGCAACAGACCACCACCCAATGCTTTACCAACTAGAAGCAAATCAGGCTTTATTCCATCATACTCAAAAGAGAAATTCTTTCCTGTTCGTGCAAAACCAGTCTGTATTTCATCTGCGATTAAAAGGACATTATTCTTTCTACAAATCTCATATGCACCTCTTAGATAACCTTCTGGTGGTATAATGACACCTGCCTCTCCTTGAATTGGTTCAACCAAAAAAGCAACAGTATTGGGTTTAATTGCACTTTCTAATGCATTAAGATCGCCAAAAGGAATTGTTTTGAAACCAGCAGGATATGGTCCAAAATCTTCATAACTATCAGGATCTGAGCTAAAACCAACAATTGTTGTTGTTCTACCGTGGAAATTGTTTTCGCATACAATAATTTCAGCTTTGTTTGCTTCAACCTTTTTGTTACGATAGCCCCATCTGCGTGCAACTTTGAGGCCTGTTTCAACTGCTTCTGCACCAGTATTCATTGGGCATGCCATTTCCATTCCAGTATAATTACATAATTTTTCAGTGAATGCTCCTAATTTATCATTGAAAAAAGCCCTTGAGGTGAGCGTAATTCGTTTCATCTGCTCTTCTGCTGCAGAAATAATTTTAGGATGTAAATGACCTTGATTTACTGCAGAATATGCCGACAAACAATCAATGTATTTCTTTCCATCAACATCTGTGACATAAATACCGTCACCATGTGATAGTACTGCCGGAATTGGAGTGTAATTAGGAGACACAACTTCATTCTCCTTTGCCATTAACTCATCTGATTTTGAATCAAAGCTCATTTGTGCCATGAGATTATCTAATATGACACACATATGAAATTATTTCTCAGACACAATTATCTTGGAAGCTGTTTGATTTTATATTGTGTTATTTTTTATCAATAGTAAAAAACAGATCGTACAAAGCCGATAGGAGGCAAAAATAATTTTCTCAAACACTATAATTAAATTATTAATTTATTTCTCAAACATGTCGAAATGGTTAGTGGGCAATACTCATTCAATATTGAAGAAATAGAAAATAAACGAATATCTTGTCATGCATGCAAAATGATTCATGAGCAAAAGAATCGTGCAATAATTAAAATCGCAATAAATTCTCAAAATAGCGTACCTTTGTGTAAAAAACATTTTGAACAATATACAGTAGTAGATGTTATCAGATTGTTAGATGGGTCAATCAACTTTTGATCTTATAGATTTATATCAGGAGAGAAAATAAAATATTAAAATCTAAGATATGACATTAACGTGTCTTGTGGAAATATCGATTCAAGTTTTTTTGCAACATCTAGAGTACAATCAATTATTCCAATTTGCTGCAAATCAGATATTGAATTCAGCCCACCAATAATTCTTGATAACAATTGATCATTTAGTTTAATTTCGATCGTCTCATTAGTTTCAATTAAACTTAGTTTCCCATCGTGTGGAGTCAATTTGTAAGTTCCTGAGTTCCAAGGACAATGTTTATCTTCTAGAGCAAATACTACTGAATCTTTTGCAGATTTAGGAATTTGAATTACATCAATATACTGCTTGAGATTTATAATGCGAACCATCATACTACCCTTCGAATCAACTTCTAATTGATTTCTATCCTTGATATATGTGGATAAGGAGATGTCACTAGGGCTGTTCATTCTAATCAGGTCAACTTGATCATCAAATTTCTTAAGAAAATCAAATATGGCATTTAATATACCGTAATTGTTGTAAAAGTGAGTCATAGAAACGGTCATAGTTAACTTTTGATCTTCCCAATCAATTGGAACTTTATCTCGGTGAAAATACAATTTAAACCAACCAGCAGGTTTTCCATCCTCCTCAACAATGAAGCAATTATTATCTTTAATGCGTTTTTCAACAGTTTCTATAATCAAATAAAGTCTTGAACCGACCTGTAGTGCACTCTGTTGAAGATCCATTAAAGTTTCTTCATCGCCTTTTTTAGCTTCCCGAATATCGATATTATCTGGAATTATTAATGAAATGATGTTTGAAGGTTTAAACTGATATTGTTTCCAAACTTCAGAGTTTGCGTAACCAAATTTACGATAGTAATCTATTTTGAAAGGATCTAACATTGAAAACACCTCTCCACGGTCTTTCATGCTTTGAAAAGCGGTTTTGAACAATGATCGAATCATTTTTTTTCTACGATGAGTTGGTTCGGTAGCCACAGCACCAATACCAATCACTGTAATGCTGGCCCCCCTGATGCGAGCTGGTAATTGTTCCAAAGTCATATTAGCTACAATTTTGTTATTGTCCCTAATAATATAAGATCTGGCCAACCCTTCTTTGCTCCACCAATCTCCTGGTTCTCGTTTTTCCTCATCAAACTTATTCTCTATCTCGAAGGCTCTCCATAGGATTTTATCAACATCTTTGTATTCTTCAGGCTTACCTAATTCAACTGTGTACATATTGGATTTGATGAGTTAAAGGTTTAAAATTGTATGGTCACAAGAGATACCGATCGATCAAGAAATTCAATGATTTATTTTCTTGATTTTCTTAATTTATAATTCTTATAGGTTAGAAGCATTATTGTACCAACTAAAGCAAAAAATATAACCAACTCTATGTTCTCGAAGAATATATTCGAATCATTTGGATTTTTGATACTGGTTGTATTTGATATGGGGGTTGTGTTCGTATCAGTCGTAGTTACTGGAATACCAATTTGAAAGTGAAAAGTATACTGTCCAGGGTTTCCACTTTTATCAAGTATGAATATCTCCAATTTATAGAATGCACCTGCTTCTTTTTGTTGTAGATCACTAGCACGAATAAGGACAATCAATAGACCTGTTTCATCTCTAAAGGTAATATCAGCTTCAACAAGTGAATCATCAATCAAAGTATCAATACTACTAGGATTAACACCAGAAATATCGTCATCTACAAGAAACTCAAGAAGGTAAAAAGTTGTTTCCTCAAATCTGGTTCCATTAGGATTGTTACTGTGTGGAGCAATTGCAGGACCCTGCGTATCAACAATGATCTCCCATGCAATATAGTCATTCCCAAAGGCAGCTATCACTTTGAAGATTCCTTCACCTGAATAAGATTGTGTAAAACTTTAAGTGCCATTGCAAAGATAATGATGTGGCCAAATTATACTCAATCCCCTTCTAATTTATTAACTTAAAACATTATAGAGGTAATATTAATCTGATAGGCTGATTTCACTTTATTTATGTAAAAACGTTACAGTCCCTAATTCATTGAATAATTAGTAGATCAATCTTTTCCTTAACTGATTTATATCAAATTCAGTGAAATAAAGTGTTATACGGATAATTTAATAGGTTCGCATGTGATATCGACTACTGGAATACTAATGCTAGGTCATTTTTAGGCCATATAATAAAATAAATTATATTAATGATCAATGAATTTGGTATGTGAATGGAAAAATTACTCAAATTGCAATTCCTGTTCTTGATTTTGAAAAAGCAAAACAGTTCTATGAAAATGTATTCGGCTGGGAGGTTGATGTTGACAGTTTTCCAAACTATGCATTAGTGAAGTGGGAAGATAAACTCAGTTTAGGTTTTTTCAAGGCAGATGTGATGCCACAACCAGGAATAAATATGATTTTCGAAGTTGAGGATATCGACAACGCAGTTCAAGAAATTCGAAAACAAAATGGAGACATAATTCAAGAGATCCATAAAATGGGTGATAAGCTAGCTGTATTGTTCAAGGATTGTTTCGGTAACAGATTTAGATTGATCACTAAATAATTATTCAATCTTACACAAATTTTGCCAATTGTTGATCTAATATATCATGTAATTTCTCATTGGTTATTCCATGTGGATGATTCTGATTAAGTTGGGCAATTACTCTAAACATCCAACCAATAGCTGACTCTGTTTCATCTTTAGTAGTTACTAAATACTTTAGCTTAGGTTTTGGAGTAAATAGTGCTTCAATTATTGTCTCAACAACTTCATATGGTTTTTCATATTGAACTCTATCAAGAAAATCTGGATTGTCGAGATTATCGTAAAGCCCACCCAATTCTTCTTTGTAATCAGATTGCTCAAATCTGTCTTTTCTTGATTTCAAAAGTGGAGCATTAGCCTTTGTTATATCAGTTTTGAAATTACCTGGCTTAATTGTAATTGAGTGGATTCCAAATTTTCTTGTTTCAAAATGCAACACGTCAGCATACGCTTCAACACCAAATTTAGAGACAGAATACGGCCCAATAAACTTAGTTGGAATTGTTCCAGATAATGATCCCATTGACAAAATCCTTCCCTTCGATTTAACTAAAAATGGCATCACAGCATTGGTAACACGGAAAACCCCATACAGATTAATATTCAATACTCTATGAAATTCCTTCTCTGAGCTCTCTATCAATGGCCAAATATCACCAATTCCAGCATTATTAACCAACCCATACAATCCATTTCCTTTCTCTTCAATCCATTTGACTAAATTATCTATGTCATCTTGATTAGTAACATCTAATTTTACCGCTATTATATTTTGAACATCATTTAATTCATTGATTGATGTATCCTGATAACACCCCGCGTAAACAGTATATCCTTCTTGGGCAAGTTTTTCTGCAGTTAATCTGCCAATTCCTGTATCAGCACCTGTAATTAGAATTGGAGTGATATTATTCGTCATGATTTTCTAAATTAAATTATAATTCTTAATAGATTGCATGATGTAACGGTTAAATTAATTGACAAAGAATCAGACTCAGTCCTTTAAATATTCAAGTGAATAACGTTCAGTAGAGAACTAGGTTTTGCGAAACCGAAAACTATGACGGCATTTAATAAAAATAATACCTGAGGAAGTTCTATTCCGTCTAACAATCTGTTGGACAGTAACGCCGTTTCCAGTGATCAAGCGGTGAATAAAAATCACGGTAACACATCTTATTGATCTCATTTTTCGAACCATCGAAAGAGGGAAAGATGCCAAAAGCACGGATTTATTTGATAAAAATAAGTCGAGAATACTATTAGCTTCGCAAGAAGTCGTGGCGACACCAGATAGTGTTTGCGGAACGTGAAAAACCATTAGTAAAGAGGAATTAACGGTTAGATCATGTACGATTGGAAACTATGAGCCTCTAACATAGACCATAAAATTATGAAATCGATCCAGCCGATTTATCATCAGGGAAATACTATACATATTATGATCAATCGTTTGAAAATTCTAAAATGCAAAGAATTTTTTAGCCTAGAAAATTTAATGTAAGTATGTGTGAGCACGAGATATGAAAATATGACTGAGAAACCTTGGTCCTACTATTTTGTTATAATTGCCATCAATTCGTTTTTCTTTTATCTTATTACACTTGACAAGCTATTTTTACGAACCACACTATCACTTCTCCTTCTCACCATAATTTTAATCACAAAGCAACAGGTAAATTTGAGATTAACCAATCGGAAATTAAAAAGAAATATACTAAACAAAAGATTCAAACCTGATTTTAAAGATTTTATCGATTTAACAAAATCATATATGAGGATCAACAGAAGAAGCATTATGCTTGCCATTATTGCAATTCTTATTCCTTCGATCATCATTTCACAAATTTCTATTGTCTATACAAATCAACAACAATCATCTCTTAATTCGTTTTTGACTAATAGTGACACTAGTGCTGTTCGAGTACAAGTGAGTGATGTTTCATTAGAAACCTTTCAAAATTGGAAAGAATATTTCGATGAAAATTACGATGACTGGATTACAGATAGAGATTTCAAAATATTACAAACCTACACATATGAAATTTTATCTTTCAAAATAATAATGGGAGAAAGATACAATTTCGATATATTCGAGAGATGGATTGATTTTGTCACAATAACCACTCAGCAATGGACCTTTGAAAGTTACAAATTGTTGTCCATGCTCCCTACTTTTCCAGATTTAGAATTTAATGCAACTGAGTCACTTTTAGTCCTTCCGGTTTCATTAAGTGCAGGAAATTTAGGAATCGATAGAGGGGTCACCGGGGAGGCGATCCCACCCAAATCGTATGCCCCAGATGAATTCATATCACCAGGAAAAAACAATCAATCTGAATTTAAAATATTAACAGATTCACCATTGAAATTCCCAGTTGAGGATTTTGTGGATCAGTTCGTCAATATAACACATTCAGTAGATCAATACTGGCAATTATCCTACTTAGATATACGATATATTGAGGAAAATGAAATTGAGTTACCTGGGTCATTCTCTGTTGGGAGCATGTTTGTTCCAGTAAATCATTCTGCTAATCTATTCAATAAGTTGCAAAAAATCACATTTGTAAATAATTTGGAAGATCGCATTTGGGGAGAATTGGGTCTTGAATCTGTGATTTTCACAACAATACCAATATTAGAACAAAAATCTCCAAATGATTTTATCAATTCTTTAGATGAAATTAATAATCAAATTGGAGTCAAAATAAATGTAGATCTTGTCGATATTTTCAGAAAATTAGGTGATCAGACACCTGTGCAGGTGTTTTCACCATTGCATGATAGATATGCGTCATATTGGCAAAATGTGTCTGCATTAAATTACATATATTTACTCACTGCATTACCTCTACTACTCTTATCAGTTTATCTATTCTATTTTTCACAAATCTTATCGAAAAAAAGTTATGAACGAAATTGGAGAAATATGAGTACCCGAGGAGCGGCATTATTTCAACTTAGATTATTAATTCTTGTAGAAGGAATAATCATATCATTGTCAGGGTCCATCATGGGATTTTTAATTTCCTTACCGTTATCAAATATTTCATTAAATTCATTTTCCGTCTCCCAAGTATTCGTTGAATCTACAAATCTCATTATCCCCACATCATTATACTGGAGATTACCACTTATTGCATTGACAATTGTATTTAATTTTAACCTAAGCAAATTGATCGAAATCAGAAAATTCTACTCCCAAAGCAGAATTTCAGAAAACACCGAACTTAACAAATTTAACAAAGATTTTTGGGTTTTAATCGGCATTATAATTTCAACTATATACTGGTTAGTGAGAATTACTGACAACCTGGAAAAAATAACAGGAATCACTAATAATCAAGACCTACTACAGCGATTGGATTTAATATTATTTGTAGCAATTTTGATAGGATTACCTGCATTATTAGCTAGTCAATTCGGCAAATCAATTCAAAGAATATTGCCATTGATTAATAGTGATCTATTAATTATTTCAATTAAGAGTTTAACTCGACAAAAACATTTTGTTAAACATTTGATTGTAGTTATATTTACTAGTATTATGATCTCCTCCTCTGTTCTGGTAGTGCAATTTTCAATTCATCAAAATGAAGTTGAAAGGGGAAAATATCTCAATGGAGCTGATATCTTGATAGATGATATTAACATTAATAATAAGGAATTAATGACTCAATTAAAGATTGAGGGAGTGACTTCAGTAACTGAAATGATATTTTTCGAATATAAATTACAAAGTTATGAACTCACTGAGAAACAAAAATACGAGGAAAATATCCCTTTCTATTTCTTAGGAATCAACACTACGAGTTTCAAGGAAACAGCATATTGGTCAGACAATTACTCAGAAGATGGCCTCCAAAATATCATCGAAGACTTAGATGAGGCTGGAAATGTTGCAGTAGATTTAAGCACCAAAGAGAGATTTGATTTAGAAAAAAATCGTCCATTACAATTTAAATTTGGGTTTAAGGGAAGATTTGAGCTAACAATGATCGCAACTGCATTTTTCTCATTGTACCCAAATTTCATTGAACAAGACTTACAAGAAGTGAAGAAGAACTATGTGGTGGGTTCGTTGTTCACAGTAGATTACATTTCATTTGTTACAAGCTCAGTATTCGACAAGCGAGTATACCTCAAAACAGATCCAGATTATGACCTACAAAAGATTACTAATAATCTAAGATCGGTTTTAGGATCCGAACAAAATATCAAAATCTACTCTCATGAAGAGGCACAAAGGACTATATTCTCTGATATTGATGATGGCAATGACTTGGTACAGATTGAGAGTGAATTACTTGCGATGATGACTGATATTCTTCTTGTGTACTCTTTTCTTATCGCAATATTGATTTCTGTGTATTATAGCTTCTTGATTAATTCAACAAGAGAGCGAGAATTTGAGATATATCGATCTTTAGGGGCGACCAAGAAACAGAAATCTAGAATCATATTTCTCGAATTAACACTCATAGCAATTTATACGGTCCTCTTAGCCATGTTGTCGAGTATTTTTGTCGCAAGGATATTCAACTATATCTTGATCGATTCTGTGGCTTCTGTAATTCCTGCATTTGAAATGAATTTTCCATGGATCAAATTAAGTGGCCTTATTATTGCCTATACCTCTAGCATTACGATAGCAACAATCTTAATTGCCCAACACATTAGCACTAAAAAAACAAAAGGATTATTTAGAAATAATTAGATTTACATTATGGATATCTAAATCATAGTTTTCAATTTTGGAAATCTTGCAAACAACATCCGATCATACACAGTCTCATCATCAAATGTTCGATAAGGTCTTTGAAAATCAGGGATTTCTTCTATCAATTTTTGAGATCTTGAAATAATCCAATTATGAATCTCTGACGTTCCATCATATATGGATAACACCCTAATATCTCGAGTAATTTTGTTTATTTCATTTTCAGAAATAAATCCTAAACCACCAAAAATTTGACTTGCATCATACATCAAAGTGTTTGAAGTCTCCGCACAATACAATTTTGCTGTACTTACAAAATACGGAGTTAATCCTGCCTTTACACCTTCTGGAATCGAGTGCATAACGAAATTTGGTTTAGAAATTATTGATGTATCTAGAATATCTCCTGTTTCTCTATAATTATTCAAATCAAGTGCATAAGCGCTCAAGTAGGCATAGTGCTCTAGTCTAGGAATCTGATCTCTTATCGAATATAGCTTTCGAGAAACATCGTCAAAAGAGATAATTGGCTTGCCAAATTGTTCTCTTGTGTTTGCATAATTATTAACAAGTTTGAATGATCTTTTCACTGCCCCTAATGCTTGAAAAGCAACTGCAGCACGCATTCCAAGTAATCTTTCTAATACCTTACTATATCCCTGACCTAACTCTCCAACTAAATTTTCTTTGGGAACCCTTACATCTTCATATAGTAATTGTGCCGTTGGGTTTATTCGAATGCCAGATTTCTTCTCCAGTCGCAGAGTGGTAATATTTTCTCTCCCTTCAACGATGAATACATTGGTCCCTTCTACCTTTCCGTTCACTACATTATTGCACAGAAATAGTCCAGTATTAGCATATCCCCCATTACTAACATAAATTTTTGTACCATTTAGTATGTATTCATCTCCATCCAATACTGAAGTTGCTTTGAGATTTTTTAAATTTGATCCAGCTTGAGGTTCAGTGAATGATACATAACCCAAATTGCTACCATTAGCAAATCCTTCTAAAATAGAATCAAAATTTGGTTTATAATATCTCAGTAGAAGGTGTGAAATTCCAACTGCACTCATAGACATTATTCGTAATGAAAAATCATATCGTGAAATAAGCTCAATTATGGGTCCTGCGAATAGGTTCGTAAAACCAAACCCCCCCATCTTTTCTGGCAAAAACATCCTTACAATTTCATTTTCTCGAGTTAATTCGTTCAAAATCTTGATGAAGGAGGATGGTAGCTCGACCTTACCATTAACAAGTTTAGCTCCAATCTCATCCCACTCCATTGATTTCTCATGAATGTTATTTCTTTCTAATATAGTGCGGATTGTATCTAATACCTCATAAAGTAACTGAACCTTCTCGTCTTCTATCCCGAGTACCTGAACGTATTTATCTATCAAGTTTTTATTGGTTGAATCGTTAATTGAGAGAAGATCTTTTTGATCCATAAGTATGAGGTAATACTAAATGGATTTTATTTCTGTCGTTTTCTAATTGGTAAACCTTGATATTTGGGATAGAATTATATTGAAAATAAGACAACAGACCCAAGAGCCAAAATGATCCCGATTTTTTGATGTCGAAGGATTGATTCTTGATAAAAAACCCACGCGAGGAAAATTGTGGTTAAGGGAAAGAGAGAGGAGATTACTGCAGCAATATCTAATCGTCCCCTTTGGACACCAAAAGTAAAGAAAATATTGCCTAAAGTATCTCCAATACCCGCTATAATAATTGTTATCCAAATTTTCGATGGATGAATTTTTGATTGTTTAACCCTGATTTGAGGTTTAGTCATCAAGATGATAATAATAAAGACAATGATAGATGAAATTCTTAGCATAGACAATGGCCAATATACTGATCCCGTTTCAAATTGATCTAGCAAAATGAAAAAGAGTCCAAAACCAACTCCAGCCGATACTCCGTAAATTAAGTTCGTATGCTCACCAAAATCTGGGACATCAGCATCGAATGACTCCTTTGAATTTAAAGAGAACAAAATTATTGCAACAATCGCGGTGATAAACCCAAGAATTTGGATTTTCTCTGGTAAGCCTTCTGTAAAGATAGAATATATAATTGGAATACTTGTGGATATCATCGCAGATACGGGAGCGACTATACTCATCTTTCCGACTGCAAGTCCTCTGTATAGTGAAATAAGACCAATTCCACCAAATAGACCACCTAGTATTGGCCAGATTAGATTAATACGCTCATAAGTTTCGTGAGTGACCCCGATAATAATTAACAATGATAAGAGCCCTATGATTTGTGATAATGTTAATACATAGAGAACATTTAATTTTTTGGAGGCTACGCCCCCACTAAAATCACTAATCCCCCAAGTCAATGCAGCTGATAAACTAAATACCACAACTAAGCTTACTGCCACAGTTTAGTTATTATGAAGGCCAATTTGAATTTTTGTATTTACAATCAGTTATTACTAATACCAACTTGAATTAACATTAATTCTTTTGCTTTTTTCAATTATCTTATCAACATATATCAGGGTGCGAACTAAAGACTTCTCCAAAGTTTTACCTCTCATTGTATAGAATATTGACCCAATCTTGAATATATATCGCTTCTCATTAGTAAGTTGAGAGATTCGAATTCCCACAGGATCTGTTTTTACATCAATAACTTCTACTGGATCTCGTTTTGTTTTCCCTTTTTTAAGAATAAACTCCGCATAGACTCCTCGTCCACTTGGTGACCCTACATCATAACCACTTGAAATGAAGTAGTCTTTAATATCTTCCAAATAATTCTTTTCCTTAGCTTCAACACTTAACATGATATTCCTACCTTATGAAGTAACATATTTTACTAATACTCAAATTGTGATAAAGAAAGACCTTTGAACAGGCTGTTCAAAAAGTTGAACACTATGTTTGGATAATGATAAAATAGAATTGAATCAACAAAAGAGATTATTTCCACAGTTACGCTGTTAATTTCTCACTCAATTTGAGCCCATCACGAATGAACATGATTGCTAATGCAAATGTTGATGGAATGTATAGAACTGCCCATGATGTAACTGGTGCATCAATTACGACAAATATAATGCCCCCTACACCGAGAACGAGTAAGAATAATGCATAAATTGCAGTTTTTGGTATCCAGAATTTTACAATTTTCACATATTCCTCTAATGTCCCCAATTTATCACTTTCAGAGATTACAGCATATTGTCCTGCATCATTTCTCAGAACAACCTTTGCTTCCAGCAATCGATTCAAGTGATAGGCTGCAAGGCTCGGAGATGAATACTGGAGTGTTCTTTGTACATCTCTTACACCATGATAGCCTGGATTTTTCACTAGGTAATAATAAATATCAAGGGTCTTTCCTTTGAGTGCATCAACCGACATTCCATTAAATTCTGTAGGTTCTTTAACAACACCATCAATTTCCACTGTTGGCTTCGTTAAATCATTCCTTTCATCACCTCTATGTGAAGAAGATTTTGGATACAAAACTTCATCATCTGGAACCGACTGAGTTCTCATGGTGATACCCCCAAATTGTTAAAGAAATCAAACGAAAGTTTGATTCGGGTGGCTGATGGGAACGGATCTTTGTTATCAGATGTTCCACTTATCCAATATCCATAATCAGCAAATCCATCCGCATTCAAATCGGTGTTATCAAAATCGGACCAGTAATTGGATAAAAATTCATTTGCAAAACCTGAATCAGATGCTTGGCTCTTTTCTTGTAAATTTTCTCCATACATATTATTTCGTGTAACAACATTGTTTTTGGTGCCATGACTTAAGATAACTGAATACTGACCATTATCTTTGAATGTATTACCACCGAAAATATTACCATTACTTGATTCGACTATAATCCCATTCAGTAAATTATTCTCGATCAACCCATCTTTGAATAATATATTATCCGATTTAATTAATGAAACCCCGTTAATACCATTTGATACAGCGTTATCTGAGAAAATCATATTTTCGCTGTTTCTGATTGAAATGCCTTGGGGATAGTAGTTAACATAATTATTACGAGCTATAATCGATCTACTTTCAATTATTAATATTCCAGATGTCATGTCTGAAAGATGATTCACATTTTTCTTGTAGTGGATAATTTCATTATCGATTAAAAGACCATTAATGACATTGTTTAATACTATTCCACCTTTCCATTCCCCATTTAGAATATTAATCCCTGTCACCCTATTATTCCTCAATACAAAATGTAAATTAGTCTCTGAAATTGTAATTCCATAAATATGTAAACTATCAATTATTATAGGATTACTTTCAGTACCATCCCCAGGCCATGAATAGAATGCGGTTTGTTGTAAAAGATCATAATTACCAGTGATTTTTATAACCTCTCCCGGGTCAGAAATCTGTTGATTATCATAATAGATACCGACAAATCCAGCAGTTAAAATCAAAAATAGTGTACCAGAAACAGTAACTATCATTGATTTTTGTGATGGAAGAAATAATTTGTAAACATTTACATTTTCCAAAACAGAATCACCTTGTATAAATTAATACTAGTAAAGAATTATAATAATATCTTTCTTTGGATCAAAATAAAGGTTCCCGTTCTATTATGTCAAAGACATTAATGATAAAACAAGTTAATAATCCAAAATTTAGTTAGATTTAGTAATATTATTTACAAAATATGTGAAAATTCGGGAACGATCGAGATGATTGTGCTATCTAAAAATTCGATGGTGTATTCTTACCATCCTGTATATAATTATTTTCCCATTTCATCGGTTTCGAATATATTAAAAAAAATCATGAAAAATCGATCGAAAGATAATTATCAAGGTAAATTTATAAGTTAAAATATAAAGACAAACCCAATTGAGGTTAATACCGATATAATCAAGAACGTGCGAAACTAGAAAATCAAGAAATTCTCAAAAAAATAATTATACGCAATTTTTCTTTTTATTGTAATTATTACTACATTATTCATATATTTTTTTCCAATGCAATTTTGATTATCCAAAAAATAGTCAGGAGGTATTATTTATGATCCGTTTTCGGGTTTCTTAACATCCTAATTTGAAGGATTTTTTCATTTCCTCAATTTGTTTCAATGTCGAGTCTGACAACTCAGAATTAATTATCATTTGCATTCCAGGATTGCGATCAAAATAATGCATAAGAAACACAATATATCGAGAATCAGGATTGCTTCTTAGTATAGGGCTGTATATCCATCTCGGTGAGTTTAGGTCAATATATTGATCAATCTCTTTGATCATAGAAGGATTGAATTCAACATCAGTTGTGACGGATTTCTTTATGAATTCATAAAATCTTACAATCACACTTGCGGGAAATATTGTATCAATTTGCGTATAACTTTTGGTCAAATCATCCTTACCAACAATTGACGGACCATCCATAATACAAATTAAAATTAATATATTATAAAGTTTAGAGGATGAGAATATTATTTGTTGTAAGTGAATTTGAGCTAAGCTAGTTTTGAGTTCAGCTTTCAATTTTAATAATAGTTATATTTGTGGAATTTTTGGCTTAGTTCTTTCGTACCTAAACTACTTAAAGGATGCTACTAATTTTTATATGTTAGACATGGCAATTTCTGATACAATACTTGATTTGGCACCGTATATAGATGCAGGTTTTATGATTCTATCTCTTATAATTATCGGAGTATTCGTCTCAAGATTAGATAATTCAGTATCAAAAACGAAACCCAATATACTTGGATTAATTTTGATGGCACTTGGATTAAGCTTTCACATTTTGGGTGTTTTAATTTTGTCACAGTTGGATGGAACTAGTTTCTTTGAAAGTGGGTTCAATCACATCCTGTCCTCCTTCATCTCTCTGGCTGTTACAATGTTCATTATTGGTTCATCACTCATTGCATATCATATTGCAACTGAAGAAAATAAAAAATACATGAAAATATTTTCTTATTTTTATGGTGTGATGGGTTTTGTTAATATCGTTTTTCATTTTTCATTCTTCTTTGCTAGTGAAAGATGGACTGATGATATCTTAGGTACGACTCCTCAACGAGTGGATTTCTTTTACATTCTATTTGAAGCGGCTTCCCTTATTGTAATCTATGTGATATTATTTCTTCAATCTCGAAAAAGTGTAAGAAAGGCAGTCGCAGAAAGATTCAGATTGTTATCACTTACATCCCTTGGGTTTGTGCTGGTAATTTTTGTTGATGCAAGTATTAGGCTAGCACTCGTGACCCCATCCGGGATAATTGTTTATGCTATTTTATTTTGGTTACACGTTTTAACAGTGGGAGCATTATATTTACTAGTTTTCTTCCCAACACGATATCAAAACTTTAGAGGTATCGCTACTCAAATTGCTGTTGCTTAAATCCAGACATCATCTAAAACAATTTCGTCAACAACAGCTTTTATCCAAGGATTAACTACTCCTAGTAATTCTTGAATCAATTCATATTGTCCATTATCCTTTATACTGACTTTCATGTCCTGTAATGCAGTTAGAAGTTCAATTTTTGGTTTGAAAGCATAGGAACTTCCAGTCATTGCAAAGCTTACAACGATGTATAATTGATTCTTTATAATTTCGCTAGCTTGGGCCCTAGGAAGGTTCTTAGACCGCTTGTAGAGATCTTTCAAGAATTTATTAGATTTTAGTTTTTTACCTTCGAAATTCTTATTGGACACATCGACACAAATTGTACCTTCAGGGATTTTATTCATTCCTTTAAGTTCACTGAGTTTCTCAGGTGATAAACCTGTTACTCCAGGACCAATATCATCTCCACCAGTTAACCATCTAATGTGAGGGATTTGGATATGTTCACCAAAATGATGTAATCCCATAATAACCTCATCAACAATTTCCTCTTTACCGACGATTAATAACCGATCTCCTAGGATAATTTGGGGCAATATTTTCTCAACATCTTTAATGTAATTTTCTAAGAAACTTAGCTTGTTACCTTCTAGTGACCTAATCTTTTCTACATATTCAGCATCATGATCTCGTACTAAACTTAAATTTCTCATAAGATCATTGATATTGCGTTTGGAACTATTCTCATAATATTCTTTAGTTTCAAGCTGCATCAAGGGAGATAATCGGAATAATTTTGCAGCTCTCTCTTGGGGCACTATCAATAGGCCTAGTGATGATTCATTATCCTCTTTGAAATGTACAACAAAGGCCGCTTGTCTATTGACTGAAAACATTACAAATCCAGAACAATAATCTTCGCTATGAGGACCATCAATATCATGGAAATGAACCATATCTATTGCTTTCTTAATTATATCTGGCTTATCCACTCCAGCAATCAAATCGTATGTATAATTAGTGTGATCGAATTTAACAACAATACAATCTTCATTGGCAAAAGGTCGTTCATAACCCAATCCGGTTATTGTTTCTTCCAACCAATCAGAATGGTAAATTTGATTTAAGATACCTTCAGCTTCAGATACACCAATTGTATCTGAGTCTAATCCCAGAAAATATAATTCACTTCGGATTTTGAATTCTTGAATTAATATATTGAGGTTTTCTTTACTCACTGATGATGATACTTCGGCAACAATAGTCAAATCACCCATTGGAATGAAAATTATTGATCTATCAGCATATGCTAATGCTTCGATTTCTCTATCGTGAACTTCTTTTGAGAATGCCATTATTGCAGTCATAATACCTCCTGATAATTGTGATCTAGCATCATCCTCTGGTTTTGGTAGTTCAGCCATCATTAAACCACCTGCAGCAACTAATTGCAATTTCAACACCAAATCAGGAACTACGGTACCTTCGTGCATTCTATAATTTATCACTTCACGATAGCTATTTCATACTTTTTGTCAAGGGAGATTCAATATGCTAATGTTATTTTCTTATTTTAGTATACTTATTTATTATTTCAGTACCATTGAACTTGAAATTAGAATGAACCGTAAACAATTAATTTAGAA
Organism: Candidatus Heimdallarchaeota archaeon; assembly: GCA_021399405.1. The sequence goes on along the minus strand of JAAFKL010000090.1, from coordinate 5,710 downwards.
TTTGTAAACTCATCAATATGAACGAAAAAATGAGGTTGATTTTAGATACCATGGTAAAAGGTAAATGGAGAGCCCCCGCTGGTGAACTCATAGGTTTTAAACTCATTGAATATGGGGAAGGAAGAGCAGTCTATACAATGAGAGCTGATAAACGGCATCACAACCCTATGGGTCAATTACATGGAGGGATAATGTGTGATATCATGGATGCAGCTATGGGTATAGCTATGGTAACAACTCTAAATGATAATGAAAATTTTACAACTGTCAATTTACAGGTGAATTTTTTGAAAGGGATTACGGAAGCAAATTTAATAGCTGAGGGTATTGTAGTTAATAGAGGTAAAACAATCGGTTATGTTGAATGTAACTTGAAAGACGGAGATGGCAATCTGGTAGCAGTTGCACAAAGTACCTGCATGGTCGTAAGAGAAAAACCAATAAAAGAATATTAATTATTGCGTATAATTAACGCTATGAGCAATTATTGGAAATCGATCGGTCGATTTTTTGTGAAATATCCTTAAATACGTGTGGAAAAGACTTTAATTTGAGTTTAATGAAATTTCAGAGAAATACTGGAATGTTACTTTTAATTTATTTAATTCTATTTTCTTCTTTATCATTAAATTCTGAAAGTGTTAGTACTAGCAATCAATTTATTGAAGAAGATTATTCAATCGAAAATAATATTGTTGTCAGCCAATTCTCTGATAGAATAGAAAAGGCAAGTTTATTCTTTTCACAATATGTTCATGCTGACCTAGAAATTTTTGTATCCTTGCCTAACACATACCACATAAGTGATGCAGCTTATTCTACCGTTTATCTATTGGATGGAGATTGGTATTTCAATGCTTCATCTGAGAGTGCATATAGCAAGACACCAATGGATAATGGCTTATCTGGGATAATTCAAAATTTAGTTGTCAACAAAGGTTACGATGATGTAATATTAATCGGAATTGGATATGAAGGAGATACCATGCGAGGCAGGGATTTTTGGAGTAATATGGATGATTTTCATAAGTTTATACAATACGAGTTAGTTCCCTATGTAGATGATAATTATAGGACAACGAAGGTCAGATCACTTTTTGGACATTCATCAGGTGGAAATTTTGTTTTGTATGATTTATTACATTATCCGCATGTTGTCTTTCATAACTATGTTGCACTGAGCTGGGTATTCTATGAAGATAACTATCAATTAGTTAAAGCAATGGATATACTAATTGAAAAATACGTAGGGATTAAGTTTAATATTTCACTCTATTTGGGAGTTGGATTACTCGAGCCTACAAGGTTTTTAACTAGTTTTGACAAGATTGTTGATGAGCTTGATTTGATGCAGTTTACTCATTTTAAATTCAATTACATAAAATACGTTGGATTAGATCATGGGACCATTGTGGGGCCTGGATTTTCGGATGGATTTGAATGGATTTACCGAAAAAACCCGTACGCATTATTTTCAGCGAATTATACAAATAGTAAAATTGATGATAATATAAAATTCACATTCAAAGGCCATGATGGAGCTCAACCGTCATATTTAACTTGGGATTTTGATGACGGAGGACCAATTTCTCAGGAACACGATCCTATCCATCAATTTAATGAAGATGGTTCATACTTGGTTAATCTTACAATTAAGAATGAGTTTGGATCGCAAAGTAGCACGCTTTTTGTTAATGTGAGTAATAAACCAATTAACAATAATTTTGGAACGATACTAATAATTACCTCCATTTCACTTGGAAGTATAATGTTATTGGTTTTTATTAAAAAATACACGAATAATTCAAAAAGGAGTGAGATTCGAATAATCAATTAATTTTGTTAATGTTCAAATTTAATTGACAATGGTGGGATTGAACTAGAATATTTCAGTACTCGTTGATAAAATCTTTAATTCAACTTTAATCTAATAATTCTAATGAGTGAACTGTCTGAATTTTTGGAAAGAATCGAAAATTACGAATTAGTCGGAGTTAGTGGCACTGATTATGCTACTGCAATACTTCTCTTTTTTGTTTATGGAATTATACTCTTTGGTTTAAGAATTCAATTGAAGAGATTTTTAAAAGCTTTACAAAAAATGGGTGACAAACCCCGAGAAGTAACTTTCATACGTTCATGTATTAATATCTTAAGTACTTGGTTTATTTTACTTATCGCATTCTATGCGGCTTCATTCAATGTGACTAATAATCCAGAATTTCCCGATGGAGCTCGAGTTGGAGTTAATTTAGTTCTCTTGATTGTAGTCACCAGATATCTCTTAAAATTCTCGGGGCAGTTGGTTGATGAAATTTTTGAAGAAATTGTTGAACGAAGACCAGATCTACAGCATTTAGCTGAATTCCTCAAATTATTTGTTAAAGCAATCGCATGGGTTTTTGTATCATTATGGTTCTTCTTGCAATTAGGAGTAAATATCACAGCTTATCTAGCAGGATTAAGTATCTTAGGATTAGCTATGGCGTTTGCACTTCAAAATGTTATTACTGATGTGTTTGCATCTATTACTCTGTATATGGATAAACCCTTTGAGGTTGGTGACAGTATCAAGGTAGGAAATGATGCTGGTAAAGTAGAACGGATAGGATTAAGGTCTACCCACATTAGAACTAGTGTAGGAAACTTACTTATTATATCAAATAGAGAGCTCATTTCTAAAAGAATTTACAATAATTCTGATATGGAAGAAAGAAGGATTACGCTAAATCTAGGTGTCGATTGCAACACACCTGTTGCTAAATTAAAGAAGATCCCACAATGGGCTGAAAACGTAGTAGACAAGGTTGATAATACCAGATTTGCTCGAGCACATCTCACAACTCTTGGGTCATATAGTTATGATTTCCAGATTGTTTATTATATTACCACCTCTGCTTATGGGATTTATCTTGATGCTCAACAAGAAGTTAATCTCAAAATACTTGAAAAGTTAGAGAAAGAAGAGGTAATCCTTCCATATCCAACTTCTACAGTACTTTCCAACAATTGATAAATAATTAATTACTAATTCAACGCAATCAAGTAGTAAGATTGAGATTTTTGTATTTCCTAGTTGGTTCATCTATTAACATTGGAATTTGTTAATCATAGAAATAGCATTTTCTCAAAACATTTATATACTATGTTTGGTCAGTATCATACTGACTAATATAATTGTTTTGACCATTCAGCAACAAATCTGAACTCGAAACAAATCGTCAATTAAATGAGGTTAATAAAAATGGCAGTAAGGGCAATAATTGAAAACGGGGAATTATTTGTAAACACCGAAATTACAAACATTGAGAGCGAATTTACCAACAATACTATTTCTGAAATTGATTTGTTGTATTATGAAAATTATCGAATGATATTCTACTTCAAATATTATATGATTCAAACTTATGATGAGGAAACCTGGTATGATTTATTAGATCAGAAGAAGTTCAGAAAATTATTTTATTGTTCTGTAAATACTTATGGTGAATCGATATTTGGTGCACTTGTGGAGATCACAGTTCAATATATGAATATAAATACAGGACATATACTTTCGGATTTTGCAAAATATGTTAGATCAGTTCAAGATTTACATGCAGACGATTTTGCCAGATTCGAATTATAATTTCATAAGTTTTCAGACAGTACATTAGCAAAATTATTCAGAAATTAAACTTTTCACCAATCATTTCTTCGGATAAATTCCAAAGTTTTAGTTGAAGTTCTTCATTAAATGCAATTTCTCTAGGGCGACCCACAGAAGCATCATTAAGATAATAATTTCCTGTAACACCCACTATTTCTGAAGATGAAGACAAATAGACTGAAGCGATTGACCCCTTCTCCACTGGGAGTGCTCGATCAACAACTGATTGATCTCGTTTAGGGTTTAGATTAGTATCAATCAAACCTGGATGGAGGCAATTAACCGTAATCCCAAAACCATCGAGTCGTTTGGCTAGTAGAAATGAAAACATAATATTACATAATTTAGATTGAGCATAAATTGGATAGAGACTATACCCCTTTTCGGCTTGAAGATTATCAAAATCGAGATCTTCAGAATGGAGTTGGGATGCTACAATCACCATTCGCTTGTATTCAGATTGCTTGACCAAGTCCAACAACAATGAAGTTAACAGGAAATAAGCCAAATGGTTAACAGCAAAAGTCAGTTCGTAACCATCCGCAGATGTTTCATGACTATGAATTTGAACTCCAGCATTATTGATGAGCACATCTATATGATCATATTCACTATGTATAGCATCACTCATTCGTCGAATAGATTCAAATGATGAAAGATCTGCGATTATTATATCCACATTATTATTCCCAGATTTTGTTTTGACCTCCTCAGCAGCTTTCGAAGTTTTATCTTCATTCCTGCCGTGCATTATAACATGTGCCCCCATTTCAGCCAATTCTAACGCTGTCTGCTTACCAATTCCATCTGAAGCACCAGTAATTAGAATAATTTTATTTTTCACAACTGATAGAGAAAAAAAGAAATTAAAAAAATAAGCTTTTTGAGATATCAATTTGCAGCTTTAGAAATTCTGAGACGATATAGGTTATTCCGTTTAATTTAAAAATAAAATTGATTCAATTATGAACAATGAAAATCGGTATTCAAATCCCTAACTTCACTTATCCGGGTGGAGACGCTGTAATTGGATCAAAATTAAAAGAAATTGTACAAACTGTAGATCAAGGCGGATTTAGTTCACTTTGGGTAATGGATCATTTTTATCAAATTCAAGATTTATTCGGATTAGATCGTGACCAAGCAATGCTCGAAGGGTATTCAGCTTTAAATTATTTTGCAGGACTTACTGAAAATGTAACTCTTGGAACTTTAGTTTCAGGGGTAATTTACAGGAATCCAGCCTTTTTAATTAAACAAGTAACAACTCTTGATGTGTTGTCCCAAGGGAGAGCATATTTTGGAATCGGAGCCGGATGGTATAAAGAAGAAGCTGAAGGTTATGGATTCCCATTCCCAGCAACGAAGGTGAGATTCGAAATGCTGGAAGAAACTCTACAAATTGCACACGCTATGTGGTCAGACAAAGATGATGCTTACTTGGGAACTCATTATACTCAAGGAAGCACTCTCAATTCACCCGAACCTATTTCGAAACCTCATCCGAAAATCATGATTGGAGGTATGGGGGAAAAGAAAACGTTGAGAATGGTTGCCCAATATGCTGATACAACAAATCTATTTGCAGGCGCAGGAATAGATGTCTTAAAACATAAATTGCAAGTACTTCAAGGACATTGCAATAATCTTAATCGTGATTACGATGAAATTGAGAAAACCACATTAGGAACAATTAATCTTATGCCGAATGAGCAAACACCTCAAGATATTATTAATTATTTTAGAGACCTTGCTGAGATCGGTATTGATCATGCAATAGTTAATTTACCCAATATATACGAAATCAAGCCATTAGAAACATTAAGAGATGAAATATTACCTGAAATTAGAGATTTATAAAATAAGAATCTAATTTGTACTACCTTTAATTTATTCAATTTCAATTACTAAGTCTCCAAGCTAAAAAATTATCTCAAGAAGAAAACTATATTAATTATCAAAGTCTTAATTGATATAACCATTTTAGATTATTAGTTTGACGTCTTTATACCTCGAAGAATAAAACTAACAATCAACAGAAAGGCAACGTTCTTTCACCCT